>CAZBRH010000085.1:0-13481 GCA_964494245.1 uncultured Planctomycetota bacterium | reverse complement strand
TGAAGCGATGGCCGCGGGCGTGCCTGTCGTCGCATCTGCCGTCGATTCTATTCCCGAGGTTCTTGTCGACCGCCGCGGCGGCCGGCTGGGGCGGCTTGTTCCGCCGCGTAACGTCCCACGGCTCGTCGAGGCGCTAACCGATGCGCTTGCATCCCCGGACCGCGAGCGCGCCACCCGCGCACAGGCCCGCGCCCGCGAGGACTTCGACGTTGGCACGATGGTTGCAAGATACGCGGAACTCTACGACTCGCTCGCGCGTCAGACGGTCGAGAGCCAACCGCCGTCGGCGTAGATTATCTGCCCCGTGACGAAGTCGGACGCCCGCGATGCAAGGAATACCGCAAGCCCGGCGAGGTCGTCGGGTTTGCCCCAGCGTCTCATCGGGCACCGCCCCCGCACCCAGGCGTCGAACGCCCTGTCCTTCCAAAGCGGCTCCGTGAGCTCGGTCTTGAAATAGCCGGGGCCGATGGCATTCACGTTGATGCCGTGCGGCGCCCATTCGACGGCGAGCGAACGGGTCAGCTGAGCGACTGCGCCCTTGCTCGCCGCATAGGCCGCTGTGCCGGGACGGCAGACCTTGCTCATCAGCGAGGCGATGTTGATGATCTTTCCCTTCCGCTGCACACGAATGAGGCGCTTCGCCACCTCCCGCGAAAGAACGAATACGCTTCGCACGTTCAGCGACATCACCGCGTCCCAATCCCCGATGGAAAGCTCGGCCGCAGCACCGCGTCGAGTCGTTCCTGCATTGTTCACAAGAACCTCCACCAACCCCAGTTCGTCCTCGATCCGGTCGAGCAATCCCGGTATCCCGTCTGCATCGGTCAGATCGAACGGGCAGACGATGGCGCGGCGGCCGAGCTGCGAAATCGTCCTTGCGGCACGGTTGAGTTCGCGCTCCGACCGGGCGACGAGCGCGAGGGCCGCGCCGTGTCGAGCAAGTGCGATCGCCATCGCGCGGCCCAAGCCCCGGCCCGCGCCGGTCACAAGCGCCACCTTCCCAGTCAGATCCCAAAGTTCGTCTGGAGCCGACAACGCAGTCCTCCGTGGGTGCGTCCGCGTATGAACAGTTTCAAGCACCCCGACAGCCCCATTTACCACGTGACCACCCGATGTCAAGACGCCCTCGTCGATTGGCGATTAGCCGCCTGCCGGGTGCGTTATTTTGCGGTTGTCCCAAAAGACCCGGACTGATTTCGTTCCGACCTTTCGCTTTCCACCGCCACACCGCCGCAAAGCCAAGGGGCGATCTGATCGGCAACGAGGGCGTGCCCTTCGACCGTAAGCATTCCGCCGTATCGCGTGCTCAACGCGCCGGGAACAGGGTGTCCGCGGAACGCCGCGGTCAGGTCAAGGAATGGGATGCCCCGATCTCCACACCACCGCCCAAGTGCAATCTGGAAATGCGAGGTCTCCGTAAGCCATCGGTCGGTCATGTTGTGCCCGAAGCCCCGCAGGAAGTTCTGGTAGTCGCGGTCATATTGCACCCGCGCGGGAAGAAAGACGACGGCAAGCGCGAATCCGGAGCGCACTGCTTCGAGCGCAATGGCACCAAGCACGGCCTGCATCTGCTTCCAGGCCCCTTCGCCGTGTCCGGGGCCGATGTCGAGTGCGTCGGCCCAACTATGGCGCCAGAAGAGGCCGAACGCCATAACGTTGCCGTTGAACCGGTTGCGGCTCGCAGCGTCCACAAGTTCGGGAAAGGCATCGACGGTCTTTCGCCAGCGCTCGATTTCGCTCTCGGCGATCTTTTTTCTCCTCGCAATCCCTTCCATCCGGGCCCGCCAGTCGAACGGCTCGCGTTCACCGGCGTATCGGGAGCGCTGAACCCAGGCGGCCCGCGCTCCGTGGAGGTTAGGCCAGAACCGCTCTGTCAGCCCGCGCGAGCGCGGGAACGCATCGTAAATGTCTCCGATGTCCTGAGATGGCATGTCCGCAAGGTCGTCCGCCGAAACGCACAAGAGCACAAGGTCGGGGCCATATTCCAGGCCGACGTGAAAGAGGATGCGAGCTTGCGTGAGTGTGTTTGCCCACGGTCGGCCGCAGTTGATAAGGGTTGTGTTCGGAAGTTTCTGTTCAAGAATTGCCCCAAATGTCTGCTCGACTTCGACGCCGACCCCGGCGGTTTGCGCGTCGCCCAGCAGCACAATCCGTCTAACGCCGGGCGGTTTTTCCATCGGGACTTCGGCGCAGCGAAGGCCCCTGCTGTTTGTGCGGAGCGTATAGTCGTATTCGAGGTGCCGCTCGCGGACATCGAGGTTCGGCGGCAGGGTGTATCGCGTCGGCTTGTCGAACTTCACGCTCAGCATTGGAAGAAAGCGGTCAGTAAGCATCGAGGCAAGCAGAATGGTTAGTCCGATGAGCACAGCGACCTTGAACGACTGCCGCCGGTGGCGCGCCGGACGCTTCGGCGTCTCCGCCGAAGCCTCATCGAAGGCGGATGCCCCATACCCTCTTGCTCCCATGCTATTCGCGTTCCATTGCCGCGCCGAGCGCCTGCATCAACTCGACGAAGTTGGGGAAGGTCACGCCGACAGATTCGGCGGTGGCTATCCGCGTGGTTCCCTGGGCGCCGAGTCCAGCGATGGCAAGCGCCATGACGACGCGATGGTCGCCGTGGCCGCTGACCTCCGCGCCCGAAAGCGGCGAGCCCTGGATGACAAGCCCGTCTTCCAGCTCGGTGAGGCGCGCTCCCATTTTTATGAGCTCTTGGCGCATGACGGCGATGCGGTCGGTCTCTTTGATGCGCGCTTGCGGAACGTTGACAAGCCGGGTTTCGCCTTCGGCAAAGCAGGCCGTTGCAGCGAGCGCTGGAAGCGCGTCCGGCGTTGCGTTCAGATCGAGTTCGGCTCCCCGGAGCAGCCCGCCCGATGCGACGAGCGTTCCGTCTTGCTCTTCGATGCGTGCGCCCATCGTCCGCAGCATGTCAACAACAGCCCGGTCACCCTGCGTGTCGTTCATGTCCAGTCCGCGAAGGGTGATGGGGCCGCCGGTGATTGCCGCCGCACAGAGGAAGAACGTCGCCGACGAGAAATCAGCCGGAATCGAGCGAGAGAACGACGCGACGCGCTGCCGCCCGGGAATACGAAAGCGGCGAAGCGATTCGTCATGCTCACAGGCGAGGCCGAGGCGGGCGAGCCAGTCGAGCGTCATCTGCACGTAAGGGGCTTCGTTCAACTCGATGATCCGGATTTCCGTGTCGCCAGCAGCAAAGGGCGCTCCGATGAGCAGGCTTGATAGGTATTGCGACGATGCGGCGCGGAGTTCGCACGTCCCGCCTCTCAGTGTTCCGCCGACAACGATGGGCGGACAGCCGTTGCCGCGGGTCGAAAATGCCTCGGCGCCGAGTTGAATCAGGGCATCAAGGAGCGGGCCGCACGGCCGACGGCGTATCTGCTCATCGCCCGTAAAGACCGCGTGCCCGTCTGCGAGCGAGGCGACAGAGAGCGCGAAGTTGATTGTCGAACCGGAGTTGCGGACGTCGATCACGTCCGCCGGAACCTGCGGCTCGCCGTCGAAACCGCGGACCGTCCACGCCCGCCCCATCGTGATTTCCGCGCCGAACGCACGGCAGGCACCCACCGCCGCGCGGGTGTCGAGCGAATCGAGAGGTTTTTCCAGCGAGGAGGCGCCGTCGGCGAGCGAGGCGAAGAAAACGCCCCGGATTGTGTGAGATTTAGAGCCGGGGATATCGACACTCCCCCGGAGCTTGGAGCGCTGAACAAGCAGAAACATAGCCGCCCTGCCGGGGCCGAGAACCTACTTGCTGAAGCCCTTGATCGCCGACATCTCGTCGTCCGAGATGTCGAACGCTTGGTTCAGGCCAGTCACCCGGAAGATTTCCATCACCGGTGCTGGGATGCAGCAGAGTCGAACGTTGCCGCCGGCCTCCACGGCTTTCTTCTTCAGCCCGATGAGTTTGCCGAGGAGCGCGGTGGAAAAGCGCTGGACGTTCTGGAAGTTGATGACGATACGCGAGCGATGTTGTGCTCCGACGAGGTCATAGAGCTCGTTGCCGAGCCACTTGATTTGCATCTCCTCTAGAATCTTCGTATCGGTGAAGTAAACAACGGCGATATCCCCCACCGTCCGCACAACGAGCGACTTCCGGCGTTCGACCACGTTTGCGTCCTCCCGTAGAGCCGTCCGTCTTCATGACCGGCTGCGTAGCGACACAGGAATCATAGCGCCGCCGCAGGGCAGATACAAGCTTGAGAGGACAAGGTTCTGGAAACGGGGACAGATGACTCTTTTGCAGGGCGAAAGAAAGTTCTCCGTCCCAGTTTCCGCCTTGGCTACGATGCGTTTTCGGGCTCGGAGTCAGAACCCCGGTTCTCATCGGTGGCTGGCTGGGTCTTGCGGTCGGGTTCGACGGCGACTTCGGGCTTGACGGGGCGGCTGGCGACTTCTTCGCTCAGGCCGACAAGTTCGAAGATGACCTGCGGGGCGTCATCGCCCACGCGGCGACGACCCAAGCGGAGGATGCGGGTGTAGCCACCGGGACGGTCGATATAGCGGGGCGCGATGTCGCGGAAGAGCTTACGGACGGCGCGTTTGTTGGGGAGGAGTTCCAGCGCTCGGCGCCGCGCGGCCAGCGTGCCCTTCTTGCCGAGGGTGATGAGTTTCTCGGCAAGGCGGCGGGCTTCCTTTGCCTTTTCGGGGGTGGTCTGGATACGCTCTGCGTGGTCTTCCGTCGGTTCGGCAAGGAAGAGCGAGGTGACAAGCCCGCGCAGGAGCGCGCGGCGGGGGCCGGAACGCCGGCCGAGCTTGCGGTTGGTCTTTCGATGTCGCATGGCGGTCTCCGATCAGTCGATTTTCATGCCCAGTTCGAGGCCAAGCTGGGCGAGTTTGCTCTTGACCTCATTCAGGGAGGTCTGGCCGAAATTGCGCAACGCGAGGAGGTCCGACTCGGTCTTGGCCACAAGCTGTCGCAGTGTCTCGATACGCTGGGACGCAAGGCAGTTGGCGGCTCGAACAGAGAGATCGAGTTCGGCAACGGATTTCGAGAGCTTGCGGTCGAGTTCGGTCTGGTACTCGAGCTCCCGTTGAGCGGCGAGTTGCGCAGCGGTATCTTCCGTAGGCGGGCCGAGTTCGAAGTATTGGACGAAGGGGTCAAGGTGCTTGCGGTAGATGCGAGCCGCCTCAACGAGCGCCATTTCGGGGTCCACGGTGCCGTTGGTTTCGATTTCGAGGATGAGCCGGTCGTAGTTGGTGACTTGGCCGACGCGGCAGTTTTCGACAAGGGGCCTGACGCGAACGACGGGAGAGAAGGCGCAGTCAAGCGGGATGTAGCCGATTTCGTCGCGGGCGAACTCCTCGGCAACCTTGTAGCCGCGACCGGAGCGGACTTCCATTGTGGCCGAAAGCTTCCCGCCGTCGCTCAATGTGGCGATATGGTGATCCGGATTGACGATTTCAACGTCGGCGTCGCGCTGAATCTGTCCGGCGGTGACTTCGCCCTTACGCTGCACATCGAGCGTGACGGTCTTGACGACGTTTTCGTCATCTGTATGAAGCTTGACGAGGACCTTCTTCAGGTTGAGGCAGATATCGGTAACGTCCTCGACGACATTAGGGATGGTCTGGAATTGGTGCTGGACGCCCTCGAATCGAACGGCGGAGATGGCGGCTCCGCGCAGCGAGGAGAGCAGGACGCGCCGAAGCCCGTTGCCGACGGTCGTGCCGTAGCCGCGCTCGAACGGCTCGGCGATGAACCTGCCGTATGTGTCGGTGAGTGTCTCTTTGTCGCAAACGACTCTGACGGGCAGCTCAAAACCCATCCACCTCTTTCGCATCGTATATCCTCCGCACCGTGGTAGCCCACGCCGGGGCCAGGTTGGGTCCTTATTTTGAAAGGAGCTCGATAATCAACTGTGCATCCACAGGTATGGACACGTCCTCGCGGGTGGGCTGGCGCACCACCCTAGCCGTGGGAACAGGTTCGACGGCAACGAGTTCAAGCCACGAAGGGATGCTACGCCCCTTTGTAGCATTCAGTGCAGCGGTCACCAGGGCTTTGGACTTGGGGCGGTCAACGGTGGAGATTTCCTCGCCTGGGGCGACGGCTCTTGAGGGCATTGTAATCCTGCGTCCGTTGACGCGGATGTGTCCGTGTCGAACAAGTTGTCGCGCGCTGCTGTGGGACGGCGCAAAGCCGAGGGCGACAAGGACATTATCGAGCCGGCGTTCGAGCGCCAGGAGCAGATTGTCGCCCGTGTTGCCTTTCTCTCGCTCCGCCCGGCGGAATACCATGCGGAACTGACGTTCCAGGAGCCCGTAGTATCGCTTGACCTTCTGCTTTTCTCGGAGGCGGAGTCCGTAGGGAGTGATTTTCCGGCGACGCCATGTTTGCATGCCGGGGGGATAATCTCTTCGCTCAAAGGCGCAACGCGCGGTATCGCAGCGCACCCCCTTGAGGAAAAGCCTGGTCCCCTCGCGGCGACAGAGCTTACATTTGGGTCCGATGTTTCGAGCCAATGAAAGTTCTCCTGGTCTCCACTACACGCGACGTCGCTTCCGGGGCCGACAACCATTATGGGGCAACGGTGTGACGTCTTCGATGGCCTTAATTTCAAGCCCGGCGGCCTGGAGCGCACGAATGGCGGACTCACGGCCAGAACCGGGGCCTTTGACGCGAACTTCGACAGAACGAACGCCCATTTTCTGTGCCTTTTCGGCAGCGCTCTCAGCGGTGCGCTGGGCAGCGAACGGGGTGCTCTTGCGCGAGCCCTTGAACCCGATGGTGCCTGCGCTGGCCCAACAGAGCACCTCGCCGTCCAAGTCGGTGATCGAGACAATGGTGTTGTTGAACGTCGCCTTGATGGTGGCGATGGCCTGCGATGAGACGCGCCGCACTCGCTTCTTCCCGGGTTTCGTCATTTTGTGTTCCTTTGCCGTTCGTTACCTGTCTCAGCCGAGGGCCTTGACGCTCTTCTTTCCTGCAACAGTCTTCTTGGGCCCCTTCCGCGTCCGGGCGTTGGTTCGAGTGCGCTGGCCCCGGACAGGAAGGCCTCGCTTGTGGCGGATGCCACGGTAGCAGTTGATGTCCCTGAGTCGGGCGATGTTCTGCGCGACCATACGGCGAAGTTCGCCTTCGACGGTGTAGCTGCGGTCGATGATGCCCACGATGCGAGAGAGCTGCTCTTCGGTCAGATCGTCCGTTTTCGTGCCCAAAGGGATGCCGGCCTCGGCGATGATCTTGAGTGCGCTCGTGCGGCCGATGCCGTGGATATACGTTAGCGCGATTTCGATGTGCTTGCGGCCTGGAATGTCAACACCAAGAATACGGGGCATAGTCCTTCATACCTCCTGAAGAAGCGTCGGAAGCCGAGTGCTTTCGGTCCAGCGTTTGCGGGCTTTCGTTCGCTTTCGCGTAGTCACTTTTCACTTTCCCTGCCGCTGCTTGTGGCGGGGGTTGGTGCAGATCACACGGACAATGCCTCTGCGCCGGATGAGCTTGCAGTTTTCGCAGATCCGCTTCACCGAGGAGCGGACTTTCATCGATTACCTCCTCTTCTTGCCGCCGGGGGGCGGGACGCGGGCCTGGCGCTCCTCGCGGTAAACAATCCGCCCCTTGGTCAAGTCGTAAGGCGACATCTCAATCGTCACCTTGTCGCCCGGAAGGATACGGATAAAGTGCATCCGCATCTTGCCGGAGACGTGAGCGAGGACACGGTGCCCGTTTGCGAGTTCCACGCTGAACATTGCGTTGGGCAGCGCTTCTCGAACCACTGCCTCAACGCGTATGGGTTCCTCTTTTGGCATCGCGTCCGACCTTCTTCCGCCCCCATCAAGGAAGCGTCAAAATCTCATGTCCGTCGGGCGTCACGGCGACGGTATGCTCAAAGTGCGCCGAGAGCGACCCGTCGGCCGTGCGAACGACCCAGCCGTCCGCGCCATCTACTCGCACTTCGTGGCGGCCGGCGCTAATCATCGGCTCAATGGCCAAAACGAGCCCCGGCTCCATTAGCGTTCCAGCGTCGTGGCGGGTCACGAAGTTCGGCACTTCAGGGGCCTGGTGCATGGCCGTGCCGATACCGTGGCCGACGAACTGGCGCACAACCGAGAAGCCCTGGGCCTCGACGTGACCTTGAACAGCTTTTCCAATTGCACAAAGAGCGGCGCCGGGCCGGACCTGGGCGATGGCCGCGTCCAACGCCTCGGAGCAAACGCAGATGAGCGCCGCTGCCTGCCTCGAGATGCGCCCGACAGGAAGCGTCACCGCGGCATCGCCGAAGAAACCATGCTGCTGGACGCCAACATCAATGCTTACGATGTCGCCCTCTCGCAGGACCCGGTCGCTTGGGATGCCGTGCACGACTTCGTCGTTGACCGACGCGCAGATGGTGCCGGGGAACGGCGAGCGGCCGTGGCCGCGATAACCCTTGAACGCAGGGATCGCGCCGCAGCCGCGGATAATCTCCTCGGCCGCCCGGTCCAGCTCGATCGTCGTGATACCCGGTGCCACAAGCTCTCTCATTCGGGCGAGAACACGGGCAACGATTCGGCCCGCTTCTCGCATAAGCACGAGCTCCTGCGGCGTCCTGAGCGGCATCCCGCCGAACATGCTATGTTTCCAAAGACCTCGCCAGCGCTGCAGCGATTTCTTCGACTGTGCCGGTGCTGTCGATTTCCACGAGCGTCCCTGCCGCGCTGTAATGGTCGATGAGCTCCTTTGTTTGCGCCCGATACACGGCCAGGCGGTTCTGGATCGTCTCGGGCTGGTCATCCTTTCGTTGAACGAGGGGACCACCGCATCGGTCGCAGAAACCCGATTTCTTTGGGGGCAGGTTCTCAACGTGGTAGTTTGCGCCACACGCCGGACAGCTACGCCGACCGCTGAGGCGCCGGACGAGGACCTCATCGGGCGCGCTAAAGTAGAATACACGGTCAATGGCCCCGTCCTTCGTCTCCGCCAGTTTCTTATCGAGCGCGACGGCTTGGGGCATTGTGCGGGGGAAACCATCGAGCAGGTAACCGCGGCGGCAATCGGGTTCCGCGAGCCGCCGAGCGACCATCGCAACAACGAGGTCGTCGGGGACAAGTTCGCCGCGGTCCATGTATTCCTTTGCGCAGGAGCCCAGTTCCGTGCCCGCTGCAACTTCACGGCGGAGAATATCGCCGGTCGAAATGTGCGGAATCCCTCGCTCGGCAGCAAGCCGAACGGCCTGTGTGCCTTTGCCGACGCCGGGAGGACCAAGAAAGATGAGCCGAAGCCCCATCAGCGCCTCCCTCGAATCCGAGCACCGCTCTTGAGGAATCCGTCGTAGTGCCGCATCAGGAGATGGCTTTCGATTTTCTGGACGAGTTCGAGCGCCACGCCGACGACGATGAGTATCCCGGTGCCGCCATACATGTAAGCGGCGGGGCCGAGGTTCGTGCTGCGCTGCACAAGGAGCGGAAGGATGGCAATGATGGAGATAAATGCAGCGCCCGCCAGTGTGATGCGGGTCATGACGCGCTCGAAGTATTCGCTCGTCCGTTTGCCGGGCCGGATGCCGGGGATGAAGTTCCCCCGTTCCTTCATCTCATCGGCCATCTTGATAGGATTGAATTGGACGGCGGTCCAGAAAAAGCAGAAAAAGGCAATAAGGACCACATAGATGACGATGTAGCTGAAGCTTTGGTAATCAAAGAAGCGATAGAGCCAGTGGCCGAGCGTGCCGATCCAGTCTGGGCGGGCCATAATATTTCGCAGGATCATTCCGGGGAACATTAGGAGCGACTGGGCAAAGATGATGGGAATGACGCCCGCAGCGCCGACCTTGAGCGGGAGGTAGTAACGCTGGCCGCCAAAGACGCGTCGGCCCTTGATCTGCTTTGCTGTCTGGATGGTGATCCGCCGTTGACCCTGGTGCAGAAGAACGACGCCAACGACCACAAGAACATACATCAGGGCCATCCCGACGATTCCGACCAATCCAATCTTGTCCTCCGCCGGGTTGATGAGGTTCGAATCGACCTGCGTGCGCCAGACCTGCCGGATCATCGACGGCATTCGGGCGACGATACCAGCCATAATGAGCAGCGAAATTCCGTTGCCGACGCCGTGCTCCTGAATCTGTTCGCCAATCCACATGACGAGCATCGTGCCCGTAGTCAGCGCAATGACGGCAAGGATTTCGAACCCGAGGCCGCGCTGGATGTCCTGCGGGACGATATAAATGCCATCCGTCGGGGGCAGGCGTTCGATCCAGCGGGCCATGAAGAAGCCCTGAATGAGGCAGAGAAGGACGGTTGCGTACCGCGTATACTGGTTGATTTTCCGTTGGCCGGCTTCGCCCTCTTTCTGGAGCTCTTCGAGTGGCTTGATGACCGTTGCGAGGAGCTGAAAAATGATCGAGGCGCTGATATAAGGCATGATGCCAAGCCCGAAAACGGCGCAGTTGTCGAGAGCCCCACCGGCAAACATATTGACGAGTCCGAGCGCCCCGCCTTCGATCTGCCCTGCTGCGGCCTTGACCGCACGCGGGTTGACGCCCGGCAGAGGCACAAACGCGCCCGCCCGGAAGGCGCAAAGCAGAACTACGGTGAAGAGAATCTTCCTCCGCAGTTCTGGAATTCGGAAGCAGTTGATCAGCGGCTCAAGCACAGCAGCCCGTCTGCTCCAAAGGGATGCGCACTACACAAGCACTTCAACCTTGCCACCAGCGGCGAGGATTTTCTCGCGGGCGGATTCGGAGAAGGCATGCGCTTTGACCGTAAGCGGCCTCGGCACGTCGCCCCGCCCAAGCACCTTGACACCATTTGCAATGCTCCGGACGAGCCCGGCTGCGAGCAGGGCGTCTGGAGTGACCGCCTCTTCACCAGGCCAATCTGCGAGGTCAGCGAGGTTGATGGTCGCGGGCCGCTTCTGGAAGCGGCGGTTGTTGAACCCTCGCTTCGGCAGCCGGCGAAAAAGCGGCATCTGGCCGCCTTCGAATGTCACGCCGATCGCCTGCGAGTGGCCGGACCGGGTCTTAGCCCCACGATGCCCGTGGCCGCACGTCTTGCCCCAGCCGGAACCGCCGCCTCGGCCAACGCGGTGCCGGTTCTTCCGCCGCTGTCCCGTTACTGCGTCAGACAAGTTCATTCAAGTTCCACTCCTCGCAACCGCCGAACGGTCGCGCGGTCGCGCAACTGAAGCAATCCGCGGAGCGTCGCCCTGACCATATTCTTTGCCGCGTTGCTCCCGTAGGATTTTGTAAGCACGTCCCGAACGCCCGCGGCTTCGAGCACGGCGCGGGGAGCGGCCCCTGCGATGATGCCCGTTCCAGGGGCCGCGGGCTTCATGAAGATACGCGACGCTTCGAACCGCCCCATCACCTCATGCGGAAGTGTATGCCCTGAAAGAACTACCCGTTTCATTGAGCGCCGCGCTTGCTTCAAGCTCTTCTCAATCGCTGCGGGAACCTCGTTCGCCTTTCCGTAGCCGATGCCGACTCTGCCGGCACGGTCGCCGACGACAGTCAGGGCCTCGAAACTGAATCGCCGACCGCCCTTGACCACCGCCGCCGACCGGTAAATCTTAACGACGTTCTCGTAGAACTCAGGGGCGCCATCCCGGGCGCCGCGCCTTTCTTCCGTAGCTTCTGCCAACTTCCACCCTCGAAAACGAGTCCGACCGTCCTGCTAGAACACCAACCCTGCCTCGCGCGCCGCCTCGGCGAGTGCGCGAACGCAGCCGTGATACTTGAAGCTACCGCGGTCGAAGACAACCGCCCGGATGCCATGCGCCAGGGCCTTTTCGGCCAGACGCTTGCCGACGGCTCGTGCGGCCGATTGATTCCCCGTGGCCTTCAGACCTTCGCGCACGTCCACGCTGAGCGTCGAGGCGGCACTCAGCGTCCGCCCCTGCGTGTCGTCGATGATCTGGGCATAGATGTGCCGCACACTACGATACACGCTCAGCCGCGGCCGCTCGGGCGTTCCAAACACCTTCTTGCGCACCCGCAGATGGCGGCGACGGCGCTTGAACTGCTTCTCCTTCTGCCTGTTCATCCTCGCCCTCGATTACGTCGCACCGGCGGCGAGCGCCTTGCCGGCCTTCCGCTTCACTTCTTCGCCCACATACCGGATTCCCTTGCCCTTGTAGGGCTCGGGCGGCCGCTTCGCGCGAATGCACGCCGCGAATTGACCAATCAGCTCCTTGTCGGCGCTGTGCAGGGTCAACATCGTGCACGGAACTTGTCCGACCCCGGTAATCATCAAACTATCCTGTTTCGGCGGCTCCACCGTGACGCCATCCGGAATCGGCACGGTGATTTCATTCGAAAAACCACACCGGAGTATCAGGTTCTTCCCTTCGATGCGGGCGGCGTAGCCGACGCCCACAACTTGAAGCTGAATGGTGTAGCCCTGCGCAACGCCCTGCACCATGTTGGCGATCAAGCTGCGGGTTGTGCCCCACATCGCCCGCTGGAGGCGCGCTTGCTTCGGGTCGCGGCCTTCGAGCTCGCGCGGCGCGACCGTGATCCGTCGCGCATGTTCATCCACTGCGACCGACACGAGGGGATGCACGCGCATCACAACTTTCCCCTGGGGACCTTCCACCGAAAGGGCGCCGTCTGCGAGAGACACCTTCACCCCTTCAGGCAAGGCGATGGGATTTTTTCCAATTTTCGACATCAGTCCTTCTCACCGGCCGCACAAGAGCGGCTACCATACCTTGCAAAGCACTTCACCGCCGACGCGGTGCTTCCGGCACTCACGGTCGCTCATCACGCCCCGCGGCGTCGAAACGACATAAATGCCCAGACCGTTCAGGACGGCGCCCAACTTGTCGGCTCCGCGATAGACGCGGCGGCCTGCCGTGCTGACGCGCTCCAATCCGTTGATAACCTGTTCCCCTTCAGGGCCGTACTTCAGGTAGACGCGGAGCATGGGTTGCGGCGGCGTATCGAGCAGCGCGAAATCATTCACATAGCCCTCGCGTTTCAGCACATCGACGATAGCCGCATTGAGCTTCGAGCCGATGACTTCGACGGACGCTGCGCGGTTGCGCAGAGCGTTCCGCATCCGGGTCAGCATGTCGGCCACAAGATCGTTCATCGTCATCGTTACCAGCTCGCTTTCCGGACGCCGGGGATTTCTCCGCAGGAGGCGAGGTTGCGGAAGCATATCCGGCACAACCCGAACTTACGCATGTAGCTTCTCCGCCGCCCGCACAGTTTGCAGCGATAATACTGCCGAACGCGATACTTCTGCGGCCGGTTGGCTTTATTGATCCAACATACACGTGCCATCGTATCTCCTCACTCGGTGGCGAAGGGCATGCCGAACGCCCGCAGGAGCTCGCGGGCCTCGTCATCGGTTTTCGCCGTCGTCACAATCGTAATGTGCATGCCCTGTGTCACCTTCACTCGGTCTGGGTCGATTTCGGGGAAGATGGCCTGCTCCGTGACACCGAAGGAGTAGTTGCCGTGGCCATCGAACGCCTTCGGTGAAAGGCCGCGGAAGTCGCGGATGCGCGGGATGGCGGCCACGATGAGACGTTCGAGGAA
>CAZBRH010000084.1:12098-13543 GCA_964494245.1 uncultured Planctomycetota bacterium | reverse complement strand
GGGGCCCTCCGCTGCCTGCCGCATCGCCTCATCGCTTCGTTCCATGCGACGCTTGAGGAGGCGACGCGCGCCGATCTGCTTCTGCACGTGGCCGACGCGAGCCACCCGTATTGTGAGGAACAGATGGCCGACGTTCAGCGGGTTCTCGAAGAAATCGGCTGCGGCGGCCACCCCATCCTCACAGTTCTAAACAAGCGCGACGCCGTCGAAGACCTCGCCCGGCTCGTCCTGCTCAAGGATCGATATCCGAACCACGTCGTCTGCTCTGCCTTGAGGGGCGAGGGACTGGAAGAGCTCCGCGAGCGGGTGTCCGAGCACATGAGGAGGCGGTTCGCAGAGGTCCGTGTGTCGGCGCGAGCCGGCGACGGCCGCGTGCTCTCGTTCCTGCGCGGAAACGCGCAAGTCATTGAGGAGACCGGCGGCGACGGGACCGTGGAGGTCGCCGCGATGATCGACCGGCAGCTTCTGGGCGCACTGCGGCGCATGGCGAACGTCGTCGATGTCCGGTAGCCCAGCGCCGCAACCAGCTGAAGGAAGCGACAGTGCTGAGTTTCGATCCATCCTGGTCGGTGGTGTTTGACGCCGGCGTGTGCACCGCTGTTCTTTGGCTTGCGCGGCTGCTGGCGAGGCGGCGGCCCCTCCGTGTCTTTGGCGACGCCGTGGTGATGGGGGCAGGCGGGGTGCTCTGTGCTCCCGTGCTGGTTCTCGGTCGAATGTTCAGCTTGCTCACATCGCTGGCGGTCGTGCCGGCTCTTGTCGTTGCGGAATATCGCAGCACCGAACAGCCGCTTTCGAGGAGCGCGCGGAACCTGCTTGCGGCCGCCCGCATCATCGTGTTCGGAATCATCGTGCTCTGCCTGCGCCGTCCGCGGCTCGTGTTCGTCGAGACCATCGAGAAGAAGGCCTGTGCCGTTGTTCTCGTGGATGTATCGACTTCGATGGAGAACAAGGACTGCGACAACGCCTCTCGCTACGACGCAGCAAGGAAGATACTTGCGGACAACGCAAGCGTCATTGACGAGATTCGGCAGAAGTGCGACTATCGCTTCGCAACCTTCGCGGGCGCCTTCGAGCGGGCCGACAGGTTGCCGCCCCGGCCGACGGGGGCGCGCACCAACCTTGCCGGCGCGTTGACCGAAGTGATGAAAGACCTCGCGGGCGCTCCGACCGCAGGCATCGTCCTCCTGTCGGATGGCCGCCACAACGAGTCCGGCGACCCTGTGGCCGCGGCCGGGAAACTCGGCGCTCCCGTCTTTGCCGTGCTGCTTGGAGCCAAGAAGGGGTCCGCCGATTTTGCCGACAGCTCGATCCAGCGCTTCGAGTGTCCCGAACGCGTGTTCCTCAAAAACGTTGCTCCGATTCAGCTGCGCATCGCCTATGAGGGACCGCAGACGGATTTTCCGTTGGAGGTCAAGGTGGAGGCGCACGATAAGGACGATCCGAAG
>CAZBRH010000084.1:10518-12088 GCA_964494245.1 uncultured Planctomycetota bacterium | reverse complement strand
CGTCAATGCGTTGCCGCCCAAGCGCATCACGACACCAAGACCGGGAACGACGGTGGACGTCGATTTCACGTATGTCCCGAAGACGATCGGCATCAAGCGCCTCGTTGCGCACGTGACGCCTGCGGACAAGGACGCCAACCTTCGCAACAACACGAAGGAGATTTTTGTTCGGGTGACGGAATCTGCGCTCAAGGTTCGGCTCATCGAGGGCGAAGTCCGCTGGGAATACAAATTCCAGCGCCGCGCCATCGCCGGCGCCGCCAACATCGAACTCCAGTGCATCAACGCCTTTCTCGCCAGCGAGGCCGACCGCTCCAAGCTGCTTCCGGCAACCGACGAGGAATGGCAAGAACTCGCTCTCATCGTGCTCGGTGACCTGCCGGCGAGCCGCTTCAGCGCCGAGCAATGCGAGCGGATACGGAAATTTGTCGCCGACGGCGGAGCGCTCCTCATGGTCGGCGGCTTCAGCACCCTCGGCCCCGGCGGCTATGGCTCGACACCCGTTGCCCAGGTGCTTCCGGTTGAGGTGAAGGAATCCGACGGGCAGACCCTTGACCCGCTTCAGGTCGTCCCGACGCCGGAGGGGCTGGAGCACAACATCCTGCGGTTCGGCCCGCCGGAAGAGACCAAGAAAATCTGGGCCGCGCTTCCGCCCGTCTCTGGCTATACACGAGTCTCCGGCATCAAGCCGGCAGCAGAAGTGCTCGTCAAGACGCCCGACGGGCACCCGGTGCTTGTCGTTCAGGAATACGAAAAGGGACGAACCGCCGTCTTCGCCGCCGACACAACGTGGCGGTGGATTTTCAACAAGGGCGAACACGCTCGCTACCACAAGGCGTTCTGGCGACAGCTTGTCCAGTGGCTCACAAAAAGCGGCTACGGCGGCACGGCCGACGGCATCTGGTGCGAGACCGACCGCCTCCGCTACCTGACCGGCGACACGCCAACGCTCACCGTCCGCGCCAGCGGCAAGAACGTCGAGGGCTCCCCCATCTCCGTCTTGGTTCAGGGGCCGGGAATGGAAATCCGCATTCCGATTGGCAAGGCGCCCGGTCCCCACGTGCTCGACCTCCCCAAGCCGGTGGAAAAAAGCGGCAGCTACGAGATCACCGTCACCGCCCAACTGCCCCCCGGCGTCAAAATCAAGGACCAAACGGAGTTGACGGCGTCCACGCGGTTTGTCGTTCAGGAAATCGACCTCGAAAGCAGCGAGCCGGGTGCAGACCCGGAGACGATGAAGGCCATCGCAGACGTGTCGGGCGGGCGGCTTTACGAGCGCTCGGACGCCGAGCAGGCGTTCAAGGATGTCCTCAGCCGCCGCGTCGGCGCCTCCATCTCGAAGAAGACCTATAAGCGTCTCTGGGACAATATGTATATGTATTTTGCCCTCGGTGGATTGCTCTGCCTCGAATGGGCTGTGCGAAAAAGAAAGGGCCTCGCCTGACCGCCGGCGCTCACATTCGACCGTTCCAACTGCTCATCAAGCCCGTCGGCGACCGCTGCAACCTGCGGTGCCGCTACTGCTTCTATTCGGGCACAGAAGACCGCCTCGCGGGAGCCGTTGTCCCCA
>CAZBRH010000084.1:1513-10506 GCA_964494245.1 uncultured Planctomycetota bacterium | reverse complement strand
CGGAGGACGTTCTCGCACCGCTCGTCTGCGAGTTCCTCTCCTACCGAATGCCGCAGTCCATCTTCTGCTGGCAGGGCGGCGAGCCGACGCTTGCGGGGCTGGGCTTCTTTCGCCGCGCCGTCGCTCTCCAGTGCGAGCACGGCGCGCGCGGCCAGGTTGTCGGCAACGCCTTCCAGACGAACGGAGTCGTCATCGACCGCGAATGGGCGCGGTTCCTCGCCGAATACAAGTTCCTCGTCGGGCTTTCACTGGACGGCCCGCGCGAAGTGCACGAGGCGATGCGCGGCCAGTCGTTCGACGCCGCGATGCGCGCCGCCCAGCTCTTCCGCCAGTTCGGCGTCGAGTTCAATATCCTCTGCGTCGTCAGCCGAGCGAACGTCGGGCGCGGCGCTGAAACCTACCGCTGGCTCGTCGGCCGCGGCTTCCACAACATCCAGTTCATCCCGTGCCACGAACTGCGCGAGGATGGCACCCCGACCCCCGAGAGCATCACGGGCCGCGAGTTCGGCGTATTCCTCATCGCCGCCTTCGACGAATGGTGGAAGGACGGCGTCCACCGCGTTTCCGAACGCAACATCGAGAGTGCCCTCGCTTACCACTTGCACGGCGAGCCGGGGATGTGCACGTATCAGGCGCGGTGCAGCGATTACCTTCTTATCGAGCGCGGGGGCGAGGTTTTCCCATGCGACTTCTTTGGCCGGCCGGAGTGGCTTCTCGGTTATGTCGGCGAACGGCCTCTGCGGGAATACGTCGAGCAGACCCGGGAAGGGCGATTCGGAAAGCTCAAGGCCGAAGCAGCGGCCGCGTGCCGTTTGTGCGAATGGTGGCCCGCCTGCCACGGCGGCTGCCCGCGCGACCGCGCCGCCGACGGCCGCAGCCACTACTGCGACGGCTACCGCGCCTTCTTCTCTGCAACGGCCGTCCGACTCCGCCAGCTTGCCACCTGTATAAGAAGAGGTTAGCGGAGCCGCCGTGAGCGAACTGCGACTGGATACCTGGACGATGCCTGCGGCCCGGCTGGGTCCGGAAAACCCGCTGCCGGAGCTCGCGCCGCCCGCCGCTCCCCACGGCGAGAAGCTCAAAGTCCACGAAAGCGTCCCGGCCGACATGCTCACGTATATGGGCTACGGTGCGGTCAACGGATGCTTGCCTTACCGGCTCCAATCGGACTATGGCCGGACTTTGGCGCCGCGCTCCTTCCGGATAGCGGTGCTCGAAAACGACGTGCTGCGGGCGACGTTCCTGCTCGAGCTCGGCGGGCGGCTCTGGTCGCTCTTCCATAAGCCGTCGGGACGCGAGCTTTTGCTCGTCAACCCGGTCTTTCAGCCGGCGAACCTCGCCATTCGCAACGCGTGGTTCAGCGGCGGCGTCGAGTGGAACTTCGGGTTTCGTGGCCATTCGCCGTTCACGTGCTCGCCGGTGTTTGCGGCGCGGGTTTGCAGGGATGACGGCGAGCCGATTCTCCGGCTCTACGAATGGGAGCGGGTGCGTTGCATGCCGTTCCAGATTGATTTCTCGCTGCCCGATGGCTCGCCGTTTCTTTTCGCGCGCGTCCGGGTCGTGAACCCGCACAACGCGGCGACACCCGCGTATTGGTGGTCGAACATCGCCGTCCCCGAGGCGGAGGGTTCGAGGGTCCTCGTGCCGGCGGAGCGGGCGCTGCGGCTTAGCTACGAGGGGATGGTGCGGTTGCTCCCCGTGCCCGTTTTCGATGGAACCGACCTGACGTATCCAGCCGGCCAGCGGGCGTCGAGCGACTATTTCTACTGCATCGACGATGGCCGCCGTCCGTGGATCGCTTCGCTCGACCGCGACGGAAGGGGGCTTGTGCAGGTCTCGACGTCGCGGTTGCGAGGGCGCAAGATGTTTCAGTGGGGAGGGCATCCGGGCGGGCGCCGCTGGCAGGAGTTCCTTTCGCCCGGCGGCCAGCCCTACATCGAAATCCAGGCGGGGCTTGCGCGGACGCAGTCCGAATGCCTGCCCATGCCGAGTGGACCTGGCTGGAAGCGTATGGGCTGATGGAGGCCGACCGGGCAGCGGTGCACGGACGCGACTGGCGCGACGCCGTGGGGGCAGTCGAGTCGCAGCTCGAGAAGATGCTTCCTGCGGATGAGCTTGAGGCGAAGCTCGCTGCCGGCGCCCGCGCCGCTGCGCGGAAGCCCGTCGAAACCCTCTCCACTGCGTCTGGTTGGGGCGCGCTGGAACGCCTGCGGCGCGCGCGGTCTCAGGAACCGCCGTTCTCCGATGACGCCCTCATCTTTGACGACCGGACGCTCGGTCCCGAGCAAGCCCAATGGCTCACTTTGCTTGAGCGCGGCGCGCTGCCGGAGTCTGACCCGGCCGAGCAGCCGCCTTCGTGGATGGTTCAGACGGAATGGCGTCGGCTCCTCGAGCGCGCCGTCGCGGCTGGGCGCGGTGACCACTGGGCCGCGCGGCTCCACCTCGGCGTCATGGCCTACGCTGCCGGAGAGAGGGATACGGCGCGCCGCGCGTGGGAACGGTCGCGTGCGCTATCGCCTTCGGCTTGGGCGCTCCGCAACCTCGCCGTGCTTGCCGTGCAGGACGGCCGGACCGACGAGGGTGCTGACCTCTATTTGGCCGCGCGGGAGATGGCGCCGAACCTCGCTCCGCTGGCCAACGAATGTTGCCGTGCGCTTCTCCGCGCCGGACGGCGCCGCGACATGCTCGATTTGCTTCGGAGAATGCCCGAACGCGTCCGCAGCCATCCGCGCATCCGCATCGCCGAGGCGGAGGCGGCGCTCGAACTGCACGATTTCGACACAACGCAGCGGATTCTGGAAAGCAACCTTGTTCTTGCCGACCTTCGCGAAGGCGACGCCTCGCTCTCCGAGCTTTGGTTTCGTATGCACGAGGAGAGGATTGCTGCGGCAGAGGATGTCCCCATCGACGAAAAGCTCGAACAGCGTGTGCTCCGTGAATTTCCGCTGCCGCCGCACCTCGACTTTCGCATGTTCGGGGAGCGGCGCAGACACCGGCGGACGTGAAACGGCAAGCGGCCCTCCTCAATGGTTTGCAAACGGGCGCGGCGCCGTGCTATACTCACGGCGGCCTTGTCGGGAGGATTCCAATGCGGAAGTGGCGTTCGTTGCTCTGTGTCGTCTTTGTTGTCGTTGCCTTTGGCTGCGGGCCGACGCTGCCGCGCTATGTCGGCTCGTCGATCCGCGAGACGCAGCCCGCCGTAGCGTTCACGCACCCAGTGGGCATCCGCTTCGTTGTGCTGCCAGCGGGGATGGTCGAGGCGCGGCTCTCTCCCACGATGACGACGGAAATCGCCCTGCCGTGGTCGCGGCTCATCAGCGCCCACGAGGTGACGAATGCGCAATATGAGCAATTCGTCGCCGCCTATCGGGAGCGGGCGAAGGCGAATCCCAACGCGAAATACGACGAGCGGATACTGAGCCACACCCGCAGCGCCGCATCCCCGAACGACGATGATCCGGTTTCGAACGTTTGGCCGGAGCAGGCCGAGGCCTTCTGCGCGTGGCTGACCGAGAACGATTCTGCTGGCCGCGAATACCGCCTGCCGGAATCCAGCACGTGGGAATACGCTGCCCGCGGCGGCCAGAACAACCTCGACTACCCTTGGGGCAACGAGATTGACGCGACAAGGGCGTGCTACGAGTCCGACCGGACCAGAGCCGTCGGGAGCTATCCGCCCAATCCCTTTGGCATCTACGACATGGCCGGCAACGTGGCCGAATGGGTGAAGACGAACGATTTTCCGCAGTATGAACTTCGCGGCGGATCGTGGCGCGATGGGCCGGCAGCATTGCGGATCGTGGCCCGCGGCGAACTCCCCAGAAAGGACGCAAAACTCGACAGCCACGGCTTCCGTGTCCTCTGCCAGCCGCCGGTTGTCAGGTAGTCCGGAGACAGGCCCGACATGGCCGCCCACAAGCAAGCCGAAAACAGCTTGTTTCTCTGGATGCTCGAATCGCCGCTTGATCGGCTCGGCAAGGGCCTCATTCTTCCGATCCTGCTCCTCTTCGGGCTTGTCGCTGCTCTCGTTTATACGCCCCGCACACAGTCGGACATCGTTCTCTTCGACCCGCGCAGCGGCAAGGTTGTGAAGGAACGGGTCTATGCCGAAGACACAGGAACGGAAATCACGCAGGAACGTCTCCGCATCACCTATTGGGAAAAATGGTCGGGCTTCGAGGGCCAGGCGATCCGCGACGCCGTCGATGAGTTCAACCGCGTGCAGGACAAACTCTACGTCGAGTTGACGATTCAGGGCGACATCACGCAGAAGACGCGAATCGCGATCGAGGGCGGCGACCCGCCTGACTTGGCCGGCCTCTACTCCTTTGACGTGCCGGTGTTTGCCACGCAGGGAGCGCTGTTGCCGTTGGATGGGATGATGGCGAAGGCCGGCATCAGCCGGACGACCTATGTTCCGGTCTACTATGACCTCTGTGTCTATGCGGGCCGGACGTGGGCGCTGCCGACGACGCCTTCGACGTGGGCGCTCCACTGGAACAAGAAGCTTTTCCGCGAGGCCGGGCTAGACCCCGACCGCCCGCCGCGCACCATCGAAGAACTCGATGCGTTCGCAGACAAACTGACAAAACGAGACAAGGACGGCCGCATTGTCCAAATCGGCTACCTCCCAACGGAGCCGGGCTGGTGGAAATATCCCTGGGCGCTCTGGTTCGGCGGGACGCTCTGGGACGGCAGGGGGCGGCTCACCTTCGACACGCCCGAAAGCGTCCGCGCGATGGAATGGATCAAGGGCTACACCGACCGCTACGGCTACGCCGAGCTTGACCGGTTCAAGAAGACGTTCGGCGATTTCAGTTCGTCCGACAACGCGTTCTTTACGGGCAAGGTGGCGATGGAGATGCAGGGCGTCTGGATGGCGAAGTTCATCGGCTTCTATGCGCCAAAGGACTTCGAGTGGGGCGTTGCGCCGTTTCCCGCCGCCGCCGACCCCGCGGACCCGAGCCGGCCGATTCTCGAGAACGTGAGCGTCGCCGAGGCCGACGTCATCGGCATCCCGCGAGGCGCCCGCCACCCCGAAGAAGCGTTTGAGTTCATCCGCTTCATGGCGACCCCGAAGGGAATGGAGATTCTTTGCCTCGGCCAGGGGAAGCACTCGCCGCTGCGTGAGACGTCTGCGGACTGGCACAAAAATCATCCGCACCCGCACATCAGGGTCTTTGAGGCGTTGGCGGACAGTCCGAACTGCTTTCGTATTCCGCCGATTGGCGTCTGGAACGAGTGTTCGCAGGCGTGGGGCCGCGCGTTTGATGACATCTGGTCGGGCAAGAAGACGCCGAGAGCCGCCCTGGCCGAGCTTCAGGCAGAGATGCAGCGGCGGCTCGACCACGAACTCCGAACGCTCCGCGAACAGGGCATCCGCTTCGGCGAGTAGAAGAGGGCAGGTGCAAGACGGGAGAGGAGATAGGGGGAAACGGAGAAAAGGGGCAGAAGGCAAATGACGCTGCGCGAGAAGATCGAGACGAAGAACGCTCTCCTCTTCGTCTCGCCGTGGATCATCGGGTTCGTGGTCTTTGTTGCGTATCCGATTTTGACGGCGCTCGTGTTCAGCTTCTGCGAGTTCTCGCTGCTTTCGCCCCCGAAATGGGTCGGGCTTGAAAACTACGCCGAGATACTGCGGACGCCGGTGACGTGGAAGGCGATCCTGCGGACGTTTGGGTTTGCTGTGGTCTCTATTCCGCTGTCGCTTGGCGTCTCGCTCGCGCTCGCACTGCTCCTGGAACGGTCGAGCCGGGCGACCGGCCTTTTTCGGACGGCGGTCTTCTTGCCCGCGCTGATGCCGCAGGTCGCCGTGGCCGCCTTGCTTCTTTGGATGTTCGCATCGGACGGCGTGGTGAACCGCGTGCTCGAAGCGGCGGGGCTGGGGGCTGTTCCGTGGCTGCGGCGCGACATGATCCTTGTCACACTCCTGATTGCGGGTGTTTGGACGGTCGGGCATGCCGTCGTCATCTTCACGGCGGGTCTGCACGAGGTGCCGCAGGAACTCTACGAGGCCGCCGAAATCGACGGCGCCGGCTATCTCCAGCGCGTCGCCCATATTTCGATTCCCATGATTTCGCCCGTCATCCTGTTCAATCTGGTGATGGGCATCATCGGCGCGCTCGGCCAGTTCACCATCCCCTATTTCATCAGCTCCGGCAACATGCAGCAGGAGCTTGGCGACTCCGCGAACTTCATCGCGACGGAAATCAACCTCCGTGCGATGCTGCACTCGCGGACGGGATATGCGAGCGCCCTGTCGTGGGTGCTCTTCGTCGCGGTGATTGTCCTCACGGCGCTTGTGCTTCGGCTCTCGACTCGCGTCGTTCATTATCAGGGCGAGTAGGCGATGGTGAAGCAAGTATCTAGGTGCGGGCTTCCGATGCGACGCCTCGCGGCGCTCTGCCGCTATGCCGCGCTCTCGGTTCTTGCCGTCATCTTCGTTTTTCCATTCTTCTGGATGGCGACCACGTCGCTCAAGGTCGAGGAGGAGACAAAGAAGTCTATCTTGCCCGAACGGGTGCGGCTGGCGAACTACGGCGATGCGATGGCCTTCGAACATGGCAAGACGGATATCCTGCTCGACGACGCGCCGACGTGGAAGCTCTTCCTCAAGACGCCGTTCTTTCGTCAACTGGTCAACACGCTCACGGTCGGCGTGCTCGGTGTCGTCGGTGTTGTCCTCTCGAGTTCGCTGGCTGCCTACGCCTTCGCGCGGCTTCGCTGGCCGGGCCGAGACTTCTTCTTCTTGCTCACCGTGACGACGATGATGGTTCCGTTCGCCGTCAAGCTCGTTCCGCTCTATGGCCTGTTCCGGTGGCTTGGGTGGACGGGAACGCTGAAGCCCCTGTGGGCGCCCGCGTTCTTCGGCACGGGATTCAGCATCTTCCTCTTGCGCCAGTTCTTCAAAGGCATCCCACGCGACCTGACGGACGCCGCACGTATCGACGGGTGCAGCGAGTTCGGCATCTACTGGCGGATTGTCCTGCCGCTAGCCGTGCCCGCGCTCGCCGCCGTCGCACTCTTCCACTTTCTCTACGTGTGGAACGACTTCTTCGCGCCGCTCGTCTTCCTGACCGACCCCGAGGACTTCACGCTCGCGCTTGGCCTGCACCAGTTCCAGAGCACGCACGGCGGCGCAACGCCCTGGACGCTGATGATGGCCGCCGCTACGCTCGTCACGATGCCTGTCATCCTCCTCTTTTTCTTCTGCCAGCGCTTCTTCGTCCGCGGCGTCACAATGAGCGGGATGAAGGGATAGAAACCGAATGCGGGAGGGCGAATCGGCAACTTTTGCATTGCGCCGTCGGGGCAGATTCCCTCTTGCTTCGCGGCCTCTGTGGTGAACCGGAACGATGCGCATGATTGGCCTCATGTCGGGCACGTCGTCGGACGGGATCGACGCTTGCCTTGCGCGAATCGAAGATCGAGGTGGCAAGCTCGACGCCCGCATCGAGCATTGGCTCACCGTTCCCTATCCGGACGAGGTCCGCCAGCGTGTGCTTTGCTGCGAAACGGTCGCCGATCTGTGCCGCCTGAACTTCGAATTGGGCGAGCGCTTCGCCGACGCCGCTCTCCAACTCTGTGAGGCGGCGAACGTCCCGCTCGACACAATCGACGCCGTCGGCTCGCACGGACAGACCGTTTGCCACATCGACGAGGGGGGCTGCCACGCGACGCTCCAAGTCGGCGAGCCGTCGGTCATTGCTGAACGGACAGGCCTCACGACGGTCGCGGACTTCCGGCCCCGCGACATCGCTGCTGGCGGCCGCGGGGCGCCGCTAGTCCCTGTCGTGGATCATGTGCTCTTCGCGCACGAAACCATCGATCGCGTCGCGCTGAACATCGGCGGCATCGCCAACATTACCGTCCTGCCGGCCGGGTCGTCGGTCGCCGACATCGTCGCGTTCGACACTGGCCCCGGCAACATGGTCACCGACGGGATTGTCGCTCTGGCAAGCGGCGGGAAAGCGTTCTTCGACCGCGACGGAGGCATGGCCGCGCGCGGCTTGGTTTCGGAGGACCTGCTCGAAGAGTTGCTGGCCGATCCCTACTACGCTCTGCCGCCACCGAAGACGACGGGTCGCGCGGAGTTCGGAACGCACTTCGCCACAGCCGTGCTCGGCCGCGCGCGGGCGCTCGGCCTGTCTGACGTTGATGCCATCGCCACAGCAACGGCCCTTGCTGCGCGAACCATCGCCGCCGCCGTCAACACGTGGGGATTTGCCGGCACCTGCGAGATCATCGCCTCCGGCGGCGGGGTGCATAACGCGACGCTGATGCGCATGATCGCCGATGCGCTTCCAGGAGCGGTCCTCCACACGAGCGACGAATTCGGCGTCAACAGCGATGCCAAGGAGGCGTTCGCCTTCGCGGTGCTTGCGTATTTGACGCTGTCTGGCCGGTCCGGCAACGCCCCCGCCGCCACGGGCGCTCGGCGGCCCGTTGTTCTCGGCAAGATTGTCCCCGGCAGGAACGGAATATGACCGAACGCAGTCGCCTTCCGACCGAGCAGCCGAATCCCGCTTCCGAGCGGATCGATATCATGTCCTCGAGCGAGATTGTCGAACTGGTCAACGCCGAAGACGTGAAGGTGGCGGGCGCGGTCCGGACGCAACTCGACAAAGTTGCGCGGCTCATCGACATCGTCGTCGAGCGGTTTCGGCGCGGCGGGCGGCTGTTCTACGTGGGCTGCGGAACAAGCGGCCGGCTCGGCGTGCTCGACGCCTCCGAGTGCCCGCCAACCTTCGGGACAGAGCCGGAGATGGTGCAGGGTATTATTGCCGGAGGTCCGGCGGCCCTTGTTCGGTCGTCCGAGGCGAAGGAAGACGTCCCCAGCGACGGCGCGGCGGCGCTGGATGAACACGGCGTCGGCGCCAACGACGCTGTCATCGGCATCGCCGCCTGCGGCCTGACCCCTTATGTGCGCGGCGCGCTCGACCGAGCCCGGGAGCTCGGCGCCGCGACGGCGCTGGTCACATGCAATGACGCGC
>CAZBRH010000084.1:424-1503 GCA_964494245.1 uncultured Planctomycetota bacterium | reverse complement strand
GTGGATGTGGACGTCGTAATCGCTCCGGCCGTGGGTCCCGAAGTCATTGCAGGTTCGACTCGGATGAAGGCGGGCACCGCGACAAAGATGATCCTCAACATGATTACGACCGGCTCGATGATCCGCCTCGGGAAATGCTACGGCAACCTGATGGTGGACCTTCGAGCGAAAAGCGAAAAGCTGCGCGACCGCGCGATTCGAATCTTCAAGGCGCTCACGGGCGAAACGGATGAGGTCTCCGCGTGGCGATGTATCTGCGAGGCCGATGGCCGCGTCAAGACCGCCGTGCTGATGCGGCGGCTCGGCGTCGACCGCGATGCAGCGGAGGCGCGCCTGCGGCAGTGCGGCGGCTTCCTCCGCAGGGTCCTGGATGCCAACGCGAAAACAACCAGCGAACCGCCGGAGAGGGCAAACGTTTCACCATAATGCAGACCGTGTTCTCGGTTTCGGACCAGCGGCGCGCGTGGTAGAATCCTGTCGCCCGATTGCCCGATTCGCTGTAGGGAAGGGGACATAGTGTGGCAGAGTCGGTGGAACAGGTGAAGGCCCTTGCGGAGGAGTTCCGCGAGCGGTTCGGCTCCATCACCGCCGAAATGCGCAAGGTCATCGTCGGTTACGAAGACATCCTTGACCAAACGCTGACCGCTCTCATCATCGGCGGCAACGTCCTCGTCGAAGGTGTTCCGGGTCTTGGAAAGACGATGATGATGCTTGCGCTGGCGCAGGCGTGCGATCTCGCGTTCCGCCGCGTGCAGTTCACGCCCGACCTCATGCCCGCCGACATTACGGGCACGAACATGATTAGCCAGACAGAGAATGGGCACCGCACGATGACGTTCGTGCCGGGGCCCGTCTTCACGCACCTTTTGCTTGCCGATGAAATCAACCGGGCAACGCCACGAACACAGTCCGCGCTGCTCGAAGCGATGGAGGAACACGCCGTTTCCGTCGGCGGCGAAACAAAGCGGCTGGACGAGCCGTTCTTCGTGATGGCCACGCAGAATCCGATCGAGCAGGAAGGCACCTATCCGTTGCCGGAGGCGGCGCTCGACAAGTTCGGGTTCAAGCTGCTTGTCGAA
>CAZBRH010000084.1:0-414 GCA_964494245.1 uncultured Planctomycetota bacterium | reverse complement strand
TGCCAGACGCCGATGCGCTCTGCGAGATTCTCGAGCGCACGACGGCCGATTCACTGCCCGAGCCCCGCACCGTCGCGTCGCGCGGCGACATTCTGCGCCTGCGCGAGATTGCCCGGCAGGTGCCCGTCGCTCCCATCGTCGAGGACGCCGCCTTGCGGCTCGTCAGGGCTACCCGCGCCGGGCATCGCCACATCAAGTCGGGCGCAAGCCCGCGTGCCCTGCGGACGCTCCTGCTCGCCGCCCGTGTCCGCGCGCTTCTCCACGAACGCTACAACGTCAGCGTGACCCACGGAATCTCGGAGGAGGCGCTGGCCAAACTCCGCCAGGAGATGAAGGACGCCGGCTTCCTGCCAAGGGAATCCCCCCCGCCAGCGCCGCCGCCGGAGAAATAGGCCGGCAGGAGGTCGCACCACC
>CAZBRH010000083.1:3737-13599 GCA_964494245.1 uncultured Planctomycetota bacterium | reverse complement strand
GAAGGCGCGCTCAAGCTCAAGGAAATCTCCTACATCCACGCCGAGGGCTATCCGGCCGCCGAGATGAAGCACGGACCCATCGCGCTCATCGACGAGAACATGCCCGTCGTTTGCATCGCGACACGCGACGCGGTCTATGACAAGGTCTTGAGCAACATCGAGGAGGTCGGCGCGCGCGGCGGACAGGTCATTGCGATTGCGACAGAGGGCGACGACACGATTGCCGCGAAGGCGCGGCACGTGTTCCACGTCCCCGAGGTTCCGTCCGCGCTGACGCCGCTCGTGACGGTCATCCCGCTGCAACTGCTCGCCTACCACATCGCCGTGATGCGGGGCTGCGACGTCGACAAACCCCGCAACCTCGCCAAGAGCGTGACCGTCGAGTAGGCGGTTCTGGAGCCACGCGGCTACAACGTTGCCCCAATTGCTTGCGAGCTTGTTGCGATAGTTCTTGAACTATTCCCTGCAACAGGTATTATCCGCATCAGGGCCAACACCCCCTTCACCGCGTCAAAAGAGCCGACGGCAAGGAGGTTCAAGATGGCTGCGAATGTGGATGTTTGGGTTCTCAATTCGCTCGTGAAGGTGCTGCCGGATTCGACGCCACCGGCGAGTCCGGCGACCTCGGCCACGCTCTCCGCCGCCCGGGGCGAGTTCGAGAGTTTTCAGATTGCCCTCCGGCCCCATGCCGGTGCAATCGCACGGCTCGATGCCGTCTCGCATGAGGGGCTGGACGGCATCCGGGTGGACTGTTGGCTCGAGGGCTACGTCGAGGTAACCAAGCCCTCGCACGGCCAGCCGCCGCCCGGGCGTTACCCGGACCCGCTCCTGCCCGTGGAGCCGACGGAACTGACCGAGACGCGCGCCGTTTGGGTCCGGCTCGGCGTCCCCGAATCCGCCCGCGCCCGCACCGTCGCTGGCCGCATCCTCCTCACGTTGGACGGTCGGCCGGTCGCCGTTCCTGTTTCCCTGCGGGTTCGCAACTTTGCGCTCCCATCGCACCCACCGACGCTCGTGATGGCCTATGGGCTATACGAAAAGCCGCTACGCGAAAAATATGGCGACCGCTACGATGAGATGCTCCGCAAGTTCAAGGACAACCTCCGCGAGCACCGCATCACGCACCTCGCCTTCCCGGCGACCGATATTCCCATCCCCGGCATCCGGTTCGACGGCGATCGGCTGGAGATGGACTTCGCGGCGTTCGACGCCGCCGTTGAGGAAAACCTTGCCCACGGGATGAACGCCCTCGACGTCCGGCTCCCCATGCGGTTCAACGGCAAGACCTGCGAGATGGAGACCGAATACACCGAGGCGCAGTTGCGCCGCATCGTCTCCTGCTTCGAACAGCACCTCGCCGACAAGGGCTGGCTCGACATCGCCTACTTTTTCGTCATCGATGAGCCGGGGCCGAAGCACTTCGATGCCGTCAAGAAATGGCATGGTCTGCTCAAGGAATCCGCCCCGCGTATCCGCCGCCGCTGCGACTTCGGCTACGGCGCCTACGGCGGCAAGCCCGGCCAGGTCGAAAAGGCCGCCTACCGTTCGCTCGCCGACTACGTCGAAATCTACTGTCCGCACATCGACTGCCTCGACGACGAGTTCCTCGCCGAACGCCAAGCCGCCGGCGATGAGGTCTGGTGGTATATCTGCTGTTCCGCCAAGCACCCCTACCCCAACTTTCTTGTCGACTACCCCAACATTGACTCGCGCGTCCCGTTCTGGATGCTCGTCAAATATAACGTCACCGGCTTCGCTTACTGGACGGTGAACTGGTGGAACGCCGACCCGTTCACCGACCCCCACTCATACCCGAACGCCGTCGGCGACGGGATGCTCGTTTACCCCGGCCCCGAGGGCCCGATCAACTCCATCCGCTGGGAGATTACGCTCCAGGGCGTGCAGGACTACGAATGCCTCGTGCTCTTGCGTAAGCTCGCCGAGACGGACGCCGCCGCCCGCGCCGCACTCGAACGAGTCGGCGAAGTCGTCCAGTCCACCACCAGCTACACGACGGACCCTGCGGTGTTGCTTCGGGCGCGCGACGCCATTGGGGACGCTATCGAGGTATCCATCTAGGCCGCGGCCTCGGGCACGCTGCGCTTGACCCGTGCCTATGGTCCCGGTCCTATGCCGGCTGTGCGGTTATTTTCTTGCTGCGAGAGCGTCGGCAACGGCGGCTGCGGTGTTGAAGAGTTCCTCGGCGTAGTTGTTCCAATCTACCGTCGAATACCAGGCGTAGTTGTAGATGCTGCGTAGCACGCTGCGGGTGCGCTCGATGATGAGCCGTTCGCACCTCGCCGCGAGTTCTTCGCCCAAACGCGCCCTGCGGTCCTTGTCCAGAAGAGCTTTCTCGATGAAGATGCGGGCTTCGCATTCCTGCACGCCTTCGCGCATCATCTCGAAGCGGACGGTGCTGAGCGCGCCGTCCGGGCCGGGGTCGAGCTTCCGGCTTGTGGGGCCGTTGTTGTTCCAGCGGGTAAACGTGCCGTCGTAGCCGCCGCGGATGCCTCCGCCGCCGCGCGAGAAGTGCTCGTACCACCAATCGGCGGGCTGGAAGCCGACGCCGCTCTGGTCGCCCTGGATGTTGAACTCGGCGGCGAGGCGGTGGTTTCTCATGGGGGTGGCGACGGACAGGAAGTCGCGGCCGGAGAAGAGCACGGGGAAGTCGGCGTCGGGGTCGCCCCGCCTGCGGTGCAGGATGAAGCGTTCGCCGCGCTTCTCCTTGTCCCAGGGCTTCGGCCTGTCCCAACCGTGCCGGCAGCCGTAGGGGTAGATATCCTTGCCGCAGTAGTGGGTGCCTTGTTCCATCGCCGAGCTGCCAGCGTGCGAGACGCCGTAGGCCTGGGTTCCGCCGGCTTTCTTTGCCTGTTTGTAGTATTGCGAGGCGATGCCGTGGCCCATGGCGAGCCAGCCCAAGTCGGGGCAAAGTTTCTTCCAGAAGGCGACGGTCTGGTCGTCCGGGGTGCCGTAGTCGTTGACGAGTCCGAGCACCGTCCCCGTGTCGAGTCCGCGTTTGCGGAGGCGCTCTCGCGCCGAACGGATCAATGGTTCCCAGAGCGCTTCGGCTTCGGGATCCGCACAGGTCGGCCCGCGGGTCCGTTCCGTCTTGCCCGTCTTCGGATCGAGCACGGTGATCCAAGGCGCGCCGGGCGTCCTCTCGGCGTCCTCCGTCCTCCGGGGCTGCATGTATTGGTCGAAAACGATGAGGACGACGATGCGCGCGCTCGGCATGTACTTCTGGACGAGGTCGAGGTATCGATCCATCAGGGTGAAATCGTATGAGTACTTGCCGCCCTCTTCCTTGACGCACCGGACGATCGGTTCGTCGTGTTCGAGATGCGTTCTGCCGATGAGCGGGATGTAGACGGTTCGATTGCCGATGGTGTAGAGAATCTTGAGCGTTTCAGCAATGAGGTCCCAGTGCTTGTCAGACCAGGGTTCCACCTTGTAGTGCTCGGCGTTCCACCAGGGCGATTGGAGGAAGTCCATAATCGTCTCGAAATCTTCGGGCGCGGGGAGCTTCCACGGGCACACACGCAGGTGGATTGGGGTGGTGATGGCGTTCTCGCCTTCGGCGGTAATGGTGAGGGAGCCGGTGTAGTCGCCCGCTGCCGCATCGGCAGGAATTCGGATTTGAACCCAGACGGGCTGGACAGCGCCGCAGGGCCACGGCGCGGCGTCCGAAGCCCACGAGCCGGGCTTCTTCTCGCGCACAGGAACTTCGGGCGGCGCCGTTCGCTCAAGCACGTCAAACCGGCGAATGCCCGAAACCGGATACCGCCAGCTGAGACCGTGTTCCGTGGTGTTGGGCTGGGGATAACGTATGTCGATGGCCGACGCCGCAATCGAGCCGGCACCGTCCTTTCGCGCGAGGCCCGTCGCGGCGGCCTTCAGGCCGCGGATGGGGTTGCGGGACCCGACAACGACCTGTCCAGAAAAGGCGCCGTTGCGGGTGCCGACGATGCGGAGCGGGGCGAGGTCGCGGCCTTCATCGCCGTAGTCAACGTCGAAAACCGACCGGAAAGGAAAGGCGTTCCACACCTGAAGGTCTGATGGGCGGCCGCACCGAGCGACGGCTCCGTTCGCTTCGGCAGTAAGCCGGACGTCAATCAGTCCGGCGGTTAGCCAAACCGCCGCTCCCCGCTCTTTCAGGGCGATGATGTTCGGGTCGGCGACGATGGGGTTGTGCGGCGCTCGATGAATCTCCAAAGCGAGGATATTCACGCCTTTCTTGAGGAGGGTCGATGGGATTGGGACGTCCTCCAGTGCGCGGAAGCGCTTGGCGTATCGTTCGTTGTGGTCTTGAAGCGCCTTCTTTGCTTGTTCGGCACCGTAGTTGGAAAGGCCGTAGAGCAAGCCGGCCCCGATTGGGGGGAGGACCTTGCCGTCTGCGGTCAGGTATGCCTCTTGCGGATAGGGTTCCGCCAATGTCTCGAAGTTGATCTCGCCTTCCGGGAGATGGCCGCGCGCGGCCTCTTTGCCGTTGACGTACACGACAATGCCGCCGCGGAACTTGACCAAGAGTCGCAGGTTCTTCGCGGCGGCGGGGTCCTCGACGTAGAAGCGGCCTCGCAGACAGAGCAGCGCCGCGTGATTGGACCAGCCTGGAACAGAGTCGGAATAGCCGACGTTTTCGTTCCCGTGACCGGGGAACCACGGGCCGGGGGAGCGCCACCATGCGGCATCGTCAAACTCCGGTTGCATCCAGTTCGTGGGCGGGAGCGGGGACGCCGCCTTGATCGAATAGAAGAATCCGAGGTGTTCCGCTTGGTAGGAGATTTCGGACGATTCGAGGCGGCTGATTTCGCCCGCCCGCCGCCGCGCCGCGTCGTCTTCTGGCTTGCTCGCAGCGTCGGTCTGGGGAACCGCGACCTTGATGGGGCGGAACACAACGAACCGGGTCCAGTAGCTGTATGTGTCGAGCACAACGGCGTCCCCACCTCGCGTAGGAATGGCAATGAGGACACAGAGGGACGCGACCGTCAGCCGCAAACAGAAAGCAACGTTCCGCGTGCTCACTTTTCGTTCCTGCCTACGGGGGGCCGGGGGATTCGTGCCGTGTGGTTGCGGATGTAGTGGGCCTCTGAAGGCGCTGCATCCTCAATGCTTGAGGTCAGGCGGCTCGGCCCTGACCGTTCGATTTCGGCCGCCCTGCTTGGCCGCGTAGAGGGCTCGGTCGGCCAGGGCAATCAGCTCGCCGTAATTTGCAAGGCCGGGGGTGTATTCGCTGACGCCAAGACTGATGGTGACAGAGACCTCACGTCCGGCCTCGGTGATCACCTTGTTCTTTTCGACAGCTTTGCGCAAGCGTTCTGCGATGGCGTAGGCGTGGTCGGCGGTCGTTTCGGGCAGAAGAACGGCGAACTCTTCGCCGCCGTAGCGGAAGGCGCTGTCGCAGTCGCGGATGCCGCTGGTGATGATTCCGGCGGTCTGGCGGAGGACGAGGTCGCCGGTCTGGTGGCCGTGGGTATCGTTCATCTCTTTGAAATGGTCTACGTCAAGGAGGATGAGCGAGAAGGGTGTGGCGTAGCGGCGCGCGAGGCGGAACATGTCGTCCACGCGGATGTCGAAGTGGCGGCGGGTGAAAAGCCCTGTGAGGCCGTCGATGATCGCGCGGTCGTGCAAGCTCGGTGTCTTGACGACAAGGGCGAGGTGCTTGGCGATGTCGGTCAGGATCGCCTCATATTCGTCGATCTGGCTTTCCTTTTCGTCGTGCGATCCTTCGATGGGGATTTCGAATCGCATGACACCGATCGCATTTTGGTCGGCGACGAGCGGAACGCAGAAGGTGCCGGTGGAGCCGTCGATGGCCTTGACGAGGGTTTGGTGTGCGAGCGCCTCCCGCGCGTCGGCGAGGTCGACTTCGCTCCCGGAAAGCTCCTCGCCGTATCGGGTGGCGCCGTCTTCACGGAGGGCTTTGAGAACAAGCTCGCCACGATCGTCCTTGAGGATAAGGGCGATCTGCTCGGCCTTGAGGAGCGGTTCGAGGACGTTGAACACGTTGTCTGCGATCTGCCTGAGGTCAACGGCGTCGCTCAGAATGCGGGTGACCTCGCGCATCGCGGTGAGGACTTCGAGGTGGGAGCTGAGTTGCTGCGTTTGTGTGTGGGCGGCGGCGAGGCGCTGTTCGAGGGCTCGTTCCTTGCTGCGAGCATTGGCCAGCGCGCGGGTGTCCGCGGCGGCAAAGACCGCCTGCACACAGGCAAGGAGGCCGATGGCCACGCCGAGGATGAGCGTGACTCGGAAGCCGGAATCGAGCTTGCTCCATCTGTCGGAGAGGACGTAGAGATACATACACGCGCTGCCGAGGCCGGCAATGAACGGAATCCAGTAAAGCCCCGACGGCAGAGGGCTACCGCTCTTTTCCATCCCACGGGTCTCGCGTTTGCACGGTAAGGAACGGGCGCATTGGCTCCAAGGTCTTGGGGCCGATGCCTCGAACTTCAACCAGTTCATCGACGGAGTTGAAGCCGTCCTTCTGCTGGCGGTATTCCACGATGGCTTTTGCCTTCTTCTCGCCGATGCCGCGAAGGGCTTGAAGCTCCCACCACTCGGCGGTATTGATATCCACGAGGTGGGAGGGCACTATTTCGGTTCTCTGGAATTCCGGTGTAGGCGCCGTCAGGCCGCGCGTTCGGGCGAGGTGCAGCCCGCCAAGGCCGAGCAGGGCGAGAGAGAGCGCCCCCAGAATCAAGCAATCGCCCGGGCTGAGCCGGGACGGTTCTTGCGTCGCGTTCTTCACCCGCGTGCGCCCCTCCCGAAACGCCCACGATTCCCCTCATATAATGGTGTGTGCTGCCGGTTTTTTCAACAAGTATTTTGGGGGCGCAGGCAGGACGGTATAATGGTGACTCGCTCCGGCACTCAAGGACTCAGGCGTCGTGAAGAAGTGGCTCTTCTTTATCATCGTCCTCGTGGCGGCTATCGCGCTGGCCGCGACGAACCCCGAGTTCTCGCAGCACAAGGATGTTATCCTCCCGCGGCTTTACGAACTGCGAGCACGCGAGGACAGCGTTCTCGTGGTCGTTACCGGCCCTATTGCGCACGCGCGGCTACGGTATAACGACTACGTCGTCTTTTCGACAACGTCCATCGGCGGCAAGACACTTACCATCGGGGTTGCCGGCCTGGTTGTGTCGTTGCTTCGCTAGCTTCAAGGAAAATGTCGATCTTTCGCCACGCCTCGGAGTGAAATCGTGTGAAGTAGATGACGCCGAGCAGGGCGACGTAGATCGTCACGGCCAGCCACGCGCCGGCGACGCCCATCCGCAGGTAGTGGGTGTAGTAAACCGAAAGAGGCAGGAACACGAGCCACGCGACCGCGACCGTCATGACCATCGGATATCGCGTGTCGCCGACGCCCTTCAGCCCCCCGTAGGATACTATGCCCACCGCGTCGAACGCCTGAAAGACGGCTCCGAAGATAAGCATCGTGCTCCCCATCGCCACGACACGCTCCGCCGCCTCGGTGCTCAAGTCGGAGCTGACAAACTGTGCGATAAACCAGCTGCGAAACACCACAAAGAGCACCCCCATCGACACCATGTAAGCCACGGCAACTCCCATTGCGCGATAGGCCCGGCGCTTCGCCCCCGCATAGTCCCTCATCCCAATGTGCTGGCCTACAATCGCCTGCACCGCCACATCGAGTCCCAGGACAGGCATGAACGAAAGGTGGATGATCTGCATCGCCGCGTTCTGTGCGGCCAAGGCGTCCTCGCCAAGCTCCCCGATGACCTTGAGGAGGAAAAGCGTCCAGCTTGCGTTTTCCAGCACCCACGTTGCTCCCGCTGGGATGCCGACCCGCACAAGCTGCCAGAACTTCCGCGGAGAGAAGGCAAACGCCCGGCGCGTCCTGTATTCCCTGTGCATCCGTTCCCCCAGAAACACCGCCATCATCAGCGTTGCTTGGAGGTATGAGCTGATGACCGTCGCCAGCGCGGCCCCCTCGATCCCCATGTCCGGGAAGCCCCAGTTCCCGAAAATCAGCGCGTAGTTCGCAACGACGTTGAACGTATTGCCGACGAGCGCGGCGACCATCGGGATACCCGCGCGGCGCGTCGCCTGATAGAACGCCGAGAGCGCGTGGCAAAACCCCACCGCCGGCACGTCGAGACCGGCATCGCGCAGCGTGTAGAGCGTCTCGAATTCGCGGATTTCCGGAGCGTGTCCGGCCCAATCGAAGAACCTCGGCGCCACCGGCCAAAGGAAAAACGCAACGGCACCCCAAATCAGCGAAAGATAGAGCGCCTGCCAGACGTAAGGCGGCCCCGCACGCTTCTCCCCCCGGCCCACACATTGCGCCACGAATGTGTTCGTGATGGAAAGCGTCCCCATCAAGAACGACGCAACGAGGAAGAAGCTGCTCGTCGCCGGCCCGATCGCCGCCAGTTCCGACTTGCTGTGGTTTCCCACCATCAGCACGTCGATGAACTGCATCGCCGTGTACGAAAGCATCGTGATGACAATGGGGAACGAAAGCCAAAGCACATCGGCGAGCTCGCGCCACGCGTTCGACTTCGGGATGATTCCCGGCGGCGGCTCCGGCAGAAGCAGCGGGTCTGGCTCAGGGAATCCCGCGGGCTCGTGGAGGGCGTCGTTGCTCACGGTCTAGTCCGAATCTGTTGTTCGCCGCCAGCCAGTCCTCGAGGTCGTCGAGCGCCCGCGCACGGAGCAGCACGCTCTCAGGAAACTCGATTCTCCGCGACTCGGTCATTCTCCTTCCCCGGTCGCTCATCGGACACGTCTGGGCAAGGATACCATCGCGAGGGCCGCATTTCAACGACGCGCACCTGGAACTCCGTGACTCAGCCAGCCGGGCGACTCTTCTGCAACTGCCGGAGGCGATTGCGTCCTTCGCTGTCGGTGTTCCCGTCAAAGGCGGGCGGATCAGGAGCCCCAAGACAGAGGGATAAGGACAGGAAGCAGCCGGAGCCGATGAAGGAATAATTGCAGATTTCGCAGATGGGAGCGGCTTGTTCTGCGTTGGTCAGTCTGCCCGTGAAGCGAGCGGGGGAAGCGCCCCAGGGTCGCTTCCCCCGCAATCGCCGAACCCACCTTGCGAATCCGCGGTCAATACATTCCGCCGCCCATGCCAGCGCCACCGCCGGTCTTCGGCTTCTCCTCGGGGATTTCGCTGACGATGGCGTCGGTGGTAAGGAGGAGCGTGGCGATGCTCGCCGCGTTCTGGAGCGCCGAGCGGACCACCTTCGTCGGGTCAATGACGCCGGCCGCAACCATGTCGCAATACTCGCCGGCCTGCGCATCATACCCGAAATTGACGTCCTTCGATTCCATGATCTTCTGGACGACAATGGCTCCATTGATGCCGGCGTTTTCGGCGATCTGGCTGCAAGGTGCGATCAGGGCGCGACGGACGATGTCCACACCGATTTTTTCATCGCCGGAGACCTTGATCTTGTCGAGGGCCCTGAGTGCGCGGATGAGTGCGACACCGCCGCCGGGCAGGACGCCTTCTTCAACGGCTGCGCGGGTGGCGTGGAGCGCGTCCTCGACGCGTGCCTTTTTCTCTTTCATCTCGACCTCGGTGGCCGCGCCGACGTTGATTTGGGCAACGCCGCCTGAGAGCTTGGCGAGGCGCTCTTCGAGCTTCTCGCGGTCGTAGTCGCTGGTCGTCGTCTCGATCTCGTGCTTGATTTGGTTGATCCGACCCTTGATGGCTTCGTCGCTGCCAGCGCCCTCAATGATGGTGGTGGTGTCTTTGTCGACGACAACTTTCTTCGCCTGGCCGAGCTGGTCGATGGTGACGCTGCTGAGCTCGATGCCGAGGTCTTCGAAGACGGGTTCGCCGCCGGTGAGGATACCGATGTCGGCCATCATGGCCTTGCGGCGATCGCCG
>CAZBRH010000083.1:3471-3700 GCA_964494245.1 uncultured Planctomycetota bacterium | reverse complement strand
AGCTTGTTGACGACGAGCGTGGCCAGCGCTTCGCCCTCGACTTCTTCGGCGATGATGAGGAGCGGCCGGCCCGACTTGGCGATGTTTTCGAGAAGCGGGATGAGGTCCTTGATGTTCGAGAGCTTCTTTTCGTGAACGAAGATGTAAGGACGCTCGAGGACGCACTCCATCGACTCGACGTTGTTGACGAAGTGCGGCGAGATGTAGCCCTTATCGAACTGCATGCCCT
>CAZBRH010000083.1:1161-3436 GCA_964494245.1 uncultured Planctomycetota bacterium | reverse complement strand
CCTTCCTCGACGGTGATGACGCCGTCCTTGCCGACTTTGTCCATTGCGTCGGCGAGGATTCGCCCGATTTCGGGGTCGTTGTTGCCGGCAATCGTGGCGACCTGGGCGATCTCCTTCTTCTCTTTGACGGGCTTGGACATTTTCCGCAGCTCTTCGATGACGGCCTCGACGGCTTTTTCGATGCCGCGTTTGAGGCCCATGCGGTTGGCGCCGGCGGCGACGTTTTTCAGGCCTTCCTCGTAGATGGCCTCGGCGAGGATCGTCGCCGTCGTCGTGCCGTCGCCTGCGACGTCAGAGGTCTTTGAAGCGACTTCTTTGACCATCTGGGCGCCCATGTTTTCATACTTGTCTTCGAGCTCGATTTCTTTAGCGACGGTGACGCCGTCCTTCGTCACGGTCGGGGCGCCGAAGCTTTTTTCGATGACGACGTTGCGGCCGCGCGGTCCGAGCGTTATCTTGACGGCGCGGGCGAGCTTCCGCACGCCTTCTCGGATCGCCTCGCGTGCCTGTTGGTCATATGCGATCTTCTTTGCTGCCATGGATCATCCTCCTCATAGTTTTACATAAATGTTCCTATTCTAAGCCGCGGCGATCGGAGCATCAGTCCACCACCGCCAGCACATCGGACTCGGACATGATCAGGTATTCGGTTCCGCCCACGGTAACCTCGGTGCCGGCATAGGAGCTAAAGATAATCCGGTCGCCGACCTTGACCTGCGGCTTCTGGAGTTCGCCACTGTCGAGCACCTTGCCGGGGCCGACGGCGACGACCTCGCCCTCCTTGGGCTTCTCCTTCGCTGTGTCGGGCAAGACAATGCCGCCCTTCGTCTTTTGCTCTGCCTCGCGCCGCTCGACCACGATCCGGTCGCCCAGCGGCCTGATCCCAACCTTCTTCGCCATAGCTCTCCTCTCCTAACAAAAGGACACGAAACGAAACCGGTGAAACGCTCCGAAATCCATCAGCCGATCCCCTCCGTGCGGAGCCGACTTGGCCGCCGGTAGTATTTGTGGATCGACCAATCGACCGCGTGCACAAGCCGCGACTCGTCCACCGGCTTGGGCAATATCGTAATCGCGTCCTCCTCCAGGGCATCTCGGAGCGAACGCGGGGTTGCTTCGAAGGCGGTAAAGATGCAGGGCAGGAAGCTATCGCGGATATCCTTGATTGCGTGGTAGATCTCAAGACCGGTGTAATCGGGCAGGAGAAGGTCCATCACGACCACGTGAATCCGCTCGCTGCGGACGACATCCAGCGCGTCGCGGCCGGAGCGTGCGGAGAAAACCTCGTAACCCTCGGGCTCCAGTGTCGCGCGGAACCGCGCGCGGCAACCCTCGTTCTCGTCCGCAATAAGGATGGAAAACCGACGCTCGACCATGACGCCACCTAGCTCGTAGAAAAAGCCATTAGTAGAGCAGCAAACCTTGTGCCAATGACGGGTCGAACATTGGCCAGACAAGCGGCTGTCTGCATAACATATTGGGAATAAGCGGGTTATAGATTTTGCCGTGTCGGTCTGTGATCCTGCGTTGGCTCGGCCTTTTGCTGCCACAATGGCAGGCGTGGCGATTCCGCTTTTGCCAAGATGCCGGATTTGGCAGAAAATGACGTTTGTCCGGAAGGGTCTGACTTCGCTCTTGGGTTTCGGACAGGGCCTTGTGGCGCACGAAATGACGGCCGGCAAATAGGCCCGACTCCCGCCCGCCCCCATCCCCGGGCTACCCTTCAGGACGCTTCAGCACGGAAAAGCCCGCGGTTCCACCAGATAAAAACGATACAGAAGAGAGCGGCGGAGACCGTTGCGGCCAGCGTCAGCCACCACGCCGCCGCGAGAGACAAGTCCACCTGCCTCCAGTTCGGCTCAGCCGTCGCCGCAAGCGAGCGCCCCAAAAGCGCCGCCGACACCGCGAGCGTCTGAAGAAACGTCTTCGTCTTCCCCATCCAGTTCGCGCCGACCACGACCCCCCGCACGGCGCCGGCGGAGCGGACGCCGTCGACGACGAACTCGCGCCCGACAAGAATCAGCACCATCCACACGGGCACCAATCCCGCGTGGGCGAGGCAAATGAAGATGGACATGAGCAGAACCTTATCGGCCGCCGGGTCGAGATAGTTTCCGAGCGGCGAACGCGCGGGAGCGCGTCGGGCGAGCACGCCGTCGAACACGTCAGTCAGCATCGCCGCGATGAACACGCCGAACGCCGTCCACGCCGCTGTCGGGCCGCGCGTGTAGATGAGCACAACGATCGGAAGGGCGAGCAGAAGGCGCGAGACGGT
>CAZBRH010000083.1:917-1143 GCA_964494245.1 uncultured Planctomycetota bacterium | reverse complement strand
GGCCCCGGAGCTGCATCAGCATCAGACATAGAACCGCTCCAACAAACAGTGCCACGCCCCAAAACTGCAGCGCCCGCCAGAATCGACCCATAGGACGAATACTCCGGCTATCGAATAACGAGCGCCATTATATCCCTGCCGCAGCAAGACCGAAAGCGCCTGTTGCATCTGGCAACGTGAAGCACGCCTAACGCGCCCCTGCGCGTTTTTCGGATCCCCACGCGAA
>CAZBRH010000083.1:0-841 GCA_964494245.1 uncultured Planctomycetota bacterium | reverse complement strand
CAGAGCGGACCATGGCAAAAACGGTCATGTCGTCGTGCTGCGGGAGGTGCCGCCGAAACTCTGTTGCCGCCTTCACGACCTGCTCAACAATCTCCTGGGCCGACGAGGCCGGCGACGCTCCGAGCAGTTCCTGCACCCCCTCGAAGCCAAAAAACGTTTCGTCAGGCGAAAGCGCCTCCGTGATCCCGTCCGTCACGACAACAACCCCCTCGCCTTTGGAGATCGGCTCGCGTGCGGCGTCGAAAGAACCGTCGATAGCGCCGAGCGGCGGAGCGTCGGCCTTGCCAAAAACGGAAATCCCGCCTTTCGGCAGCACCTTGAGCGCTGGGATGTGACCTGCATTCGTGTATTCCAGCATGCCGCTCTTCGCGTCAAACAGGCCGATGAAGAGCGTGACAAACATCCCTTCCGGCAGATTCCCGATGAGGTGGCGATTCAAATGCTCAACGATTTTCGGCAGGTCTGAACAGAACGACATGGTAGACCGCAGCGCGGCTTGGAGGTTCGCCATCACCATTGCGGCGGGCAGGCCCTTGCCGCAGACGTCGCCGACGGCGAACGCGAGCCGTCCGTCGGGCAGCGCCCACATGTCGCAGTAATCGCCGCCCACCCACATCGCGGGTTGATACGCGATGGCCACGTCGACGCCCGCGATGCCACTGAGCTTACGCGGCGTCAGCTTCGCCTGAATCTCCCGCGCCCACGAAAGCTGCTCCTCGATGACCTTCCGCTCCGACTTCTCCTCGGCGAGCAAGAGACTCTTCCGCGCCAGCCCCGCCTGCCGCGCGACCGCACGCACGAAGTCCAACGTGTCGTCGTCCACAAGGACCGATGGAACCAT
>CAZBRH010000082.1:12835-13662 GCA_964494245.1 uncultured Planctomycetota bacterium | reverse complement strand
GGCAAGACGCCGCTTTGGAACCTCGCGGAGCGAGGAAGGCGATTTCTGTTGGCCGCTCCGCGGCCTCCGAAAGCGGCGTCCTGCCGCCGCACTCCAAAACCCCACGGAACATCCGTGCCGGCTGAAGTCACCACAACCCCGAGTGGCGGGGCGGCCGAGGGTTTCAAGACTGTCTGAATCACAGTAGGGATTCATCCCATACAGGCATGAAAGCGACGGGCACGGAATGTTATGAGCCGACAGCGGTCTTGACGGTCTTCGTGTCCTTCGCGGCGAAAAGGGCGGCCCCACCCGAGCAGACGCCGCGCCTTCTTCTCCATAATAACTGTTCCAGAATCGCCCCGAAAATAGGAACCGCGCCATGGCGATTTGGCAACGGGCAGCCGGAACAGATAACCTTCTTTCGCTCCGCGAAAAAGGTGATCTCTCCCCGTTTTGCCAAACCCTGTTTTCGCGAACTGCCCCCGTCGCGGGTCCGCCGAGCCACCGTGAGGCGGGTTTTGGAACTATAGCTCGCACACCCAGAGATAGCCGCTGCGGCGGCGGTTGTCGGTCTCGCCGACGTAGGCGACGCCGTCAACGACGACGAGTTCGTGGCAGCGGAAGCAGGTCGTGCCATCAGCGGCCTTGATCTCGCCGAGGGGTTCGAAGGCACCGTTGTCGCGGTGGTATCGGGCGAGCATCGGCCGGCGGTCGGAGCCGCCGCACATGTAGATGAAGCCGTCGGCAGCGAGATACATGCCGGAGAGGCGGATGCCGGGGAACGGCTTGCCGAGGTATTTGACTTGCTTCGAAACGGGATCGATGCGGACGACTTCCGCAAGGGC
>CAZBRH010000082.1:7309-12825 GCA_964494245.1 uncultured Planctomycetota bacterium | reverse complement strand
TGCAGGTTTCGAAATCCGTGTAAGGGAAGTTTTCGGCGTAGAGGTAGCCATCGCCGCCGTTGATCATCGCGTCAATCGGGCCGGCGCCCTTATACATCACGTCGGCGGCGTTCCACGCTTCGGGGAACGCGCAGCCCTTCGGGAACTCGTAGCGGTCTTCGTCCGGGAGGTAGCGGAAGAAGGAGTGGTGCGCGCGGCCATAGGTGCCCCAGACGCCGCCTTCGTCGTCGATGGCGCCGATATGGGGGATGGACGAGACTTGGTCGTAGCGGAGGAGCTTCTTTTTTCGCAGGTCATAGACGGCGAAGCAGGAACCGGGGAGGGTGTACATATAGGTTTTCTTGCGGACAGGGTCGTAGCAGATGGTCTGGTAGAAATCGCCGGGCGTCGGCGCGCCGAGCAGGTCGAACTTGCGCTCGGCGACGCGGTAACGGACGAGCCGCCCGCCTTTCGAGTTGACGGTCTCAGGAATTCCCCGCAGGGTGCTCGTGCCGAAGTAGAGGGCGTCTTCGCGCTCATCGAGCCATATGCCCTTGTGGATTTTGGACTGGGTCGGATCCCAGAGTCCGCTGCGCTTATAGCCGCAGGAGCGGAACTTACCGGTCGCGGGGTTGTATTCGATGAGGAGGTCGCCGCCGGAGTTGGTGGCGCCGATGAAGAGCCGCTTCCGGGTCGGGTGCCAGCACATCGAGACGAAGGAGTATCGGAGCCGTGCGAGCTCCCGCTGATGGTCGGGATCGGCGAATATCTCCTCGTCCGACCTGCCGGCGAAGTTGACTTGGTAATCCTTGAAGACGCGATACGTGACTTTCATGGAGGCCTCTCATGAGGGCTGGCCGGTGTCGAACACGGGATTACTCTAGCGCGGGGGCACGCTGCGGTCAAGCCGACGTCGCGTTGACGGGAGCCGGGCGAGCTGATACCATCCGCGAGTCATGGAAGGTCTTCACGCGGCCAGGATAACGAATCCGGACCGCCTCCGGGCGTATCTGAGCGACGAATCGGCCTCGTTCCGCGGCCACGCAGCGGAACTCTTCCTGCCCGCAACCGAACAGGAAGTGGTCGAGGTCGTGCGGGCCGCAAACCGCTCACAAACGCTGCTCACCGTTTCGGGCGCGGGAACAAGCATCACGGGATCGCGCGTCCCCACGTGCGGCGGCGCGGTGCTTTCGACGGAACGCATGGTCGCGGTGGATTCCCCCACCCCCGCGGGCTTCGAGCCGGTCGAAGGCGACGGCTTCCGCATCCTGCTCAACCCCCACGAGCGGCTCGCCATCGTTCCGCCCGCCGTGACACTGGCCGGGCTGGACGCGGTGCTTTCGCGGCGCGGCCTGCTCTATCCGCCCGACCCGACGGAGATGACGGCGATGATCGGCGGGACGGTCGCAACGAACGCCTCTGGCGCCCGGTCTTTCCACTACGGCCCAACGCGGGCGTGGGTGCGCCGCATCAGGGCCGTCCTCCCGACGGGTGAGGTGGCGGAGCTTCGGCGTGGCGATCCGCCCGCCCGCGATGGCGTGCTGGAGTTCCGCGCAGACGGCCGCACCGTGCGGCTGCGCCTGCCGTCCGAAGACGAGTACCGGATGCCGCGAACGAAGAACGCGGCGGGGCTGTATCTCGCGCCCGACATGGAGCCGATTGACCTCTTTATCGGCTGTGAGGGCATCCTCGGCATAATCACAGAGGTCGAAGTCGCGCTTGTCGAGCGCCCGGCTCAGACGCTGACAGTCGTTGCGTATTTCGCCTCGCGGGACGATGCGTTCGGCTTCGTTGGCGCCGTAGTTTCGCGTTCCCCGGCCGCAGAGCGGGCGGACACGTTCCTCTCGCTCGAATACTTCGACGGTCGCTCCCTGGAGTTCCTCCGCGAGAAGTATCCCGACATCCCTTGCGGCGCGGCCGCCGCGGTCTTGTTTGAGGCGCCGTATGGACGCGCCGGTGAGCATAATCCATACCCCGCCGACACGTTGCTCAACGGCTTGCAGCGTCTGCTCGAGACGCACGGAGCGACGTTGAACTGGGCGGTGCCGGGCACCCGCCGCGAGGATATCCGCCGGTTCCGCCACGCGCTCCCCGAACGGGTGAACGAATACGTCCGCAGCCGCGTCGGCAAGATCGGCACGGACATGGCCGTGCCGCGCGAGCGCCTGCGTGAGATGATGGACGCCTACGAGCGCGAATCCGCCGCCTGCGGCGTCCGCTTTCTTCTTTTTGGCCACATCGGCGACGGCCATATTCACCTCAACTACTTGCCAGAGAACGAGGCGGAGGCCGCGCGGGCACGGACGGCATACGCGCAGCTCGCCAGAACCGCCGTCCGCCTCGGCGGAACAATCTCCGCCGAACATGGCGTCGGAAAGAAAACGATTCTTGGCGAGGGCGGGTGTCCAGTCCCCTACCTGCACGTGCTCTACGGCGCGCGCGGTCTTGAGATTATCGCAGACGTAAAGCGGCAACTCGACCCGAACGCCATTCTGAACATCGGCAACATGGTCCCTGCGGAGATGCTCGGCTGATGGACATTGTCGTTCTTGCGAAGTTCGTGCCGGACATCAACCGCGTGCCGTCCGACGCTTGGGACCGCGAGCGGGGAACGCTCATCCGCTCGCGGCTCGAAATGGAGTTCAACCCGCTCGACCGAGCGGCGCTGCGTCTGGCGCTCGACGTGCGTGCTGCGCGCCCGGACACGCGGGTTCTCGTGCTCTCGATGTGCCCGCCCGAAGCGATAACCATGTTGCGGGAGGCGCTCGCCTACGGCGCTGACCGGGCCGTGCTCTTGACCGACCGCCGGCTCGCGGGGTCCGACACCATCGCCACCGCCTACGCGTTGGCGGCGGCAATCCGCTCGCTTGTCTCGCGTCGGACCGTCGATTCCGATTTCGCCGTGTTCTGCGGGATGCAATCGCCCGATGGGGATACCGCCCAGGTGCCCGCCCAGGTCGCCTGCTTCCTTGATGCCCCGCTCTACCCATATGTCGCCGCGGTCCGCCCAAACGCGGACAGCGTCGAACTCAAATGCCTCGACTTCGTGGGCTTCCAGCGCGTCGTCATCGGTCGGCGGCCCTTCGTTGCCACCGCAACGCTCCTCTGCCCGGACTTGCCATTCTACGTTGACCTTGCTGCGATGCGGCGGGCGAACGCAGCGAACGTGCTGACGTGGAGCCGAGACGACGTGGAACTGGATGACCGACGCATCGGACTGGAGGGATCGCGGACGCGGGTCATACGGATTTTCGAACCGGAACGAAAACACAGGGCGGGCAGAACACTCCGCGCGGATGCGGAGGATTTTCCGACAAAGGCAGCAGGACTTGTCGCCGAACTGCGAACGATGCTGAAGCGCGGCGCACGAGACGCCGGTGAAGCGAATCCCCCGGCCGAAGCTACGGCGCGGCCGAGCTACTACCGCGGCGACTGCGTCGCCCTGTGCGAAATCGACGACGGCCGCGTCGCGCCCGTCTCGCTCGAAATCATGTCCGCCTGCGCCCGGATGGCTCGGCAGCTCAGCTCTTCCGCGGTCGCCCTCGTGTGGGGGCCTGCGTCGTCGGCCGTCGCGACGGCTCTTCGGGACTACGGCGCCGAGCGCGTCTGGTTCCTCGATGGGATGGATGAGAAGGTTTATCGCGTGCGAGAGCGTGCTCGTGCGGTGGCCGCATTGCTGCGAGAGCTTCAGCCACAGATCGTCGTCGCGCCGGCCACGCTGCGGGGGCGCGTTCTCGCTCCGTATGTCTCTGCCTTACTTGACTGCGGACTCACGGCGGACTGCTCCGGCTTGGAGGTCGCGGACTTTTCGAGAAGCGGAAGGACGTTCGCAAACGTGCTCCACCAGACACGGCCGGCGCTGGGCGGAAACATCATGGCGACGATTGTTTCGATTTACGATCCGCCCGACGGGCGACCACAAATGGCCACGGTTCGGCCGGGCGCGCTGCCCCTGCGGCGATCCGCTGCCGCGCGGTGCCAAGAGTCCATCTTCCGTGTTCCGGGACCGCCGGAAGATTTCAGCGACCGGATTTCCGTCGAGCGCCGCCCGGAGAAAGAGAAGCAGATCGATCTTGGGGCATTCGAGGTCATCGTCTGTGTCGGGATGGGCGTAGGCAGCCGGGAGGCCGTCCGCCGCGTGGTCGAGCCGTTCCGCGCGGCGCTGGAGCGGTTCCTAAGCAGGCCCGTCGGGCTTGGTTGTTCACGGGCAATGGTCGACGCCGGCGTGCTGTCGCACCCGCACCAGATCGGCCAGACGGGGATCGTCGTCAAACCCGCAATCTATATCGGCGTCGGCGTCAGCGGCGCCATCCAGCACAAGATCGGGATGGAGAACTCCCGCACGATCGTGAGCATCAACCGCGACGCAGAGGCGCGGATGCACGGCTTCGCCGACGTGAGCATCGTTGGCGAGGTCGAGCGCGTCCTGCCTGTCCTGACCGCAGCGATGCAGTCCGAGCTTCGCGGGGCGCTTCCAACTCCGCAATCGTAAACCCAAAGTCGGCGATGCGGCGCAGGCAAAGCCCGCGTGCTGCTATCTCCCCGGTTTCACAACATCGCCTTCCTGTATCTGGTCGGCGGAGTAGCCATTGAGCACCTGGGCAACGCAAAGTTCCCCGTCTACTTTGACCACATCGATCCGGCCGATGTATGTCTCGCCGCGGTAGACGTTGTATTTTTTCGCCGTCTCGGTCAGGCGGTCTTCGCCGGTGCTGAAGACAACAAGGCCCTTGTCGGGACGGACGCGGACGACGAGCCAAGGGGACGTGCTTTTGATTTCGACAGCGCCCTTTTGGTGCTGCTCCCACCATTGCCACCACTTCTTGATCGCCTCGCGCCGTTCGGCGGGGCTGGCCTCGGGCTCAAACCCAAAAGAAACGTTGGCGTATTGGCGCAGCGCTTGGTCGGCCTGCCGGGCGACGACCGGCTTCTCGTCGTTCAATGCCTGGATGAACACGGGGACAAGCCCCTGCCCGATCATCGGTTGCAGCGCCCGAAGCGCCCGATACCGCACGAACTGGTCGGGCGACTGCAACTGTTTGCGGAGCGGCTCGATGGCCGCGACATCCCGCCGGTCTGCGAGAGCGAGGGCCGCCTCCATCGCCCATTGCGCGTCGCTGCTTTGCGACATCTTGATCAGGTATTCCCGCGCCCGCATATCCTCGAAGCGGGCGAGAAGCCGCAGCGCCTGAATCGAGTTCGCGCGGTCGCTCGACTCGACCGTCTTGACGAGCGCGTCGATGGTCTTGAGATTGTCGCCATCGAGCAGCGGGAGGTAGCGGTAGTAGATTTCGAGGTTCAGGATGTTGAGCGTCGTAGAATAGAGCCGCCCGCCCACCTGGCCCCAGAAGTTATCGGGCGGGTCCCAGCTGCCTTCGAGGCAGCCGCCTCGACGTTGGTGCACGAGCAGCGTCTTCGTCAAGGCCGAGTTCCACGTCTCCCACGCCTTGCCGCCAACTTGGAACATAGCGATTGTCGCGTAATACCAGTAGTAGATGGAGTCCATCGGCTGCTTGGCGCCGAGCTTCTGCCAATCC
>CAZBRH010000082.1:1722-7299 GCA_964494245.1 uncultured Planctomycetota bacterium | reverse complement strand
TACACTCTTTCCCTACACGACGCTCTGCCAATCCGGCAAGTGCCGCAGCAGGATGGCCGACTGACGCCGGGCAACGTCTCCATCGGAAGGAAAGCCGAGGAATATGCTGGAGGCCAGGCCGACGGCAACCATCCCCTGGCCGCGACGACCCGGCGCGGGGAACTTGTTCGAGTAGATGACCTCGCCAGTCCCCAGCGTCACGCTATCGAGGAACCGCGCGGCCATATACAAGGTGAACGGCGGAATCTCAACGCCCGCCGCCTGCGCAGACTTGAGAGCCAACACCTGCCAACCGGTCACGGAGGTGTCATAACGCCCGGTCTTGGCATCCGTGTAATCCCACGCGCCGGAAAACTGCTGGGTGTTGACGATGAACTCGACGGCTTTCTCGATGCAAGGGATGATGGCGGGATCTCGCGTCATCGCGCAAAGTTCCGCCAACGCAAACGTTACGATGCCGTGGTTATACATCATGTAGTAGTTCAGCTGGCGGTCGGCGCTGCCGAAGCGCCCCGTCTTTTCGTCCTGAATCGAGCGCAGGTATTTCACAGCTCGCGCGACGTTTTCCTTGTAGGGGCCGTGCTGGTGGGAGTTGTTCGCGGCAGCAAAGGCGAGCACGCTAAGGCCGGTCAGCGCCTGGTCGAGCTCGGTGTTCAGCGTATCCGGTGTAAGGCCGGAACTGCATTTGGCGTATCCTTCGAGACAGTTGCGATTGAAATACGCACGGCTCCAGCGGCCGTCGGCGTCCTGATGGCGGGCAAGCCACTGAAGGCCGAGTTTGACGGCGTTCTCCGTTCGGGCGTCGCCGCCATATTTGCCGAGCGCCTCTTCCTTCGCCGGGCCGCCGCGGTTGCTGAAGAGCGAGCGAGGCGAAGGACCGCCCATCCCAATGGCGATCTTCGCCGGCTGCGTGCTGTCCTCCGACGCGTCGGCGGGGCCGGGCGGCTTTGGCTCTTCGTTCTTGACGGGCGCCGGCGGGTCGTCGGCGGGCTTCTCCTCTTCCTTTTTCTCCGGTTCCGTCTTCGGCTGCTCGTCTTCTTCCTTCTTCACGAGTTGGTCGCCGCGGTCTTTGTGTTCGAGGTTGCCAAGCGCTTCGACGAGGTCCACCACCATCGGCGGCCGCACCTTGAGAGGCGCCTCATACTGGTATCGGATCGCGTCCGCAAGGACTAGTGCCGAGGCGATGATACCGAAGGAGATGAGGAACGAGACGACGCGGCGCACGGGGTCCGGCTCGATCCCCTGAGCCTGGCGATAGTCCAGGACACTACGCTTGCTGTGGTTTTTGTAGTGTAGGCGCATGGTGCCCCTGCAATGCGCGAAGCATCCTTCTCGCTATTCTATCTTACACAGAAGCAGTAGGGAAGCCCGCCAAAATCTTGCCGCGATTGAGTCCGAGGAGCCCATTTTATGTTTGACTGCATCGCCAAGAGGCCGTAGACTTATGGCCGGGCTGGCCGACGCAGGAGGAGATCCTTGAAGATCGGGATTGTTTCCGACTCGCACGATAACCTCCCGGCGATTCGCTCCGCCGTCGAGCTGTTCCGGAAACGAAACGCCGAGTTGCTGATTCACGCGGGGGACTTCGTCGCCCCGTTTGCCGTCAAGGAGCTCTTGGCGCTGGGCGTTCCGCTTGTCGCCGTCTTCGGAAACTGCGACGGCGAGCACAAGGTTATCGCCGGGCTTCTGCCCGATATTGTCGCCGGTGTCCGAAGAGAAACGCTCGACGGCCGGTCGTTCATCGTCGTCCACTCGTTCGACTGGCTCGAACCGGCCGCGCGAGCCGCGGCGGATGTCGTTGTCTGCGGGCACACACACAAGGCCGTTGTTTCCAACAGCGATGGCCCGCTTGTGATCAACCCCGGCGAATGCGGCGGCTGGCTGACAGGTCGATCGACTGCGGCGTGGCTGGATACGAAGACAATGGAGGCGGAGATTCTCGATCTCCGAGCGTGATGGGCCAACCTCGCGTCGTGCTGTGCCTCTTGCCCGCGGCTGTGCTGATGGCCGCGTGCGCGGGCTGCGTTCGCAAGACGTTTGCCGTCCGGACCGACCCGCCGGGCGCCGTCGTCTATGTCGATGGCGAGGAAATCGGCCGCAGCCCCATCCATAACGTCCCCTGGTTTTTTGATGGAACGCGCGAGATCACCGTCGCCAAGGCGGGCTACCTGACCGAACGCCGCATCGTCAAAATGCGCGCCTCGTGGTTCTCCTGGTTCCCCCTCGATATTATTTCCGAACTCATCGTCCCGTGGGACATCCATGACCGTCGCTACTACTACTTCGCCCTGAAGCCCGTTGACCCAACGGACGGTGCGGCTCTTCTTCGCCATGCAACCGAGACGCGGCTCATCGCCCGCGAACGCATCGAGGCCGCCCGCCAATCCTCCACCTACAAGCCCAGGGCCTACGTCATCGAGGGCGAACCCAAGAAATCGGTTATCCTTGGTCCCTTCATCAGTCCGCCGCGCGCCGCCCCCCGATACCTCGGCGAAGCCCCGCGTAGGCCCGCGCCGGAGAACGCGAAGTGAACGTCCCCCCGCGCCGCGGCCTTCGCCTGACTGGGTGCTCCGCGGCCTTTGCTCTCGCACTGCTCCCCCTTCTCCTCGCGGCGGCCCTCGCTGCCGAACCGCCGCGCCGACCGCCCACGGACGAAATCTTCGTCGACGACCTCCGCCCACACATTGTTCTCGAAAAAACGGCGCTCGAACAAACTCTCGCCACCATCGCCGACCGCTCCATCGAGGTCAATAAGCGGATTGAGGCCGTCGGCCTCGCGGGCCTTGTCCAGCTTCGGGAAGCTGTTCCCGTTCTGATGAGGGTGTTGCGGGACGCGGACGACGTCAACGTCAAGGTGGCTGCCGCCTGGGCGCTCCGCGAGATCGGCGACCCCGCTGCTATTCCCGCTCTCCTCGTCTTCCATACGCAGGTCAGCGGGCCAACCCCGGCCATCCGCTATACGAAGACCATCTCATTCGCCGACAGCGGCAAGGAAATGACCTTGCTCGAGTTGCTGGAAGACGCCATCGGGCGACTGGGCGAACAGGTGGTCAGCCAATACGTCAAGCTCCTCGCCGATGCTCGCGGGGCCTATCGCTCCCAGAGCGACTCCACGATTGATCGACTCCGCTCGGCCGTCGCCGTCCTCGTTTGCGTCGGAGACCGCGACCCGCGAGCGATCGACGCGCTGGCCGAAATCCTCAAAAGCCCCGACGAAGCATATCCGGAGGATTTCTTCGAGACCGCCGCCATCGGCCTCGGCCGCATCCTCGTCAACCGAACAAAGGAACTCGCGTCCGTGCGTGGGAGCGACAAAATCGGCGACCAAATCACGGAACTCCTCGTCGATACCATCGTCCGTATCGAGCCAAGCCGCACGCGGGAACACATCGCTGGCGCTCTGGCCATCGCTCGCCCGACCTACGCCGTCACCCTGCTCACCCGCCATTTCGCTGACAACTCATCCGAGGCCGTTCGTCTTCGCACGATCGAGGCGCTTGGCCTCCTTCGATCCCGAGAATCCGTCGAGGCGCTCGTCTGGGCGCTCGAAAACGAAAAGAACCCCGAGCTCCGCTGGCGCGCCGCCTTCGGGCTTGGCCTCTCAGGAAAGTCCGAAGCCGCCCTCAAGGCGCTTGTTGCGGCTCTCGGCGATCCATCCCCTCTTGTCCGCCGCGCGGCGATTGGGAGCATCGGAGAAATCGCTGGCGACCGCGCAACCGAAGTGCTCGCACCATCCCTGCGGGACCAAGACCCGGCGATTCGTGCGGCGGCGGCACGCGCCCTCGCCACCGCACGCGCTCGGGGCGCGGCCGCCCTCCTGCTCGCGGCCGCAGAGGACAGGGACGTCCTCGTCCGCTCAAGCGCCATCGCCGCGCTGGGAGCGTTTCCTTCAAGCGAGACCCTTGCCGCCATCATCAAAGCGGCTCGCGACCGCGAACGCCCCGTCCGCCTCGCCGCCGTCAGTGTCCTCTCGGGCATCCACTTGCCCGCCGCATATGCTGCCCTCATCGGCCTTGTCAGCGACTCCGACCGCGCAATACAGGCGGCGGCGACAAATGCCCTGCGCATCGCCCGCGAGCGGCACCCCGAACATTTCAAGCGGGCCATCATCCACGTCATGACCGACCGGAACAACCCTGCAAGCGCCGACGCCTGCGACCTCGCCGATTTCCCGGACGACCCCGCCGTTGTTCAAGCGCTCCGCAAGGCCTCGCTCGATGAGCGGCCCGGCGTCCGCGCCAGCGCCCTCCGTATGCTGCGGCAAATGAAACTCGAATAACTCGCTACCCGTCGATTTGGCGGCACGAAGCCCAATGAGACGACCCGCAGACCAAGGCGCGAACCTCTCGAAGGCGCTCGCTCCCCGCCTCCTGCGGTGGTATGACAGCGCCCGGCGCGATCTCCCCTGGCGCCGCCGCCCGACGCCCTACCGCGTCTGGGTCGCCGAAACGATGCTCCAGCAGACGCGGATAGATACCGTCCTCCCCTACTACCGCCGCTTCCTTCGCCGCTTTCCATCGATTGCCGCGCTTGCAAGGGCGTCGGTGAACGACGTGCTTGGCGTCTGGGCCGGCTTGGGCTACTATGCGCGGGCGCGGCGCCTGCACGAGGCGGCGCGAGAGATTGTTGCCCGCTTCGGCGGTCGCATCCCGGCGGGTCCGGAACGCCTGTCCTCGCTCCCGGGCGTCGGGCGCTACACGACCGGCGCCGTGCTCAGTATCGCCTTCGGCCTTCGGGCGCCCGTTGTGGACGGGAATGTCGCCCGTGTCCTGTGCCGGCTTTTCGCCTTGAGAGGCGACACAGGGACGGCTCCGTTGCAGCGCCGACTGTGGTCGATTGCGGCGGCGCTTGTCCCCGCGCGGCGGCCTGGCGATTTCAATCAGGCGCTCATGGAACTCGGCTCCCTCACGTGCACGCCAAACGCGCCCGCCTGCTTGCGTTGTCCCGTCACGTCCCTCTGCGAGGCACGGCGGCTCGGGCGCCCGGAGCGGTTCCCGGAACGAACGAAACGAAAGCCCGTTCCTCACTACGAGGTCGCGGTCGGCCTCATCCGCCGGCGGGGAAAGCTGCTCATCACAAAGCGGCCGATGGATGCGATGCTCGGCGGCCTTTGGGAGTTCCCCGGCGGCAAGATCGAACCGGGCGAATCGGCGACCGACGCGCTGCGGCGCGAAGTCCGCGAAGAAACACTGCTCGATGTCGCCGTCGGCGAGCACCTCGTGTCTGTCCGGCATGCCTACTCGCATTTTCGGGTCACACTGCACGCCTTCCTGTGCGACTCTCCGCGCGGCCGCGTCCGGCCCCAAAAATGCGTCGCGTTCCGATGGGTCGATCCCAACGAGTTGGACACCTATCCCTTCCCGTCTGGCAGCCGAAAGATTATCCGGCATTTCCTCAGTCGCAGGCGCCAGTTCGGAGCTGCGTAACGCGCGAAACAGGCCGACGCGGCATTTGCCCAATGGCAAAACGTGTTGTATAATGCATGGGTAGACCAGAAACATTACACGGCAAACGTGGGCGACTTGGTTGCGGGGGCGACATGAGGAGCCCCACGTGAAACTTGCATGCCTGCTTTTG
>CAZBRH010000082.1:0-1699 GCA_964494245.1 uncultured Planctomycetota bacterium | reverse complement strand
TTCGCTCTGGCAATCTTCGGACCGACCGGTTGCGGGCAGGAAGCGGGACGGCAAAGAGAGGGGGCGGCGGCACCGCCAAGCCGTGCAGGGCACGAGGAGAAAATGGAAGACGTCATGGATCTCGCAGGGCTGGACGTGCTGATGGTCGTCGCCAGCAACAACTTCCGCGACGAGGAGTATCTCGAACCGGCGGCGGCGCTGGCCAAGGACAAGGCCGGGGTGTTCGTGTCTTCATCGCGGAAGGGCATCTGCACGGGAATGCTCGGACACAAGGTAACGCCCGACCTGCTCCTTTCGGAAGCAGACGTTTCGAGGTATGCGGCCGTCATCTTCGTCGGCGGCTCAGGAGCGACCGAGTATTTCGACGATCCGACGGCTCATCGGATCGCCCGTTCGGCCGCCGCCCAGGGGAAGCTCGTCTGCGCCATCTGCATCGCTCCATCGATTCTTGCGAACGCCGGGCTGCTGAAGGGAAAAAAGGCGACGTGTTTCGCGTCAGAGAAACGGAACCTCGTTGCGAAGGGCGCCGAGTATGTTGACCGCGGCGTCGTCCGCGACGGCAAAATCATCACGGCCGACGGCCCGGCGAGCGCCCGCGCGTTCGCCAAGGCCATTTGCGCCGCGCTCGCCGAAAGCCGGTCAATCGAAGCACCCGCCGACGTGCTCAAGGACCGGCACGAGGACGTCCCGCGCGACCGTCCGCCGGGGCCATGAGGGAGCGCGGGAGGGGGACCTGTCTTGCCGCAGTCGCTCCGACTCGCCACAGTGGGGTTCATCCATGTCGTCGGCCTCAGCCCATATGACGAGACCGGGTAGGACAAGTTTTCTTGCTTGTCCGGTGGCAAACGGAAATGTTTGCATCGCGGCGAAGATGGACTGTCAGAACAAACACGATCCCCCGCTTTTCATCAACCCGTGTAGAACACTCGAAAGCGACCGATGCGGTATCGCCACATCTCTGGTGAGTAGCCGCGCAGCTTCCTGACGTTTTGCCCGAAGAACGGCTCCACCTTGAGTTGGGGGTAGACCTGCTCGTCCAATCTGCGTCGGATCAGGCCACCATCGCTGGCCGGGAGCCGCGCGAGGGCCTTCAGGAATTCGGCGGTCTCGAAGATGCGGTATTCAGGCAAAGCGTCCCCGTTTCGCCTTTGCGTCCTTGAGCCCCCGTTCGATGCTGCGGTTCAGCGCCGCGTTGCTGCGGATTTCCTCCATCTCGAACTCGTCGGCGAAGAGCTCTTCCTCGACGTGACGGAGCGCCGCCGTCTTGATGAAGTTCGAGAGCGGCCGGTTGTCGCGTTCCGCAAGCCGGCGAAACCGGCGATACACGTCGTCGTTCAGTCTCAAGGTCACCGTCTTAGACACTCGCGTTCTCCGCACAGCAGCGCCACGCCCCCGCCACCCCTTCAGAATACATTCGAATACAAGCTCTTCTCTACGGTGCCCTCACGCCTTCCCATACACCGCCGCGGCCCCGAGCTCTTCCTCGATTCGCAGAAGCTGATTGTACTTGCAGATGCGGTCGGTGCGGCAGGCGGAGCCGGTCTTGATCTGCCCGGTGTTCAGCGCGACGGAGAGGTCGGCGATGGTCGCGTCTTCCGTCTCGCCGGAGCGATGGCTGACCACCGCGGTCCAGCCGTGGCGCTGGGCCATTTCGATGGTGTCCAGCGTCTCGCTCAGGGTGCCGATCTGGTTGACCTTG
>CAZBRH010000081.1:0-13767 GCA_964494245.1 uncultured Planctomycetota bacterium | reverse complement strand
GGGGCCGCCGCCAAATGGATTCACCTCGCCCCTCTTCCAGAACGCCGCAATCCCCGGCGGGCCGACACGAGGCGCCGCCTCCCCAGCACCAACCGTCCGGAGCGTAACCGGATCCCCCCACTTCTCCTCGCGCAGCCAGCTTGTCGCGCTGTGGAGAAGAACCAGGGCGCACAGGACAAGTGCAGCCAGAAACAAGACCAGCTCCTTGCGTCGTCGCAGCGCGTGTTGGAGCGAAGCCATGCTCGTCGCGGCTCCTACCAGGGGCGCAGCGCCCCCTTTTCCGGTTCTGTGGTTCCGGGCAGGGGCTTTGGCTTTACGTCGGGAACGACCTCGGCCACGGTGAGCGCCGCCAGTGTCAGCTCGGCGGCCACCCGGCCTTCGCCTGCGGCCGAAAGCTTCGCCCTGCGAAGCACCAGAATCCCGCCGCCCGCGTTGTCCTCCTCCGTGGGCGGCGTGGACACGCGGTCCACCAGGTCCACGATGGCGTCCAAGCCGCCCTCTAGCTTCACCGTCATGAGGCGTTCGGCCAGCGGGGATCCGCGTGGGGCGCCGAGGTCGTGCTTGATTTCTGCAACACGGGGGACCTGAGCGGCAATGGCCACCCGCGCGACGCGATCGCTCATTGCCATCCGGAAAAGGAGGCCGTCGATCTCATTTCTCGTCGGGAGCTTTCGGGGGTCTGCTCGCGGGTCGAGTTCGCCGGGAATCTGGACGCCCGCCTTGTTTGCAAGTTCGCGGAGTTCCGCAGTAGCCCTCTCGCGGACGTTCATGTATTCGTTCGCATGTTCGGCGACGTCCTGCCGGATGGCGAACCGCGGGCCGGGGACGAACGCGACGAACCGCAGCGCCTCGGCCAGGGCCAGGTCGAGGTCTGCCCGTTCTTGCTGCGCGGCGCGCTTCGCATCGCCCAGCCGCTTCGCCTTCGGGTTGGGCTGCCCCAGCGACTCATAATGGGCGGCGAGTTCCGCCGCGGAACCCCCGCGCAGCGCGGCAATGGGTCCCGAAAACGGAAGCCGCACCGCAAGAAGAAAAAGCAGCGACCCGCCGACCCAAAGACCGAGCGCGATGGCGAACGGCCGGCTTCTTTCCCAAAGGTCACCCACGCGAACCGTCCTCCCTGCGGTCGAGCCGAAGCGGCATCTCGATCTCGAATTCGAGCGGCCTGCCGGGGGCCGGCTCCGGCGCTTGCCGAATGATCTTCCGATTCTCCGGGTCCGGAGGGTCAAACCACGGCGTCGTCTTCAGCCGGTCGGAAAACTCGTCGAGCACGACGCGCGGCGGCCGCGTGGAGGCGCCGACGGAGCCGATGAGGACAAGGGACGAGCGGCTCCCGGCATGGTTCAGGTCGCCGGGCAGAAACTCCATGCTCGACAGGACGACGGGCCCGGGGCGGTTTTCGTGGACGAACGCGACGAGGCGCGCGAGATGGGCTCCCGTCTGTGCGGCCGATTCGAGCGACCCGAGGCGCTCGCGACGCAGCCGGTTGCCCTCGATGAGCGCCGCCAGTTCGGCATCCCTTTCCGCCGCATCCTTTCGGAGTTGCTCCCGCGTGCGAAGCGTCGCCTTCGCAACCGCCCAATTGTGGACGTGCGTCGCGGCAGCAGCCGCCGCGGCGACGACGAAGAGGGCACAGGCCGCCCACGCGAAGACGTGGCGGCGGCGGAACTCGCGCCGCTTCCGTTCCCGCGGCGGCAACAGCGACATGCGCTCTTCGGGCGGCCGGAGCGCCGTCAGCGCCAACCCGAGGGCGATCATCCATTCGCTCGGTTGCCCCGGCTCCGCTGGCACGCCCCAGTCGTCGGGCGGTCCGAACGGCGTCGCTGTGGCGCCGAGCCGTTGGGTCAGGAATCCAGTCAGCCCGGCGAGTCGGGCCCCGGAACCCGAGACATAGACGCGCCCGATTTCGAGGTCTACAAGCCGTGTCTGCGCCCGCGCGAACATCAGCGAAGCCCGGATCGCCCCGAGGAATTCTTCGGCGGCGTGCGAAAGCGCCCGAAGCATCGGCTGCTCGGCGGCGGGGCGCAGCGCGATCTCATCCTCGTCGAGAACCGCCCCCTCCTTCCGCTTCAGCCGTTCCGCGCTGTCAGTGTCCATCCCGAGTGCTTCGGCGAGGACACGGGTGAAGTCGCGGCCGCCGAAGGCGATGGAACGGGCGAAGATGAGGCCCCGGTTGTAGACGATCGCCATCTCCGTCTTCGTCGCCCCGATGTCCAGCACAAGGCAATAGCGGTCGAGCGCCTCGTCGGTTTCGGGGCAGCGCGAGAAGATTTCATACAGGGCGAGTGCATCGGGGACGAACTCCGCGTCCTTGATGCCGTCGCGTGCCAGCGATTCGACGCACGCGGTCAAGGCGTCGTTCTTCGCCACGGCGGTGAGGACGGCGAGGTCGTTCGAGTCCGCGCGGACGGGCAGGTTCAGAAGTCGGTAGCTGAACGATGCATCGAGTTCGCCTCCCTGGGTCGCATCATATCCGACGAGCATGCGGAGTTTCCAGGGGGGAGCCGGCGGGACGCGGGAGTAGCGGAGGAGCACGTCCTTCCCCGAAATGCCGGCAACGACGCCGCGGAGCGGAATCCCCGCTTCGCGCAGTTGCGCGTGCAACGGGTCTTTGCTGCCGGGCTTGAAGCGGACGCAGCCCGCCCACCGCACAATGCCACGGCGGCAGACAAGCTTTGCGGCGCGAGTCGTGCGCGAGCCGACATCGATCCCGACGCCGATTGCCATAAGAACGCCCGTCAGGCGGCCGAACAGCGCGGACACACAGGGTTGCGAAAAGCGGCAAACCCCTCACGAAAAGTATATCTGTCCAATTATACCACAGCAAGCCGAGCCGCGAACGGCGCAACACGTCAAGAAACGTAAAGAACCCCTCTGCGATTCGGAGAATCTGCGCCTTCTTCGGCGGCCGCCCAAGGCCGCCCTGCTGAGCGCGGAAGCACATGCGGCTTGGACTTCAGCGAGCTCAGTCCGGCCGCGGCAGCATGCCGCTTTCAAACGCCGCGAAGCGGCCAACAGAAATGCTCCCTCTCGCTCCGCGAGGCCCCAAGGCGGCATCGTGCTGCCGCACTCCAAGAACCTGCGAAACACTTGTTCGTGTCCCCACTCCCCCATTGGTGCTTTCTTCGGGCAGTTGCAACTGTTGCGAAAGAGCATCGCGCATAACTCATTGCCTTGCACGTAGTTAGGAAGAGCGTGTTGCGGGATCGGCGCATCGGTGTTGCTGTCAAACGACACGGATGTTTTGCAGCTGCTCGCAATACCGGAATGACCAATAAGCCGTAAGGTGTTGGTGTGCAGCATATTAGGCAACCATCGCAGTTTGATTTCAGCGTCGCCGTCGTCTTGGCACGCTGTTTGCTGTTTTCTCGATGTCAACAATGAGTCGGGCGGCGAGGCCCGACGAGGCCTTTTGAGGAAGGGCCACAAAACGGTGCGGCGGCCCCGGTCCGCTGATTGCTGGCCGGGCGCCGTCGGATACGAAGCGTTCGGATGTCGTAGTCCGAGTGCGCGCAGGGTGCGTGCGCCGGAACGTTTGGGAGGCACAGGCAATGAAGTCGGACAGGGTTTGCAGGCACCGGCTGACGACGTTTCATTCGATTCAGCAGCTCGGGGATCAGCCGCCGATTGAGCTGCGGCAGTGCGTGCACTGCCACACGACGCTTGCGGTGCCGATTCCTGCGACGCCAATACCCGCCGCAGGGGTTGCCGCGAGCCACTGAACGCCGCTTTCGGCCAACGCTGCCAGAAGGATGCCGCGCCGCGAGGCGCGGCGTCTTTTTCCCGCGATTTGAGAACCCGTTTCTCCGGCGTAAGGCCCCGCCCACACGGTCGCGCAGCGACCGGAAGCGTCTCTGTCGGCCGCTCCGCGAGGTTCCGAGGCGGCAGCGTGCCGCCGCACTCCAAAAAACCCGGCGGAACGCCCGCGGCGGCTGAAGACAACGCAATGGCCGGCGCGGCGGCGGGACACCCCAAGACTGTCTGAATCACGAATTGGCCGCGTTTTGCGCTTGTCAGGGCGGGCGGGGGCGCATATAATCTCCGACTCGTGGCGTCGAGGCGCCCCCCGTGATTTACTCCTCACGTTGCCGGAGTGCGAGATGGCCAAGTATGCGTCCCGAGACATTCGGAATATCGCCCTGATCGGCCACGCCGATTCAGGAAAAACGACCTTCGCCGATACGGTGCTCAAGGTGGCGGGCGTCGTCAACCGCGCGGGCAGCGTCGATGACCGCTCGTCGCTTTCGGACTTCGACGACGAAGAACACGACCGCAAACACTCGATCTACACCGCGATTCTTCGCGCCCCGTGGAAGGGCAAGCAACTGCACATCATCGACACCCCCGGCTACCCGGACTTCGTTGGCGAAGTCGCCACGGGCCTCGCGGGAGCGGACATGGCGGTCCTCTGCGTCTCGGCCAGCGCTGGCGTCGGCGTCAACACCCGCCGCACCTGGCAGATCGCCTGCGACTACGGCATGCCCCGCGCCATCCTCATCACGAAGATCGATTCGGACAGCGCTGACTACGACAAGGTTCTCCAGCAGGTGCGCGAGACCTTCGGCAAACAGTGCGTCCCCGTGATGAGCGCGAAGAACCCCGGCCCCGGCTTGAGCGGCGTGGTCAACCTGATAACGGACGCGGGCGAAGGGCGGGAGGAGTTGATCGACGCCATTGCCGAAAGCGACGACGCCCTGATGGAGAAATACCTCGGCGACCAGGAGCTTTCGCCGGACGAGATCGCCGGAGCGCTTGGCAAGGCCCTTGCCGAAGGCGCCATCGTCCCCATCCTCTGCTGCTCCGCGCGGAAGGAGACCGGCGTTGCCGAGGCGCTCGACATCATCGCCGCCTACTTCCCAGCCCCGTCCACGCGGATGAACCTGCCGGTGCACAGGCCCGGCAAGCCGGAAGAGCCGGCCGAAGTCCCGCCGCTCGATGGCCCCTTCTCGGCGTTCGTCTTCAAGATTCTCTCCGACCCCTTCGTCGGCAAAATCGCCTTCTTCCGCGTCGTCAGCGGCCGTATCGATGCCTCCTCATTCATCGTCGTCCGCACTGGCTCCAAGACACGCATCAACGCGCTCCTCCAGCCGCAAGGCAAGGAGCAGCAGCCAGCCGATGCCCTGATTGCCGGGGATATCGGGACGGTGGCAAAAATCGAGGACATCGCACTCAACGACACCCTTGTCGCCGAGGGCGCGGACATCGAGTTCGGCAAACTCCCCTTGCCCGTGCCGATGGTCTCGCTCGCCGTGTTCCCGAAAAGCCGTGGCGACGAGGGACGCATCTCGACGGCGTTGCAGAAGCTCGCCGAGGAAGACCCGGCCTTCCGCTTCGACCGCGACTCGCAGACGGGCGAACTCGTCGTCCGCGGCCTCTCGTCCCTGCACCTCGACGTGGTCCTGAGCCGCTTGAGGCGGCGCTACAACGTCGATGTGAACACGCGGGTCCCCAAGGTCGCCTATCTCGAAACGATCACAGGGGCCGCCGACGGCCACCACCGCCACAAGAAGCAGACCGGCGGGCGCGGCCAGTTCGGCGAAGTCTACATGCGTGTCGAGCCAAACGAGCGCGGAGCCGGCTTGGAATTTCTCGACGAGACCGTGGGCGGCTCAATCCCCAAGCAATTCCTGCCCGCTATCGAAAAAGGCATCCGCGAAACCATGGCCAAGGGCGTCATTGCCGGCTACCCCGTCGTCGACATCAAGGCGCGCGTTTACGACGGCAAATACCACACCGTCGATTCCGACGAGGCGTCATTCAAAATCGCGGGCGCGCGCTGCTTCGCCGACGCCGTCTCGAAGGCGAGACCCGTCCTCCTCGAACCCATCGTCAAGATCGAGGTCACCGTCCCCAGTCGGTTCATGGGCGATGTGACGAGCGACCTTTCCGGCCGCCGCGGCCGCATCTCCGACACGGGCGTCGTCGGCGACATGCAGATCATCACCGCCGAAGTCCCCCTCGCCGAGATACTCACCTATTCGACCGAGCTGCGCTCGATGACCGGCGGCGAGGGCTCCTACACCATCGAGTTCAGCCGCTACGACGTCGTTCCGCCGAACATCCAGCAGGCCGTCGTCGCCAAGGCCCGCGCCGAACAGGAACAGGAGAAGTAGGAGCCGGCCTCAGGGCGCCGGCAGGTGCGAAAACAAGGGGGCCGAATGGCCCTGCGTGCTGCGGCCAACCTCTCCGCTCCGCCGAATGAACCAAGCCCCTCCCACCCTCGCAAGCAACGCGACCGCAACCAGCAAGAGCAGCGTTAGAATCACAATGATGATCGCGCTGGCGGAGACGCCCTTGTCCCCTGCGGTGCGAACTGTTCGGCCTTGCGGCACGACAGCCGGCCGAACCTGCGTGGCTGCCCCGCGCAGCTCCTCCCGCACCTCCGCCATCGACCCCGGCCGGTCGTCCGGCCGCCGGGCAAGCATCCGCTCAATCAGCCGGGCAAGCGGCCGCGGCGTCTCTGGCCGCAGTTCCAATACCGGCGTGAACTTCCCCGCGGCAATGCGCGGCGCAAGCTCCGCCTCAGAAACCGCCGTGAACGGCGCCTGGCCGCAGACGGCATGGTAGAGCGCCGCCCCGAGCGCGTAAACGTCGCACGCGGCATCCGGCTCGGCTCCGGCCAACTGCTCCGGCGACATGTAGGCGATGCGGTTCGGGCGGCGCTGGAGGTCCGGCTTCGACGAAAGTTCGCCGACGACCGGGAACGGCAGGCCAAGCCCCAGCAGCACCGCCTGGCCCGAATCCGCACGCAGAATGCGGTCCGGGCGAATCGACCCGTGGATCACCCCCGCCGCGTGGGCGGCTTCGAGCGCTGCGGCGGCGTCTGCCCCCGCCTCCGCCACCTCCGGCGCCGTCTGCTTGCCGAGCGTCTCCCAAAGCGAACGGCCAGCCACCGGGCGGCGAACGAAGAAGACGCTCCCTCCCTCGCAGCCCGCAGTGAGAATCTGGGCGACGGAAGGATGATCGACCCCGGCGGCCGCACGGACGCGCGCCAGCACGGCATCCGCTTCGCCGCACCACCGGCGGCGGATGACCTCGATGGCGACGGGGCGGTCCATCGCCAACTCCGTCGCCAGCCACGTCACGCCCAGTTCGTCGCGGCGAAGCCGTCGCACGACCTCGAACCCCGTCAGCGGCGGCGGGGGGCTTTCCTCGGCTGGAATCAGTTCCAACGGCTCGGCCCCCACCGGCTCGAGCACCTCGATGTTGACCCGCTCCGATGCCTCGGCTGCATTTTCCAGGGCGGCGAACTCGATGACAACCTCCCCGATTTGGATGCGGTCGCCGTCGCGCAACTCCTGCTCCGTGATCCGTTCGCCGTTCACGAGCGTCCCGTTGCTGGAGCCGAGGTCCTTGACGTAATATCGCCCGCGGTCGAGCCGGACTTCGGCGTGAAAACGGGAGGATTCGACATCCTTGATCTGGACGTCGCAGTTGCGCGAGCGGCCCAGGGTGGCCCTTTCTCCAAGAGCGACGCTTGTGCCGCTTCCCGCCCCTTCGACGATTCTGAGCAGGGCCATGACTCCTCTCCGGCAGCTTGACCAGATTCTAGAGCGGCCCGCCGCACCTGTCAATCACGGCTCGCCCGCGGTTGCGCCGAAGGTGTTGGCCCCTCCGCCTCACGGTGGGAACTCATTCCCCGGCCCGCGCGGACTCGGTCTCGCCGGGCGTAGTAGAAGGCGTCGTCGCGGACGCCCCGCCGCGCGCCCGGGGCAAGGCGCGCCGGGTCGATGCTGTGGTCTAGGTGCATCACGACAGCGCGGTGCCAGATGCATATGCCCCGTGCGCCCCCGTTCCGCAGCCGGTTCCGCAGGTCCGAATCCTCGCCGCCGAAGCCGTCGTATTCCTCGTCGAACCCGTCGATCCGGTCGAGACATTCGCGGTCGACCGAGATGTTGGCCCCGCGGATACGCGGCTTGTATTTCTTGCCTGTCCATCGGTGAAAGACATTCTTGCAGTGGACCCAGAAGAGGTAGCGGCGGTGTGCCGGCGAGAGCAGGCGTTCGTGAGCGCCCGCCGCGACGCCTTCGGGGGTGAGCATCCGGCTCTGCTCCGCCGGCAGGTAGATGCAGCCGCCGGCACAGAACGCCCCCGGCCGGAACGCGCTCCGGTGCACGGCCACGAGATTGCGGAACGGAACGCAGTCCCCGTCGCAAAACAGCACCTGCCGGCCGGTCGAGGCGAGGACGGCCTCGTTCAGGATGCGCGCCTTGCGGAAGCCCGCGTGCTCCTGCGTGACGACTCGCATGCGGAACGGGGCGGACGCGGCGAACGCGGCGATCTTCTCGCGGGCGCCGGCCCCGGCGATCCCCGCTTCCGTCGTCGGCAACGATCAACCCAAAGTCGGTGTCGGTCTGCGCGGCGAACGCGGAAAGCACGAGCCGCAGCGCGTTGGGCTGCTCGTAAGAAGAAACGATCACCGAAAGCGTATGCCCTGACATCGGGATGCAGTATACCCGCCCAAGCCCGTCGGCGAAAACGGTTTTTGCGGCGTTGCGGGGATTGGTGCGACGCGGTAGAATCTTCAGCGTATCACCGGTCGCGCTCTTTACGGAGGCATATCATGGCGCAATCTCTTGCTGGAACGCCCGCACCGAAGCTCAGCGACCGCCTGCGCGGACGCCAAGTCCCGCATATCGGCGTCCTGAACCGCGAGGAACTCGACGAAATCATCGCCCTCGGCGAATGGTTCCGCGACAACCGCTACGACCCCACCTACGCGACGCTGCTTCAGGGCCGCGTGCTCGGGCTGCTCTTTGTCTATGAATCGACGCGGACGCGGCTCGGGTTCGAGGCGGCGATGGCCCAACTCGGCGGCGCCAACGTCTACCTCCCCGTCTCCTCGACCCAAATGGGCCGCGGCGAATCGATGGCCGACACCGCCCGCGCGATGGACCAATACCTCGACGTCTTCTGCGGCCGGCTCTGGAAGCAAGAAGACATCGACGAGGCCTGCGCGAACATGAGCATCCCCGTCCTCAACGCCTGCACCCCCCGCGACCACACGACCCACGTCATCGGCGAACTGATGGCCATCAAACAGGCGAAGGGGCGGCTCGAAGGCCTCCACCTCGTCTACACGGGCATGGCCCGCGGCATCCTCCATTCCTTCCTTCGCGTCTGCCCCGTGATGGGCATCCACTTCGTCGCCGCCGTCCCCCCGTCCTACGCCGAAACCATCGACGCCGCCATCCTGCGGGAAGGGAAAGAGCGGGCGGCCCGCGCCGGCACCCGGCTCGAAATCATCACGAACCTCCGCAAGGCCGTCGAGGGCGCCGACTTCATCCAAGCGAGCACCCTCATCCGCAGCATGCTCGCCGGCGAACAATCGCCCGAAGAGAAGGCCGTCAGGGTCGCCGAGTGGACGGTTACGGACGAAGTGCTCGATTGCGCGAAGCAGGACGTGCTTTACAGCCACAGCGGCCCGGCGCACCGTGGCGTCTGCGCGACCGATTCCGTGCTGGACGGTCCCCGCCAGATCATCAAGGTCGAGGCGCTCAACGCCATCTACTCGAAAAAGGCGATGCTCGCGCTGATGGTTCGGTAGCCGGCCGGAGACAGCAACGGAGCAGCGGAGAGGGCAAAGTTTCCTTTATTGTCGAAGGGACTTGCCGAAACGGGCAACCGCATCAGAAATGGGTGGCTCTTGTTCAGTGGCGCCTCCCGGCGGCCCCGGTTTCGCAGAGTTCGGGTTCCAGGCGCACAGCTTCGGGGATATAAGTGGTGTGTCCCCGGAATCCGGGTATGGGGCACGTGTGCCGGAACACCGAAGCGGATCGTTACGTGCCCTTCGGTCGAAGGGTTACCGTTGCAGTCTAACCGGCCGGACGCATAATTACTCGTGGAGCGCGAGGGACTGCTCGAGCGTCCTCGTTGCCGGTTGGCCGCTCCCAAATTTGGCACAACCACGGCGGAAGGAGGCATGAGGTACTGAATAATTCGTTCGAGAAGGGATAGGCATGAAAATAGCCGTCGGTCAGCATTCAATCCTGGTGAACGGGTTGCCCCTCACCCAACCGACGGGCAAAGTGCGTGTCAAGCGGCCGCGCGTCGGACATGCTCCAGCCCCGGTGGCCTCGTGTCAAACTGACTGAGATACAGCCCCAAGACTACCTTGAGTGGCAAGTCAGTTACGACACCGATAGGCAGAACGACCCCAATGTCGTGCCTTGGATAGAACTCCACAAGCCGAGCGGAGTCAGGTACGGTTGCGAACTTGCGCTCCTCTTGTTCGAGGCAAGGCGCACAGGATTGCTGGATTCGGACGATATTGATACGCTGGACACGCTTCTGGGCGCACCTCTTGAGCAAGGAATTGAGGAGACCGAACTCATCGCGCGCGTTGAGGACCCATCTGCGCATACCCTGGCTACGCAGAACGGTTTCAGTCGTTCCTATCTTCACGTCCCCACATACTTGAAGCAGAGCCGGGATTACTCGGTCGAGATACAGATCAAGCACAAGCAAAGGGCTGTCGGGAACCAGGCGATGGTCTATGTCCATCTGCCGCTATCGCGCTGCAGATGCGTTGGGGCGGAATCGATGATTGGCCGATGCGCAGAAGCGAAAGAGACGGTAAGTTACGAGATCACCCGTGGAAACGTCGGGATCATCTCTGACACGGTAGTCGCCTTCGGCATTGCATCGGTAGAGCACCGCCGGGACCTGGCACAGATCTGGACGGCTGTATGCTCCCGCTGAACACTGTCATACAAGGCGATGCTATCGTTGAACTGCCGCGCGTGGCCAGTCAGAGCGTCCAGGCGGTCATCGCCGACCCACCCTATTGCCGGGTTCTCAGCGAGGACTGGGATGCGCAGTGGGCCGAGGACTCCGAGTACTTGGATTGGTCGCTTGTCTGGGTTTCGCATTGTATGCGGATTCTCAAGGACGACGGCCTCTGCTTCATCTTCGGAGAACTCGGCAAACGCGAGCACGTCTTCATCCATCTCATGTCGCAGCTCTGCACACGATTCCAGTTTCACGACCTCATAATCTGGGACCGCGTCGTCGGCTACAACGAAAGACGCGACAGTCTCACCCCGGCCTACGAGATGATTCTCGTTTTGAAGAAAAGCGACCGAGTCAAGTTTCACAAGGCGCGAGTGCGCATTCCATACGACGCTGCGAGAATCCAAGCATACTCACGGGACAAGCGGTATAAGGACAAGGGGGCGCGACTTAGTCACCTTATGCAGGGGAGGTTTGCCACAAACATACTATCCATTCCCAGTCTCAAGGGTAGTTCGCGCGAGAAGTGTGGTCATCCAAGTCAGAAGCCGCTTGAACTGATACGCAAACTCATTCTGCTGAGCACAGACCCCGGCGACATAGTCCTCGACCCCTTCATCGGCTCGGGAACCACTGCTCTTGCGGCAGAACAAGAGGGTCGTCAATGGATAGGAATCGAACTCAACCCGGAGTACTGTGAGATTTGCAGAACGAGACTTGCCAGCCAAAGAGGACTGTTCTCGCGGCAAGATGTGAGCAGGATCAAGACGACAGGTCGGCTGCCGGGGGGCCTACCGAATGAAGAGGAAACTGCCAGAGCACAGCATAACGCAGGACAGCCACTGACTTCATGACACGAGATCCCTTCCTCAACGGGATCACGGCGCCCCGGCGCCGTCGTTGTCGAGAATCGCGACGCTCGCCGTCCGGTTCGCCACGAGCGGATCGAGATGGTAGCTCGGGTTCGAACTCACGGTCAGCGTGACCCACTCCGTCGGCTCGGCAAGAAGGTCGTCAATGGTGACGACCTCGATGACGAGCGAGTCCTGCCCATCGGCCAGTGTGACGAAGTTGGCCGTGAGAGGCGTCGAGGAACCTTCCACGCGGAGGAAGTAATCGACGTTCCTGCGGGCAGTCCCGGAAATACGGAGTTGGACGGTCAGCTCCCCAACGCTGCGGTCGCGGCTGATTGTGAAGGCGCCGACGCCCGCGCCTTCGGGGTCAGTCTCGGAAGCGGTCGGCTGGCTCGCCACAATGCTGACCGTCGGCTCATTGTCGGCGATGGAGACCGTCGCCCTGCGGTTCGCCGCAAGCGGATCCAAATGATAAGCCCTGTTGGAATTCAACGTGAGCACGACGGACTCCGCAGGTTCCGCAACCCGGTCGTTGATGGGGACCACTTCGATGACAAGGGACGTCTCGCCGTCAGCGAACGTAACGGAGTTGCCCGTCAGCACCGTTGATTCCCCCTCCAAGCGCAGGATGTAGTCGGAGTTGCGCCGGGCGCTGCCGCCCACGGAAAAGTTGACGGTCAACGGGCCGACGCCGTTGTCTCGGCTGATCGTGAAGGCGCCCATGCCCGCGCCCTCGGGGTCGGTCTCGGAAGCGTTCGGCTGGCTTGCCACAATGCTGACCGTCGGCTCGTCGTCCGCGATGGAGACCGTCGCCCTGCGGTTCGCCGCAAGCGGATCCAAATGATAAGCCCTGTTGGAATTCAACGTGAGCACGACGGACTCCGCAGGTTCCGCAACCCGGTCGTTGATGGGGACCACTTCGATGACAAGGGACGTCTCGCCGTCAGCGAACGTAACGGAGTTGCCCGTCAGCACCGTTGATTCCCCCTCCAAGCGCAGGATGTAGTCGGAGTTGCGCCGGGCGCTGCCGCCCACGGAAAAGTTGACGGTCAACGGGCCGACGCCGTTGTCTCGGCTGATCGTGAAGGCGCCCATGCCCGCGCCCTCGGGGTCGGTCTCGGAAGCGTTCGGCTGGCTTGCCACAATGCTGACCGTCGGCTCGTCGTCCGCGATGGAGACCGTGGCCATCCGGTTGGCCGCAAGTGGATCGAGTTGGTAAGCCCTGTTGGAATTCAACGTGAGCACGACGGACTCCGCAAGTTCCGCAAGCCGGTCGTCGATGGGAACCACTTCGATGACAAGGGAGGTTTCGCCGTCAGCGAACGTGATGGAGTTGCCCATCAGGGCCGTCGATTCTCCCTCCAAGCGGAGAATGTAATCGGTGTTGCGCCGGGCGCTGCCGCCCACGGAGAAGTTGACGGTGAGCGGGCCGGAGCCGTCGTCGCGGCTGATCGTGAAGGCGCCCATGCCCGCGCCTTCAGGGTCGGTCTCCGAAGCGTTCGGCTGGTTCGCAACGATGCGGACGTCGGGCACGGCCGCCACGTCCACCTGAACCTGCACGGGCGTGGAAGAGGCCGCGGCGCCGTCCCACGCCGTCACGGTGAACGCATCGAGGACTCCGTGCTCTTCCGCCGAGGGACGCCAGACGAGACTTTCACCGGGCGACAGAAGCGTCACGCCGGGAACAACAAGGGAGCCGTTTTTCCTGAGGGTTCCGCCGGTCACCTCTTCGATGCGGAAGCGGAGCGTTCCGCCGTCCACGTCGCGGGCGTTCGATGCGGCAAGCAGCATCGTGTAGGTGATGCGGAAGTCGGTGTCCTCGACCGCGCCCGTCAGCGTGCCCACGGTCGAAAGCGTCGGTGCGTCGTTCACCGGGTTGACCTTGATGGTGACCGTGGCGGGGCTGCTTTCGAGAGCCGGGCTTGTGCCGACGCCGGCCGGGTCGCCCGTGTCCATCACCCTGAAGCTAAAGCTGTCGGCGCCGTAATAGTCCGGGTTCGGGGTGTAGGTGACCTGATTGCCGACAATGGCTCCGAGGGGAACGTCCAGCGTGCCATACCGGGGGAGCGCCGTAATGATGAAGACGAGGCCGCTCGACGGCGTCTCTACGTCGCTGCCGGTCAGCGTGATGACCTTCGGAACGTCCTCATTGGTGGTGACGGACTGGGCGGTCGCGGTCGGGCGG
>CAZBRH010000080.1:13088-13979 GCA_964494245.1 uncultured Planctomycetota bacterium | reverse complement strand
AACTGGAAGAGAAAAAGAAAGAGATTGAGGAAAAATGGAAGACGCGGACGCCAGACATCTGGGTTCGGCTGAACCCCACGTCGGACGTGCTTGGCCGCGATGAGGACTTCCTCCTCGTCTATGCCCGGGACCTCACGCTTGCCGATGTTCAGGAACGAATCCTCTATCTGAAAGCGCGCCTGCACTGGGTCGCCGACAGGCTCGTCCTGCGCACGCGCGAAGAGGTCAACCGACGCGAAGAATATCGCCGCGAGCAGGATCGGCTCGAAAGAGAGCTCCGGCTGGCCAACGAAAAACTTGGGAAAATCCTCGCTGCGATTCGGAAGGAACTGGACAACGCCGCCAAGGCCGCCGGACTCATGAAAATCGCGCTAAATGTGGTGCACGACAAGCAGCGGTATTCGATGGTTTACGACGGGAAGCTCTTGACGGCGGACGAACTCGAAGCGGGCTATCGAAGCGTCGTCGAAGAGTAGTCGCGCCGCATTCCGCGCTGCCCGCTGGCCCGGGCTATCTTGGCGCTGGCTCCGGCTCGCGGTCGCTCAACACGACTTCCTTGATATAGATGATCGGCTCTAGTTCCTCCCGCAGCGCCGGTTCAGGGCTTTTCGCTCGCTTCCGGAGCTCAAAGGCAAGCCGCTTGTCCCCGGCCCGGACGTAGATGGGCGCGACCACGTCGCCCGTGATTCTTTCGCCGCTCTGGAGCACAAGTTCCGTGCGGTATTCCGCCGCACGATAGAACCTGTCCGTGAAAACCTTTTCGTCGTTGCCGCCTTCGAGCCAACGCCATTCGCGCTCGAACCACTCGCGGTCGGGCGCCTGCCCGATCCGCTCAATCTTCTCGAACGGAATGTCGCGGTAGGCGCTCTTCTTGCGGTCGGAGATGCGGAT
>CAZBRH010000080.1:2124-13037 GCA_964494245.1 uncultured Planctomycetota bacterium | reverse complement strand
ACGCGCCCCCAGCGCTCGTGCGCGGCCTTTCCGCCCTGCGGTTGGATCGGCGGGCGCGGCGCTTCCTCTGCGCCGACTGCTGCAACAAGCAGCACGAACGCGATGCCGAGGGTTGCCAAGCGAGTCGGCTTCATTTGATGCTCGACATCTTCAGCGACCAGTAAAGCAAGCCGTTCAGGTCCACCAGCCGCGACTGAATCCGCTCGCGGAGGTCCGCGGGAATCTTCTGCTGGAGCACGGCCTCGTAGTGCTGCTTGGCAAGCTTCAGATACTGGATCGCCATCTTGTTCGCGGCGTCGCGGCCGCTGGGCGGGGCCTCCGGTCGCGCCTTTTGATGATACTTCCACGCGGTATCGAAGCTCTTATGGGCCTTTTCGAGCGCCTCTGCCACCCTCGGGTCCAACCCCGGAATCTTTGTCGCGGGTTCGGTCTCTTTCGTCAGCCGGGCCGGAGGAGGCAGCGGGGGCGGATCGCCGGTCGTCTTGGGTTCGGTGCGCCACGGCTCGGGATCGCTCGGTTCAGGAATGTCAGCGTCCGGATCAAGAGGGAGGTCGGGGTCTGGCAGCACGAGGCCGGGATCGGTCGTGGGCGGCTCGCGCTGTGTCGAAATTGTGCGAGACGGCCCCGGCTTCGAGGGATTCGAGGCGACAACGGTCGCTGGTCGGCTTGATGCGGGCGGACGTTCCGGTGGGCTTTCCTTTTCGTCGGGCTGCATTCGAGCGATCAATCGAGCCAGCTTTGCTGACCACGCGGAAAGCAAAGAGGCGCCCTTTCCCGCGTAAACAGCGCGGTATTTCTGAGGCGACGCGCTCACCTCCTCCCACATGCCCCACGCAAACCCGCCGGCCGCCGACAGCAACATCAGTCCGAAGATGGCGGCCAGCGCTGACCGCACGGCTTGGAACTTCGCCCTGCGGCGGGCCTTGCGGACCACATCCGCCGCGGACGTTGATCCGTTGTTGGACACACCGAACCCTCTCTTTGCAAATCCGTCGCCACTCATAGTATACTGTGCGGCGCCGAATTGCCGCAAGAAAGCGCTCCGCGAGCCGTGCCGATGCCCGTTGTCGAACACACAAGCGTTCTCCTTCTTATCCCCCTCGCCGGGATCGCTGGCTGGCTCCTGGCCACACGGGGGCGACGCGGGCGGCGGCTGCAAGGCCTCGGCGCTGCCGTCTCGTCGGCGCTTTTTGCCACCACCCTCGCCGGCCTTGTCCTGAGCGAAGGAACGGCTCTGCGCGTCTTCGTTCTTGATGTTTCGTCAAGCACTCGCGGAACAGCGGCCGCCCTGCTTCCGGAGATCCGCTCGGCGGCCGCACGCTTGGAGGCCAGTAGCCGTGTCGCGGTGGTCGCCTTTGGACGCGACGCCGCTCTTGTTCTGCCGCCGACTTCGCCGACCGACCTGCCCGCCGAGTTGCCCTCGGCGACTGCGCTTGACCAGGACGGCACCTCCATCGAGCGCGGCCTTGCGACGGCTCTCGCGCTCTTCCCGTCCGGTTCGTCGGGCGACATCGTGCTCATCACGGACGGACGCGAAAATGGCGGGGACGCCATCGGGCTCGCCGCCCAACTGGCCGCTGCCCGCCGCCCGGTCCACTCGCTCACACTCCTCCCGTCGGCAGAGGCCGACGCCTGGGTCGAGGCCGTCCGCGTCCCGCCTTTCGTTCAGTCCGGCCAGCCCATCGACTTCGAGGTGGCTCTCGGCACGACGGAACCCACGCAGGGCAAGCTCATCGTGCTCCTCAATGGACGCGACATCGCCCGGCCAGAAAACGTGGACATTCTGAAGCGGAGAACAGTTTTCCCCCGGCGACTCGCGCCGCAGGAGCCGGGGCTTTACACGCTCACCGCCCGACTGCTCTGCCCGGGCGACAAGACGTCAGAAAACGACGAGGCCGCCGCCGCCGTCCGTGTGACCGGGCGGCTGAATGTCCTGCTCGTTTCGTCCACTGCCGAACGGCGGCTTGGGGCCGTCCTCGCCAACTCCAACGCGATCCAGGTCCGCCGGGTCAGCGCCGAAGGGCTGACGGCCACGAACGAAGAGATGCTGCGCTGCGACGTCGTCGTGCTCGATGACGTGGCAGCAAAAGCGCTGGGGGCGGAGCGGGCGGCGTGGCTCGACCGGTTCGTCAGGGACGCGGGCGGCGGACTCGTTGTGTTCGGCGGACGCGATTCGTTCGGCCCCGGCGGCTACGCGCGAACGCCGCTGGCCGACTTGCTGCCGGTCGATCCCGATCCGGAGCGCCGCGCAGCGAGACCCTCGTCCGTCGTCATTGTTGCCGACCGTTCTGGCAGCATGGCCGAGACGCTCGAAGGGCGGCAAAAGATCGACTTCGTCCGCGAGGCGCTGCTCCGCGCTGGAATGGAATTCGGCACGGCACGCGGCAGCCAGTCCGACGAGCTGAGCGTGGTGGCGTTCAACCAGCAGCCGGAGGTGCTTCTGGAGCGCCGGGTGGTCGGGACACCGAGCGGTGCGGAGGAACTTCGCGGCGCCGTCGCGCGAATCTTCCCCTTCGGCCGCACGCAGATTGGCGCCGCACTCGAAGCCGGCCGCACGATCCTTCGCAACGCGCTTCTCCGACGCCACATGATCCTTGTTTCCGACGGCGAAGGACAAGACGCGCTCGATGGTGCGGCCATCGCCCACGCGATGAAGGCCGACGCCATTACGCTTTCGGTGCTTGCGACACGCGCAGAGATGAACGACGGGCTGGCCGCGCTCCAGCAAGCAGCCGAAGCAACGGGAGGCCGGTTCGTCATCCTACGGTCGATCTCCGAACTCCCCGCGGCGATGGCGCGCGAGACGCGAACAATTGCCGGATCGCTCATCCGAGAGGACGAAGCCGGGTTCGATGTGATTCGCGGGCCGGGACTTTGGCCGGGCGAAATCCCCGTCCCGCCGCCGGTCAAGGGATACGTGCTCACGGGGACCCGAAGCGAGGCGCCGCCGCTTCTGGCAACAGGACGGGCGCCAATCCTGGCGGCGTGGCGGCGCGGCCTCGGCCGAGTCGTCGCCTGCACGACGTCCCTCGAGGACTGGGCAATGAAATGGGCAACGGCGGTGCCGGATTTCCTGCGGTCGCTCGTCCTTTGGGCCGGGGCAGGCGAGCGGACCCCGCAAGTCGCCGTGCGGCTAGAGCCGGAAGACGGCCACGTCCGAATTCTGGTCGAGGCGGCGGAACCGCTCGGCGATAGACGGCTCGCCGCATCGTTCCTCACGCCCGACGGCGGAACCGCCGCCTGCGAGCTTCGGCGGGTCGGACGGCTCCGATACGAGGGGACAGCAGAAGCGCGGCAGCGCGGAACCTATGTCGCAAAGGTGGTCGACGCGGCAGACGGGGCAGCGCTCGGCGAGGGACACCTCACGCTGGGCTACAGCGCCGAATGGCGGCCCGACGGCGATGCGACGGTCGCCAAGCGGCTTTCGGCATTGACGGGCGGGGCAGTGCTCGGGGGCTTGGCCGACCTGCCGCCGCTTGAACCGGTGGGAGCGGGGGCCGAGGCGCGGCGGAACCTCTCGTGGCTCATCCTCTTTGCTGCGGCCGCCGTCTTCCTGGTCAGTTCGTTGAAGTAGCCCGACGCGGCGCCATCACCGAAAGCCGCTCAAGCCCGAGCGCCCTCAGATGCTCGCGCAGCCGGTCGGCGCGCCAGACGCGCATCTGACTGTCCCACGGAGCGATAACCTTGAGCCGCTTCTCCTTGGCCAGTTCGCGGAAGCAATCGGGCAGGTCGAACTCACGCAGCACGCCGAACACGAGCGACGACAGCGGCCACATCCGTGTCGGCTCTTGCGTAAGTTCGTGATACGAAAGCAATCACGAGCGTAACTTGTTTGACAATCGGGTGGAGGCACGCTGCGAACGCCGCCCAGACGGCGCCCAGACCCCTTCCAACCAGATGCACGCTCTCGTATCCCTTGCTTGCCAGAAGGTCAAGTGCCGAAAGGAGGTCGTGCGTCCGCCGTCCGGCGTATGGCTCGCCGAGCATGTTGCCGTGCGATGCGTACATGTAATCCGCTCCGTACGGCGCGAAAAGCCCCGGATCATTGCACGTCTGCACACTCGTCTCGCCAATCCCTCGCACGTCGAGCGCAAAGAGCGGCACCGTCCCCGGCGCCTTGCCGGACAGCACCTCCTGTCGGGACGAAAGATGTGGGACGTAGAGTGTCGCCTTCCTGCCGCGCGGGATTTGGAAGAGCCGCTCACCGGGTCGGAAGACGTGCAGGATGGCGCAGATGCCCGGCTCCGTCTCGACGGCGAACCGGTTCTGCACAACGCCCCGCTCTCCGCCCGGACGGCGGGGCCGCAGGACGCGGTAGTGCGGAGCGCCGGCCCGCTTCGGCAGGGCGAGCCGCCGGGAGATCGCCTCGCGCAGGGCATCTCCGGACAAGGGCTTCCGCTCCGCCGCGAGTCGCCGCGCCGTTTCGGCGGTAAAGTCGAACACGCGGCGGGGACGGAGAAAATGCGCCTGTCCCTTCGGCGTGACCTGAAGAGTGGACGGGACTTCGACGTGCGGCGGTCGCGGTTCCCGTCCCGACGCGCGGACACCCGCGTGCTTGTTGAAGAAGCGATACATCGCCTCGCGGTTGTCGAGCGAGTAGCCGTGGTCCCCGGGGCCGACGAAAAGTTCGATGTTCTCTTCGGCGCCCGCGATCCGATAGAGGCGACGGAGCTCATCAAAGGTTGCCCGAAGGCCCCGCACGTCGAAGAAGTCGTTCTCCTGCCCGAGCAAAATGGTCGGCCGGGGGATTTGCGCGACAAAAAAGTCCGCCATATCGAGTCCGGCAGCGAGGATGCCGGGCGGAATCTGCTCGGAATCCGACGGCAGTTCATTCTCCAAGTTGCAGAGATAGCGGGTGACGAAGCATCCGGGCGCGGCCATCGTGAAACGATCATCCAATGCGGTCAGGTATGTCGTCATCGTCCCGCCGCCCGAGTTGCCGGTCACGCCGACCCTCGTCCGGTCGACTTCAGGCCGCGAGAGCAGGTAATCAAGCCCGCGAATGCCGTCCCAAAGTCGCCACAGGCCGAAGAACTCGCCGACGAGCTGCATCTGGTTGCCCAGCATGTTATGCTCCTCGCACATCCCCTTCGGCAGCGCCCGTCCCTTGCATCCGAGGAACTGGAGCCGTTCGCCCTGCGAGATCGGGTCGTAAATGAGGACGACATATCCCTTCCGCGCGAGGTTTTTGCAGAAGAGCTGGTAGGTCGGCTCCGCCTTGCCTTCGAGCGAATGGCCGCACGCGCCGAGCACCGCCGGCCAGGGGCCGCTGCCCCGCTTCGGGATGTAGAGGTTCGCCGTGACGGGGAAGCCGGGGCGGCTTTCGTAAATGACTTTTTCGATGACGTATTCGCGCCGCTCGACGCGGCCGGTGAGCCGCGCGTTGAGCGGCATCCGCTCCGGCATCGGGCCGAAGGAGCGCCGCAGCTTCCGGCGCACCTCATCGCGCAGCTTGGTCAACTGCGCCAGCGTCCGCACGCTCGCTCGCGCGGCCTCGCGTTCCCGCGCAACGCGGCGGACGCGCTCGACGTAATACTCGTGAACCATGTGCCCATACAGGTATTCATCGCTCATCGACGGACCTCCGAGAGCGGCTATTGAAAGAGTTCTTGCTGGGCTGTCTTCGACGGCTCGAGCCCCAAGTGCTCGAAGGCGCGCTTCGTGACGCGCCGGCCCTTGCTCGTCCGATTGAGAAGGCCGATGCGGAGCAAGTAGGGCTCCACGACGTCCTCGAGCGTGTCGCGGTCTTCGTTGAGCGTCGCGGCCAGCGCCTCGATGCCGACGGGTCCGCCGCTGTAGAAGTCGGCGATGGCCCGCAGGAACCGCCGGTCGAGTTCGTCCAGCCCGAGCTCATCCACGCCGAGCATGTCGAGCGCCTTTCGGGTCAGGTCAAGCGAAACGTGGCCGTCGGCCTTCACCTGAGCGAAGTCGCGGACGCGCTTCAGGTAGTTGTTTGCGATGCGCGGCGTGCCGCGCGACCGGGCGGCTATCTCGCCCGCCGCATCGTCGTCGATAGCCACGCCGAGCAGCCCCGCCGAGCGCAGCACGATGGACTTGAGGTGTTCGGGCTTGTAGAACTCGACGTGATGGAAGATGGCGAAGCGCTCGCGGAGCGGCTTCGATAGCAGCCCGGCCTTCGTCGTCGCGCCCACGAGCGTGAAGTGCTTGAGCGGCACCTCGACCGTCTTGGCGAACGCGCCGCGATCCACAACGAATTGGACCTTCCGGTCTTCCATCGCCGGGTAGATGAACTCCTCGACGGCGACGGGCAGCCGGTGGATTTCGTCGATGAGGAGGACGTCCCTGTGGCCGAGGCCGGTCAGGATGCCCATCAGGTCGCCCGTGCGCGTGAGGGCGGGACCGGAGGTCTGGACGAGCCGCGCTCCGATCTCGTTCGCGATGGCGTGGGCGATCGTCGTCTTGCCGAGTCCCGGCGGGCCGTCGAGCAGAACGTGTTCCAGCGCCTCGCCGCGCTCGGTTGCCGCCCGGAGCGCGATGCGCAGCGGCTCGAGCTGGTCCGCCAGCCCGATCATCTCGTTGAGCGTCCGCGGCCGCAACGACAGATTGAACCGTTCATCATCATCCGAAAGCGGCCGGGGGTCCACAATCCGCTGACGCATGTTTCCAACTAACCTTCATTATCCAAAGCAGTTCAGTTCCCTGACAGGATCCGGAATATCTCGCTGATGAGTTCCTGCGAAGATTGGACCTTCGCGCCCGACGCGAGCGCCTTGCTGATCATTGCCTCCGCTTCAATCGGTGAGTACTGGAGCTGGCCAACAAGAATCTGCATCGTCTCGGACCGGACGTCCGGTTCGAGTTCCTCGGCGGGCGCTTCAAGCGGCTCGCCCTCGCGCATCAGCGCGAACTTCTGACACCGGCCGCGCAGCTCGGCGACGATCTTCTCCGCGCTGCGGCGCCCGATCTCCGGCAGGTCGCAAAGCACGGCGCTGTCGCCATTTTCTATCGCCATCGCAAAGCGCTTCGTCGAAATCGTCAACGACCGAAGCGCCTTCTTCGCTCCAAAGCCCTTCACGCTTGTCAGAAGCTGAAAGAACTCTCGGTCCATCGGATCGACAAAGCCGATGATCCGGGGGATGAGCGGCCCGCCCGCCGTGCCGCCCTCAATGTATTCCAGCGTGTGCAGCGTCAGTTCCGTCCCGGCGGCGCCGTGCTGCCGGAGCTTCAGCGCCAGCCCCCCCGGAACCATCACCTCGTATCCGATGCCGCCCACGTCGAGCGTGATGGCGTGCTCGCGGATGTCGGAAACGACGCCCGTCATCCTTGCGATCATTTCCTGCTCCTTGTCCCACCGACCGCGAGCGGCTTCGATGTCGCGTTCAGGTGGCAAAGCGCGACGGCCAGCGCGTCGGCGACATCCGGCGGCTCCGGCGGCGCAGAAAGCCCGAGCGCCACCTCGATCATCCGCTGCACCTGCTGCTTGCTCGCGTGGCCGTTGCCTGTGAGCGACCGCTTGATCATCGTCGCCGGATAACTGGCGACGGGGATGCCGCACTTGGCGGCGGCAAGCAACACGACTCCCCGAGCATGCCCCATCAGAATCGCCGTCCGCGGGTGCTTGTAGTGCGCGTAGAGCTTCTCAATCGCCGCCGCCTCCGCCTTCGTCTCCTCGAACAGCGCGAGCACGTCGTCGTAGATGATCCGGATGCGTTCCGGCATCGGGTCGCGCTCCTTCGTGGACACGGTTCCTGCCTCGACGAGCGCGACCGAGGCGCCGGAGCCGTCGATCACGCCATACCCGGTGACCTTGAGCCCGGGGTCGATGCCCACGACGCGCACAATCCATCTCCGGGAGACCGAAGAGAGTCGCTGCGCAAGCATTCTAGCAAACGCCACGCACAGGCGGCAAGGGCCTTCATGGGGGAAACCGAGAAAACAGGAGAAAACAGGGACAGATAACTTTTTTCGCGCGGCAAAGAAAGTTATCTGTCCCTGTTTTCCCTCGTTGACGGGCAAACGAGCAGGATGTATAGTGCCCGCATCGCGCGTGTGGAACGGGTCGAGGGCGCGGCTCGGAGGAAACAAGAGATGGCTCGCAGCACCATCGGCGTTGTCGTGGGGCTGGCGGCGGTCTGGTTCGCTTGCGGGACGCCGCTCTGCGCGGCAGGAGAGCTGGCGCAGGAAGGCGCGAAGCCCGCGCAGGCCGCGGCCGCCGAGAAGGTTCCCGGCAGGGATTATCCCTACGGCGAGGGCGTCGTCTATCGGCGCGAGGTTTACCTCGGCTCGTTTGTCCAAGAAGGGTCTCAGGACGGTCCGCCGCTGGAAATCGAGGGCAATTTCGCCGCCACCCGGCTGCCGAACGGCGATTGCTACCTCATGCATCCGAGCGCGCGCATCATCCGCAAGTACGACGCCAAGAAGAACCGGGTCTACACGATCGCTTGGGGCGGGCCGTATGGGCGGCGCGGCGGCCTGCCCGAATGCTCCCGGTTCGGCGGCGGGGCCTACCACGGCATCATGGGATTGAGCGCCGACAACCAGGGGCGGCTGCTCATCTCCGACCCGCACAACCGTCTGCGCTGGGTGCTCAACCCGGAGACGGACCGCATCGAGATCGCGCCCGGAGGCGACCTCAAGGCCGTGGTGAGCGGAAGCGCACCAGACGGCTCGCTCTACTACGCGATGGGCGACGGCAAGCTCAAGAAGCTCCTGCCCGACGGCAAGACCGTCGTTGACCTCGGCGTCACGCTCGAACCCCCGCTTGTCATCACAAGCTACTTCGGCGGCCTTGCCGTAAGCGAGAAAACCGGACGGCTCTACGCTGGCAGCCGGGACCCGTATAGCCCGTGGGGGGTGTTTTGGTATTGGGACATGAAGACCGGCAAGGCGGTCGGCTTGGCCGGCCCCAAGGTGGTCGATGGCAAGAGGGTCGCGCAGCACGGCGGAGAGGTGGACAAGAACTTTTATTGTTCTTCCGGCCCGGCGGACAAGGTGAGCTTTTGGTGCACGGGCGCGCCGTCGCTCGGCCCGGACGGCGGCGAACGGTATCTCTACATCCCCGGCGGCGACGAAAGCACGCCGTCCCGCCTTGACCTGAAGAAGCGATACGTCACGAAACTCGTCCGGGCGGAGCCAAAAGGCGACCGAGAGTTGTGGACGTTCGGCGAGGGGCGGCAGGGCCGGGACTACCGGTTCGGCGACCCCTACACCTGGCCGGGCGCCCCCAAATGGGGCAACGACGGCGAGTTCTACATGGGCGCGTCCGGCCGCCTCGAGGTCTTTCGCCCCGTCCCCGAAAAAAGCGTAAAGGAAGCAGAGCCATGAGAAACCTTTTCGTCGCTGCCATCTTGGCGCTAACGACCGCCGGCGCGGCCGCGGGCGAACTCGGGCCAGAGATTCTCCTGCCGGCGTCCCCCCGCCCGGCTCACGACCCGTGCGTCGCCTTCGGCGACGGCAAGTATCTCGTCGTCTGGCAGAGCGGCCGGGCCGACCGAGCGGACCTCTATGCGTGTCGGCTGGACGCGGCCGCGAACGTTTTGGACGCTCAGCCCATTGCGGTCTCGACGGCCTTCGACTGCCAGGAGCATCCCCGCGCGGCGTGGGGCAACGACGCATGGCTCGTCGTCTGGGCCGACCTGCGCAACGACAAGGACTACGACATCTACGCCGCGCGCGTCGGGCCGGACGGCAAGGTGCTCGACCCCGAGGGCATCTTCGTCGCGGGAGGCGCGCACAACCAGTGCCGGCCCGACGTCGCATGGAACGGCTCGGCGTGGCTCGTTGTCTGGCGCGCGTGGGAAACCGGCGGCGGCAAGAACGACGGCTACGCACTGCACGGCGCGAGAATCAGCCCCGACGGCAAGATGCTCGACACCCAGCCCGTCTTGCTGGCGTCAAGGCCCTCGTCCGATTCCTCCGTCTCCGAAGCCCGCGTCGCACCAATGGGCAAGGGATGGCTCGTCTCGTGGGTGGGGCGCGGGACGGCGATGGCCAGCGTCGCACCGTATCGTGGCCCGGGGTTGACCACGGCCATCGTCTCGGCAGAAGGCAAGCCCTCGGCCTGGCAGGGCATCCTGCCCAAGGGCGTGGAGGAAGGCGGCCGTCGAGGCAGCATTAGCGCTCCTCTGGCGCTCGCATCCGACGGCGCCGAGGTCGCGCTCATTTCGTGGCCGACGCCTTACGGCACCGGGCGCAGCGCCACCATGACGAGCACGCCCTTCGGCGCCGCCACCGTGGATTCGCAGGGCAACCTCTCCGCCCGGGTCGAACTCGGCGCGAAGTGGGTGCACGTCGAGCTCCCTGCCGCCGCCTGGGACGGCAAGGGCTTTGTTCTCGCTTACTACGACAGTCTGCCGCCGACGTTCCGCAGTCCGGAGGCGAGGGTGCAGAACAGCCGATACGAGGAGAAGATCGTCGCCTGTCTGATCTCCCGCGAAGGCCAATTCGAGTGGAGGGCGCTGATTACGCCGGGCACGGTGAACCCCGGCTACGCTCCCGATGTTGCGGGGGACGGCAAGGGAAATGCCCTGGTCGTTTGGGAGCGCCATCCGGCGGACGAAGACGCCGCGGACGCAGCGATCTTCATTGCGGCGCGGCTGCTCAAGCGCTGACAAGAACGCGGTCGGTGAGACGGCTCTCTTGTGGCCGGCGCCCCGCTTTCCCGCTCTGCGCCGGAGCGCAAAAAAATCGCCTGAACGCGAACAGCCCTCTTTACAACGGGGCGGGCTTTGAGTTAGTCTGTTTCCGACAGCCGGAGTGCATTCTCCGGCAGAAGACTGAGGAAGCAGGAACAAGGAGCGTGCAAGATGGCGAAGAAGAAGTCGGCCCGGAAGCCCAATCCCGCGTTCATGAAGGCCCTGACGCCGAGTCCGGCGCTGGCGGCGATTGTCGGTGCGAAGCCGCTGCCGCGCACGGAGGTGGTGAAGAAGCTCTGGGCCTACATCAAGAAGAAT
>CAZBRH010000080.1:0-2113 GCA_964494245.1 uncultured Planctomycetota bacterium | reverse complement strand
CAGGACGCGAAGGAGAAGCGCGTCATCAACGCCGACGCGGCGCTCAAGGCCGTCTTTGGCGGCAAGGCACGCGTCGATATGTTCGAGATGACGAAGCTGGTCAACAAGCAATTGAGCTGACCGGCGCACGGCGCAGGCCCGCACGGCGGCTGGCGTCGCCGCCGCAGCCATCGGCGCGCATGCCCGCGATGTGCCCTGTGGTTGCGGGCGCCCCCGCATGCTTTGTGGCGACGTGCCTCTGGGCCAGGGACATCGTGTGCGGATTTCCCTTGCGTGGCGACGCAGGAAGTGCACAATATGCCTTTGTGTGGGCGACGCTCTTGACGCGCTGGCGACGCCGGGCGCAAGGAGAGGGCAGATGGCCGGCCGGGGCCGCTCGCCGCCGTGTTGGGTGCGCCGTGTTGCTCTGTGTGGTTCGTTTCTCTTGGAGTTTGGAGGGTAGCCGATGAAGGTTGTCGCACTGCTTGTTCTTGGGGCCTTGGTTGTCTTTGGGGCCAGTGGGTGCATCACATACCGTGCGCCGGTGATGCCCGCGCTGGGCTGGGTGTATTCGGAGATTCGGGCGCCGCTCGACGTTGACCTGAACGGGACGACGCTCGGGTCCAAGGTCGGCCGGGCGCAGGTCGAATCCATCCTCGGCATCGTGGCCACGGGCGATTGCAGCATCCAAGCCGCCGCGGCGTCCGCAGGGATCAAGACCGTCAATCATGTGGACTACGAGTATTACAACGTGCTCGGTGTCATCCAGAGGTTTGTTGTCATCGTTTACGGCGACTGAGCCGGAGGGCCGCCACTACAATCACAAGGAGAACGCTTATGGGTAAGAGACTTGTGCTCTTGCTCGTGCTGGTCGCGGTCGGCCTTCCCGGCTGCCTCGGCCTGGAGACGGCGCCCGTGCAGCCGCCGCGCGGCGCGATCTACACCAAGATTCGCGCGCCGCTTACTGTGAACTACCGCGGCACGGTCGTCAGCACCGACAGCGCCGTTTCGCCGCCGGCGCTCGGCGGCATGGGAACCGCTCTGGGCGGCGCCGCTCTGGCGGGCAGCAAAGTCGGCACCGCAAGCACAACGCTCCTGAGCATCCCGCTTTGGTATACTTCGCTCGACTTCGCGTGGGACCGCTGCGACATCGAGACCGCCGCCAAAGAGGGTGGACTCCAGACGGTTTACTACGCGGACTACGAAGTGGAGCAGGTGGTCGGCATCTTCGGCCGCTTTACTGTCCGGGCATACGGCAAATAGCCAGCCGACCCGCAGCGGACGTCAACCTCGCGTCCCCCGCGAGCGCCATCGCGGGGGACGCGATCTCCAATCGGAAATCGGCAGGTTCCTATGACGAGACGTTGCGCCCCCTTCCTTGTCGGCATCCTCGCCGCCGCAACGGCTTGTCCCGGATGCGGCTTGCTCCTCAATGGCAGAAGCCAGCGCATCACGATTACGAGCAGCCCGCCGGGAGCAACCATCATCGTCCCAACCGACGGCGGAACCGACGGCGCCTCTCCCCACACGCTTCGGCTCGCCCGCAACCGAGACCACCTGATCATAGCGGAGAAGACCGGATTCGAAACGAAGAGCGCTTACATTTCATCCGGGATTGAGCCGCTTTCAATCGCGCTCGACATCCTCCTTACCGGCGGCCTGGGGCTGCTGCTCGACTGGCCGCTCGGCGCCATTTACCGGCTGGAGCCGAACCAAATCCACATTGCCTTGCCTGAGAAGACCGAGTAGAGGTTGGCTCTCTTGGCGCGTTCGTCAACCTTGTGGAAATCCTGTTGATAACTTGTTGGTGACTCGCCAGTAGTTGGTGCCTGAATGGGGGACATTTCTTGGAAAAACAAGCCCCATCCAAATAGCGCTCGCCTTACAAACAACCTCAAAAATCCATCAACCTCATATCCACAACACACGCACAACGACACGGAACATCCTAGTCATTGGCCCCCAATATGTTGCACACTGCGACGGCACATAACCCCAAAACCCACAGCCGTTATTAGTGACTATGATGAAATTCATACATCCCAATTCAGATGCTCTGAATCGGCAGCCAGTGGAAGTCCGCACTCCATTTGTAAAGGACGAAAGCAAGAAGAAAATTCCTCCCGTCCCACAA
>CAZBRH010000079.1:6553-13981 GCA_964494245.1 uncultured Planctomycetota bacterium | reverse complement strand
GACGCTCGGCTTCTGCGGCGTCCGCGGCGCGACGTCGACCGGCGGCTACCTCGTCGTCAGCACCTCCGCCGGCGGCGAACTGCTCGAAGAAGAAACACCGGGGCTGGATTCGGAAGCGTTCTTCGGCCTGCCCGAAGACCTGCTCGCCCTGTCGAGCGATAAGCCCATGCTCGCCTACTCGATGAGGCGCGGGCGGTGGAGCTTCACGGGGGACGTCGTGCTCGCATCGGAAGTGCCGCTGCCGCCGACCATCATCGACACCGCCGAGCACGCAATCGTCTTCCGCGACGGCGGCAACGCGATGGCGAAGACGACGCTCCAAGTGCGGAACAGCAACCGGCAGTTCCTCCGCGTCCGCCTGCCTGAGGGCTCGGCGGTCCGGCTCGTCTGGGTCGACGAGAAGGCGGCAACCTTTACGCCGATAGGCCCCGAAGAAATCATACTCCCGCTTGAAAAGTCCATTGCGACGGTCGGAGGGCTCGTCAGCTTCCCCGTCGAGATCGTGACGACGTTCCGCGTCGGTGGGACGGCGCGGAGGGGCAAACTTGAACTCGCCCTCCCGCGATTCGACGCCCCTGTCGCATACACGACCTGCAAGCTCTACGCGCCGGAGAGCTACCGCTTCCGCGAGTGGCTTGGCCCGCTCAAGCCCGTCGATCTCTTGACCACCGAGCGCGAGCACGCCGAGATGGCCTATGGTTGCGCACACACCCGCGCACCAAAGAAGAAGGAAGCGGCGACCCCTCTGGCGGTGGTCGCGGGCTTCCTTGTCGGGCGAGGCGAAACGGCGGCCGAAGCGCCTCCAGTCCAGCCGCCCGCCAAGCCCCCGGCGGACGTCGAGATGTTGGGCTGGAACTACTACCGAGCGGGTTTGGAAGCGTACAAGCAGAAGGACTTCGCGAAGGCGCAGGAATCGCTCGAAACCGCGATGAAGCTGGCGCCGCAGAGCGGCGTCGCCGCGAACGCCGCCAAGTTGCTCAGGAACGTCAAGCTCGCGCTGAACCAGCCCTATGAGCCGGAAGAAGCGGCAGAGGGCAAGCCCTCCAGCGGCCGGCTCGCACGTGCACAGGCCAAACAGATTACGGCGACCATCCAGGCGGGCGACGAAGCCCTCCTCACCGAGCAGCGGGAGATGCTCGAGAAGGGGCAGGAACTCGCCCGGCAGGGGCGCGCCGCCGAAGCAACTGAACTCCTTGCCGGCGCCATCGTCATGGGCGAACAACTCCAGCAGCGCGGCCAGAAGAGCAAAGAGCAGGAAAAAATCGTCGAGCAGGCGAAGAAAGAGCTCGCCCTGCAGGTCGCCGCTCGGAAAGAACTGGTGGACATGCAGAAAAAGGTCGCCGAAGCGGCACACGCGCTCACGATGGAGTCGCGGGCGGTTGAACTGACCAAGAGATTGGATGGGCGCGAGACGATGCCCTTCGATTCTTACAAGGACAGGCCGGCTCAAGCGGCTGAAAGACGAGCCGTCGTGCATGAGGAGGATTTCATTGAGAGGGAAGTAGAAATCGTCAAGGCGCTGGATGAACTGGTGGAAAGACCGGAGGATAGCAAAAAGGATGTCTTCGCCGAGAGGGGGCCGCCGGCGGAACAGACCGCGTCCGGCGCCCGGGCCGGCAGGCAGGTCTTCCTCCAGCGCGCGCGGCAGCTCAAGGGGGCGGCTGTCTCAGCCCAACCGGTGGACGACGCGTGGCGAAGAAAGCCCGCAGAGGCCACAGTCCATGCCCTGCGCGAGCAACTCGACGAAGAACTGGACGAACTTCGCAGAGAATCGTCCTCGTCCAAGCCCGCCGTTTCGTTGCTCGCTGAGGTGCCGCCGCCGGAGCGCGTCGTCACCCGCATCTACGATGTGAGCGATCTTGTGGTTCACCGCGGCGATAACGGACGCAACCTGCTCCGTTTTGTCAACGATGCCCTCCAGCATGGGGCGCGTGGCGCGTTCACCGGCGACGGCTACATCGAGTTGGGCGGGGCGAAAGCCGAATATGGAGACGGCAAGCTCATCATTGACCACACCGCGAGCGCTCAGGACCAGGTCGCCAACCTCCTCGACAACATCAAGCGAAACTGGGGACAAAAGGTGGACGTCCGCTCGTTCAACGTCGTCGTACCGGAGAGCGTAGCCGGCGCGAACGGCGTGAACTGGGTTCGAAGCCCGAACGACGTGACGTATGCCCTGGCCGACGAGGGCGTCGTTCGCACACTGGTCGATATTGGTCAACGGGTGCAGCGTTGGGCGGGCTTCGCCGACAACCCGATGGTCAACCCCGCCGTCGTCGGCACGAGTGCCCGCATCGCGAACAACGACGTGGTGAACGTCTCCGCATCGACCGATTACGGAAACAAGTTCAACTGTAGGAACAACGAGGTCTTCGTTCCGCACAACAAATATCTGCTGATTTCCAATGGGAGCTACGTGACGGTCGTGGCGGGGTCGGAGATGCACCACTGGACCGAGCCGGTCGAGCCGAAGCTGGCCGTGATCGACGTGCCGCCGCGGATCGACCTGCCTCTTGTCGGCCGGCTCATCAAGTTCGAAAAGACGCTCATTGAGCCGGAGGACGAGCCGGTGCTGAGCGCGGAGTACGAAGTGAAGGAGTGAGGCGTGTCGAAAGTGGGCCATTTCGTGAAAGGAGGGGCCAGATGAAGCACGCACATGTCGTCGCGCTGGCTCTCGCCTGCGTGGTGCTCGCGGCGGCGGTCGCCGCGGACGCTGGCGAGACGAATGAGAGCCGCGTCACGCTCTCGTGGGATCAGTTCAAGGCCATCACCGGCTGGGACGGCCGGACAAAGGCGGGCGAGGTCGTCATCCCGTGGGCCGAGGCGCAAAAACTCCTCGGCGTCGACATCGCCGGCGTCGACGGGGCGACGATACAACTGCCCTGGAACCAGTTCCGCGCGCTCGTCGAGTGGAGCATCGAGCGCCGCAAGGACGAGGACAGGGTGCCCCTGCCGGCGGACTATGTGGTCACGCGAGCCCTGTATTCTGGCACGCTCGCGAAGGGCGTCGCGACGTTCGACGCGGAACTCGATGTGGACGTGCTCCGTAAGAAGGGCTGGAAGCGAATCCCCATCCTCCCGGCGACGGTCGGGGTGGACAAGGTCGAGTTCCCGAAGGACAAGGAAGCGTACCTGAACGTCACGGGCAACATGTACGAGGTGCTGACACAGGCCGAGGGGAAGCTTCCGGTGAAGCTCCGCTTCGCTACGTCCGTCTCGGAAGACGGCGGGCTGAATGTCGTCTCGTTCGACCGGGTGTCGTCGGGGACGTGCCTGCTGGAGCTGGCCGTCGAGAGCAAGGATGTCGAGGTCAAGGTTGCGGGGGCGCAGGACATCACGCCGCAGGGCGCGCCGAAGCGGCTGTTCGCGCTGCCCGCCGGCAACCGCGTCGCGATCACGTGGGAACGGAAGATCGAGGAGGTGAAGAAAGGCCCGCCGAAGCTTTACGCGCAGACGGAGACGCTCGTGGCGGTCGGCGACGGCCTCGTCACCTGCCGCGAGAAGGTCTTCTACAGCATCGTCCACACGGGCGTCCGCGAGGTCCAGCTCGCCGTTCCCGAAGGCGTCAATGTGCTGGACGTTTCGGGCTTGTATCTGCACGACTGGCGCGTCGAGGGCGGGGCGCTCAAGGTGCAGTTCTCCCGCGAGATCAAGGGATCGCTCCGGCTCGACGTGACGTTCGAGAAGGCGGCGACGGCCACGTTGGATGCCCCCGTGCTGACAACGGCGGGGACGGAGCGCGAGCGCGGGTTCATCGCGATTGTCGCGCTGGCGAACGTCGAGGTCGCGAGCTCGCCGAAGGGCGATGCGTCGGCGATTGACGCGAGCGCCCTGCCGCCGGAACTGGTTGGCCTAACCGGTCAGCCGGTGCTCCTCGGCTACCGCTACACGGGAAAGGCGTTTTCGGTGCCGCTGGAAATCCGCAAGCACACGGACGTCAAGGTGTTGGTCACGCTCGTTGACGCGGCCACCGTCACCGCAACGCAGACGCTCGATGGCCGCCGCATCACGCGCCTCGTTTACGATGTCCGCAACAACCGCAACCAGTTCCTCCGGGTCACGATGCCAAAGGACGCTGAGATATGGAGCTTGTCCGTCTCCGGCAAGGCGGCGCAGCCCGCCCGCGATGAACAGGGCAAGACGCTCATCCCGCTCGTCCGGTCGAGCGGCCAGCACCTCGCCGCGTTCCCTGTCGAAATCGTCTACGTCCAGAAGGGCGAGAAGCCCTCCGCCGAGGGCAAGGGCTCGATCCGCGTTGATTTGCCCCGTTGCGACCAGCCGATTATGCACGTCCTGTGCAGCATATACCTTCCCGAGCAGGGCCGGTACACGTCGTTCAGCGGGCCGCTCAATCAGGTCGAGCAGTTCTCCGACCTTCAGGAGCGGACGATGCCCGGCGGCCGGCCGCAGGTGGTCAGCGCGCAGGAAGAGGCTCAGAAGCTAGAGCAGGCGGTTAATCAGGGGCTGCGGCAGACGGCGCCTGCTGGCGTTGCGCCGATTCAAGTGAGCTTGCCGACCAGCGGCAAGTTGCTCCGGTTTCAGAAGGTGCTCGTGCTGGAAGGCGACGAGCTCTGGGTCGAGCTCAAGTATACCCACTGGCCGGGCTATCGCAGCGGGTGGTGGTAGCATCTGCGGCGGCGCAGAGGTCGTCCGCGTCTCCCGGCGCTCCGGCGTCGTCGCGCCCTTCGAGGGCAAAACCGATTAGACGACGTCGAAGCGACAGGCCGGGAGCATCTACCCGCGTGTGGTCCGCGGCGTTGCACCTTTCGCGGGCCGCAGGCACGCCGCCTGCCGCTTCTTCGCAGCGACCGCGCGCGCCACCGGGATCGGCCTCCCCTCGGCGTCCTTCCCGCTGTAGAACATCGCGGCCGCGAGCGTCATGGGCGTCGGCGTGAAGTCCTGCACCTGCCGGGTCAGCAGCCGCTCGCGCCGCAGGTAATCCCGCAACGCCGCCATGTCCGCGTCCGTGCAGCCGGGGAAGCCGGAGATCATGTAGGGCACGAGGTATTGCTCTTTGCCCGCCGCACGGCTCGCCGCCTCGAACCGCCGCCGGAACCGCTCGAAGACCTCGATGTCCGGCTTGCCCATCAGCGCGAGGACGTGCGGGACACAGTGTTCGGGCGCGACGCTCAGGTGGCCGCCCGTGTGGTGCGTCGCCAGCGCATCGATGTATTCGGGATCGAGCAGCGCCAAGTCGAACCGCACGCCCGACGCCACGTAGGCGTGCCGGACTTCCGGCAGGGACCGCACCGCCGCGAGCATCCGCAGCGACCCATCGTGTTTCGTCTTCAGGTTCCCGCACGGCTTCGGATAGAGGCAACTCGTCCGCCGGCAGGCGCGCTCAGGCGTCCGGCATCCCGTCTCGTACATATTTGCCGTCGGACCGCCGAGGTCTGTGATGATGCCCCTGAAACCCGGCAACTCACTGATACGGCGAATCTCGCGGACAATTGACTCGACCGACCGGGACTGAATCACCTTTCCCTGATGCATTCCGAGGCCGCAGAAGGAGCAGCCGCCGTAGCAGCCACGATGCACGGTCACCGAAAACCGCACTGGCTGCAGCGCGGGCACCGGCTCGGAATACGTGAAGTGCTCGCGCCGCGTGAAGGGAAGATCGTAGAGCGCGTCGAGTTCTTCCGTCGAGAGCGGACGTGCCGGCTCACACGCAACGACCAGCCGCGAGCCGTCCCTCTGTGCCAGATACATCTTTGACCACGGGTTGACGTGCTCGGCCGCTCGGAGCGTTGCTTCGACGAGTTTGGCCGGGTCGCCTTCGATCTCGTCGCGCGCGGGCAGCCAGAGCGTCCGCGCGACGCCGGGCAGGTCCCCTTCGGCACCCAGAAACGCCGTTCCGGGGATGTAGCGCAGATCGCGGCGCCGCGAGGACGACTTAAGGCGGCGCGCGATTTCGAGCACGGCGCGTTCGCCCATCCCGTAAACGAGGAGGTCGGCGCCGCTGTCGATGAGAATGGATGACCGGATACGGTCGTCCCAGTAGTCGTAGTGGACGAATCGGCGCAAGCTTGCCTCGACGCCGCCGATGACGACGGGAAGGCCGGGAAACGCGCGGCTCACGAGATTCGCGTATACGATGGTCGCCCGCGCTGGCCGCAGTCCCCGCCGCCCGCCGGGCGCGTAGTCGTCCGCCGAGCGTGGCTTCTTCGCCGCGGTGTAGAGGTTCAGCATCGAATCGACCGCTCCTGCGGTGATGCCCACGAAAAGGCGTGGCCGACCTAAGCGCTGAACCGATTGTTCGTCGCGCCAGTCTGGTTGCGCGATGATGCCGACGCGGAAGCCCTTCGATTCGAGCCAACGCCCGATTACCGCCGCGCCGAATGCAGGATGGTCTACGTAGGCATCGCCGCTCACAAGCAGCACGTCGAGTTCGTCCCAACCGCGCGCCTCCATTTCCGCGCGCGTCATCGGGAGAAACGCCATTAGTTCCGTCTTGTCCGATTGAGATGGTTTTGGCCGCGTGGTCTTCATTGAATCTCATCATACTCGGTTTACTGCGGATTCCAAAGCACTGAGCAACAGCGGTTCCGAAAACGCGGCGTATGGTCTTGACTTCGGCACAGGAATCGGGTTGAATGTCGTTCGGCCAGCCGAGGTGGTGGAACTGGCAGACACGCTAGGTTGAGGGCCTAGTGCCCGTTGAGGGTGTGGGGGTTCGAATCCCCCCCTCGGCACCAGTGTAAAAGGAAGCCCCGCAGTGAGTTGCGCTGCGGAGCTTTTTGTTTCGACATCGGAAGAAGCGGTCCACCGGAAGGCCTACGTCACAAAGGGCGTCACAAGATTTTCGTTCCCTTTATCGCGCGGCGTGCCTTGCACAGAGTTTATCGACAGTGCCTTCGGGACCCCTTTTCGGATGCGTTGGTAGAACTTCGCGGTCGTGCTGATGTCCGTGTGTCCGAGGTATGCGGCCACGACCGCCTCGTTCACGCCGGCCTCGGCGAGTCGGGGCACGCAGACGGTCGTCTCCGCTTCCCCTGAACAGGCATGCTGCCTGTTGACTCGCCGCGCCGGGCCGCTAGAATCTGTGCGGACTCAAGACGGGTGGGCGATGATGAGCGACGCTGAAGCCAACCGCGCGAAACTGCTCAACATCATCCGCCGTGATGCGTTCCAGGTCGGCGACTTCACGCTTGCTTCCGGCGCAAAAAGCAACTACTACATCGACGGACGGCTTCTTACGCTGTCTTCGGACGGAGCGTACGCTCTCGCGTGCGTCATCCTCGATATGATCCGGAACGAGGAGGTGGACGCCGTGGGCGGGATGACGATGGGGGCGGACCCGATTGTGGGGGCTGTGCTAGCCCTCGCCCACGAACAGGGCCGCAAACTCAGCGGTTTCCTCTGCCGGAAGGAACGCAAGGGCCACGGCACCGGCAAGCTCATCGAAGGGAACCTCCGCGCGGGCGACCG
>CAZBRH010000079.1:0-6529 GCA_964494245.1 uncultured Planctomycetota bacterium | reverse complement strand
CAACTGGCGGCAGCACGCTGCGGGCCATCGACGCCGTCGAGGAGGTCGGCGGGCGGGTCGTGCGGATCATCGCGATGGTGGATCGGCTTGCGGGCGCCGCCGATGCGTTGGCCGCACGCGGTTACCGCTTCACGCCCGTGTTCACCGTGCGGGACCTCGGGATCACGTAGGCATTCGAGGGCGGGCATGCTCGAGCAAACGGGCAGAAGTGTGCCGAGATGCGGGTACGAGTGTCCCGTCTGCGGCACCCGTTGCTGCGTCGAGCCGGTGGAGCAAGCGGGCGGTATCTGTTTTCTGCACGAGCCGGAGGGCACGCCCGCCGGACGCGAAGAGGCCGCACGTCGTTGCGGCTCTCCGTCGCTCAAGGAACACCTCGCGGCACGGGTCGCTCGCGGCGAGTCCCTGCACGGCGTCCGCCTCTCCTTCGCCAACTTGGAGCAGGCGCGGCTCACCGGGGCTGACCTTCGGGGAGCGGTGCTTGACGATGCGAACCTGCGGGGTGCGTTGCTTTCGCACGCGAATCTCTCGGGTGCAAACCTCTACAACACGAACCTCCGCGGCGCCGGGCTCTGGCGCGCCAACCTGCGTGGAGCGTGCGTCGACTGGGCAATCCTGCGCTCCGCCCGCGGACTCCAAGCCCGAGATTGCCGCGAAATCAAGCCGACCGTGCCCGGCTTCCGCAGTATCAAACGGATGTTTCAGGAGGCGGACGACCGCGACGACGCAAGCGAGTTCGCCGTCCGCGAGAAGCGGCAGCAGCGCCGGCTTCTCTGGGACGAGCGGTCCCGATGGTTCAAATCCTCCCAGGGCTTGCGTAGCTTGGGCCAGTGGGTTATTCATTGCCTGCTTGAGGTTGTTTGCGGGTATTTTGAACGCTATCTTCTTCCGCTTCTATGGGCCGCAGTGGTCATCCTTGTTTGCGGTTTGGCCTATGCGGCAGGCGACGGGGTCGAGCGCGCGGCGATGAAGGGAGGCCCTGCGATTGCGGAGGACGCCTTGACGTTTGGGGAGGGCTTGTATTTCAGCGCGGTGACGTTTACGACGCTCGGGTACGGGGACTTCCGGCCAAAGCCGGGGGTCTGGCGGCATTCGCTGGGGCGTTTCTTATCTCGGTCTTTGTGGTTACGCTTGCCCACCGGTATGTCGTGCGGTGACGCCACCGCGTCAAACGCCGCCGGAGCAGCGGGATTGGAGGCGAATCGTGGGCAGAAAGATTCGGGTCGGGTTCTGTGGCGTGGGGCGCATGGGCCGGTGTGCGCATTTGAGGAACTATGCGACGCTGCCGGAATGCGAGGTGGTGGCCCTCGCCGAATTGCGGCCGGAACTCGGCCGGCGTGTCGCCGCCAGATACGGCGTCCGCAGCGTGTACCGCGATCACCGCGAAATGCTTGCAAGCGAGAAGCTGGATGCAATCGTGGCCTCGCAGCAGTTCCGGGTCCACGGACGGCTTCTGCCGGAGTTGCTTGCGGCAGGCATTCCGGTCTTCTGCGAAAAGCCGCTGGCCAGCACGGTGGAGGCGGGCGAGAAGGTGGCTGCCGCAGCGCGCCAGAGTGGCTCGTTCCTGATGGTTGGTTATAATAAGCGGAGCGATCCGGCTACCGTGTGCGCGAAGGCGGAGATCGACCGTCTGAAGCAGACCGGTGAACTCGGCCGGATGAAGTACGTCCGCATCCTCATGCCCGCGGGCGACTGGGAAGCCGGCGGATTCTTCGACCTCGTCAGGACGGACGAAGCGGTTCCGGACGTCGCCGTCGATCCACCCGCCGCTGACATGGACAAGGCGACCTTCGATGACTACGTCCACTTCGTCAACTACTACATCCATCAGGTCAACCTGACGCGCTACCTCTTGGGCGAACACTACGAGGTGACGCACGCCGCCCCCGGCGGCATCCTGCTCGTCGGCCGAAGCTCCAGCGGCGTCACTTGCGCGATCGAGATGACGCCCTATCGCACGACGGTCGACTGGCAAGAATCCGCCCTCGTGTGCTTCGAGAAGGGATACGTTCGGCTCGACCTGCCTGCGCCGATGGCGCTCAACCGCCCGGGCCGCGTCGAGGTGCTCCGCGACCCCGGCATCGGGGCACGCCCAGAGACGTCTGTGCCTCAACTCCCCTGGGTTCACGCAATGCGGCAGCAGGCCATCAACTTTCTCGCGGCGGTCCGCGGCGAACGGCCGCCGACATGCGGCGCCGATGAGGCGCTCGAAGACCTGAAGATTGCCCGCGAATACCTCCGGCTGCTCAAAGGAGTCTGATGCATGCCCGTCAAGTTCCGCCGAGTGAGAATCGCCGAGCAAACTTACGAATCCGCCGGCGTCTTTGACGTCAACAACGACGGCGTTCTCGACATCGTTTCCGGCGCCTGGTGGTATGAGGGGCCGGATTTCACGAAGCGGCACTTCATCGGCGACGTCCGCCCCGAAGGCGAATACTACGACGATTTTTCGACCATCCCGATTGACGTGAATGGCGATGGCTTTACGGATTTCATCACGGGCGGCTGGTGGGGTGATACGCTTCGCTGGCGCGAGAACCCAGGCGACCCCGGGAAGACGTGGCCGGAGTACATCATCGCCCGCACTGGCAACGTCGAGACAACCCGCGCCTGAGACGTGGACGGCGACGGGCAGCTTGAGATCGTGCCCAACACGCCGGGGCGGCCGCTCGTCGTTTACAAACTGACCGCCCCCGGCGAATTCACCGCCTTCACGCTTCGCAAGGAGGCGCAGGGACACGGGCTCGGGTTCGGCGACGTGAACGGCGATGGCCGCGGCGACTTCGTGTTTCGCAACGGCTGGCTCGAAGCACCGGAAGACCCATTCGGCGGGGAGTGGGTCTGGCACCCCGAGTTTGACCTCGGCTCCGCGAGCGTTCCCATCCTCGTCGCCGACGTGAACGGCGACGGCCGGAACGACCTCATTGTTGGGCAGGCCCACAACTACGGGCTTGACTGGTGGGAACAGCGGGGCGAGGGCGGCCGCCGCACCTGGGTCAAACATCCAATCGACCCGTTCAACTCGCAATACCACGACTTGCACTGGGCCGACATCGACGGCGACGGGGCCTGCGAACTGATCACAGGCAAACGCTACCGCGCCCACTGTGGCAAAGACCCCGGGGCGACCGACGACATCGGCGTGTATTATTTCAAGTGGACGGGGGAGTCGTTTGCGAAGCAGGTCATCGCCTACGGCCCGCCCGGCAAGGGCGCTGGCCTCGGCATCTTCTCCGTCGTCACCGACCTCAACGGCGACGGACGGCTCGACATCGTCGCACCCGGCAAAGACGGCCTCGACGTTTTCTTCAACGAAGGGTCCTGAGACGGGTCAATCCTGCCCGCCGGTACGCGGACGTCGCCCCATCGGGCGTCTAGACGCTCCCGTGTGTTGCGCATGCTCGCGCGTCCATATAGAATGCGATCAAGGAGGCCGTCGTCTGTGAGGATTTCCCCGGCAATCTGGCTTCTGGTCGTGGTTCAAGCGGCCACGGCGCGGGAGACCGGTCCGCCCCGCCGAGAAGCGCTCTATGTCCACGTGCAGGATGACGCTGCGGAAACGCTGGAGCAACTCAAGCGCCTCGGCGATGGGGGGCACTGGTCCCGCGCTGCCGCCGAAGCCCAGCGGCTTATTGCGGACACGACGGGCTCCCTCTACGAAATCGAGCCGGGCCTCTACGTCTCGTTCGCTGAGAAAATTCGTCGCGACCTGTGTTCGTGGCCGGAGGAAGGCCTAAACGCATATCGTGCTCTCTACGAAAAGGCCGCCGCCAAACTCTACGAAGAGGCCGTCGCCGCGCGGAGCTGCACGGCTCTGTCGGCCGTCGCAGACCTCTACCTGCCGACGCGGGCCGGGGCGCTCGCCCTCGCAACGCTTGCTGATATCCACGCTCAACGGGGAGACCTTCGCGAAGCGCTCCGGCGCTTGCAACGCCTCTTCAAACTCCGCGAAGCCGAGGCGCTCGACCGGCAGGCGTTGCGGATAAAGGTCGATGCGCTCGAAAAAGCCCTACAGACGGCCCCCGCCGAGCCGCGACCGCCGACAGCCCCGTTCCTCGCCGCGGTTCCGGCTTGGTCATTCGACTACGACAACGGTGACGTGACGCCGGATATGGCGGCGGGCCTGCGGGCACGCGGGTTCCGTGTGCCGCTGGCCAGCCATCCGGTTGTTTGCGGGGCAAGTGTCCTCGTGCAGACAAGGGCATGGGTCGCAGCGCTTGATTGGCAAACGGGCCGCGTTGTTTGGCAATATCCGACGCAACCGCAGCGCTCGGCTCCGGATCACGTGTATGACGCTTTCCTTGCTCCGGCGGTGTCGGGCGGACGGCTATTTGCTGTTGTGGGCGACCGAGTCGTTGCTCTGTCGGCCACCGACGGCAACGAGGCGTGGGCCGTCGCTCCATTCGCCGAAGAGATGAATGCCGTCGGCGGCCGGAACGCATGGGCAGGTGTTCTCGTGAATTCCCTGGCTGTCGGCGCTGGCAGAATCTTCGCTTGTGCAACGGTTCTCAAGCAGGAGACCGAGTTGGTTGCGGTGGCGCTGGACGATCAGACGGGTGCGGTCCTTTGGCGTCGCAAGCTTTGCTCGCAAGTGTTTCGCGGGGAACTCGGCCGCGGCGTGCAGCCCGCGCCGCCCACGTTCGCCGATGGGACGCTTTTTGTGTCCACGAACCTGGGCGCGGTTGCCGCGATGCAGCCAGAGACGGGCGAGGTGCAATGGCTTGCGAGGTATCGCGCCTTTTCGCCCGAACGGCGGCATGTGGCATTCCGGACCGACGATTGCTGGGAGAACAACCCCGCCGCTGTCTGCGGTAGTCTGGTCCTTGTCGCGCCACAGGACGCCGACGAACTTATCGCGTTCGACGTCGAAACCGGTAGGCAGGTGTGGCGTGCGCCCCGGCTTGGGATGCGCCACCTTGTCGGCGCCGAGGGAGACCACGCATACATCTCCGGCCCGCGAGCCGCGGCCGCGAACCTTCGCACCGGCAAGATCGCATGGGTCTCGGAATGGCTCGGCGAACCGACTGGTCGGCCAGCGCTCCTTGGTCCGAACCTGCTCGTTCCCACCGAAGCGGCCCTCTTGGTTCTGGATACCTCGACAGGGAAGGTGCTATCCCGGCACCGTGCGTTCCGATCTCCGGGCAACCTCGCTGCCGCGGGTGACCGCCTCGTGTCCGTATCATTTGGCCGCGTGGATGCATATAGCCGCGCTTCCGACACGAATGAGTCGCGGGAAACGGAGCCGCGCGCGACGGACGATGGGCGGGACCATGGCCGCATCCGGACGGCCGTCGATGCAGCGCGGACGCGACTCGCAGAACGCCTCGCCGGCCGCGCAATCGACGCCGGGCAGAAGAAAGAACTTGTTCTCGCTTGGCGGACGCCATTCGACACGGCTCGGTTTTCGCCGGTTGTGCTTGCGCCCGAGGCAGACCTCCGTGTCGGGGGGGCTGCGGCCGTTGTCCTTGCAACGCAGGATGCGGGCAGTCCGGGCGCATTCCTTTGGGATTCGGTCGAATGCCGCCGCGCGGCAGACGGGCGGCTGCTCTGGCGGACGCACGTCGGCTCGTGCATGGGCGACGCCGTCGTGCTCGATGGCAAGCTCATCCTCCGCGCCGTCTCGCGCCTCATCGCGCTCGATCTTGAGACAGGCAAAGAACTCTGGGCGACTGGCGAACCAGACCGAGACGATCCTGTGCTGAACCTCGGTCGCATGCTCGAAGCCCGCCGCATCCACACGGTTGCCGCCGATGGCGGGATGGTGTTTGCCGCGACCGGCAGCGGGGAGGTCTTCGCCGTCAGCGTCCATACGGGCAGGGAAGCGTGGCGGCGGAAACTCGCCGCGTTCCCCATCGGCGGTGCTCTCTATGCCGCCGGCGCGCAGGTCATCGTGTGCGGCGAGAATCCGGGCACGGTCTATTGGCTGGACGCGCAAACAGGTCAGGAGTTGCGGACCCTCAGGCCGGACCGCGCGGACAGCCGACTGACGGACAGCCCGGCCTTGCAGCGGCGCGCAGGCCGGCTCTGTCTCGTCGTCGGCGACCGCGAGGTGCGGAACCTTCGGCTCGATACGGGCGCGACGCTCTGGAAGACTGACATGCCCTTCAGCATTGGCCGCATTGCCGCGACACACGATGAAACGCGCATTGTCGTCTTTCCTGATCGCTGGTCGTTTGGCGGCAAGGTGGCCTGCCTCGACGCAGCGAGCGGCAAGTTGCTTTGGGCGGCGAGGCCACTTGCGAAGGACCCCGTTCGGATGCATCTCGCGGGCGACGTGATCTTGAGTGTCGAAGATGGGCTTGGCGCGGGCACACTGACGGCGCAACGCGTCGGCGACGGGCAGGTCCTTTGGAGCCGGAAACTCCGCATGGGGTCTGTTTTCGACACGTGGACCGATGCGGGCGATTTCGTCATCGTTTCGGGGTCGCTGCAGGGGGACCCCGAATGGTGCGGGCGAGCGGTGTGCGTCCGGAAGGCCGATGGGTCCCTGGTGAGTGCGTTGGAGCGTGCCGGAGCGGCATATTCATCTGTC
>CAZBRH010000078.1:12606-14310 GCA_964494245.1 uncultured Planctomycetota bacterium | reverse complement strand
ACGTCCGGAGTTCGGCGGCTTCGTCGGACGTGATGGGCCGGAAGTTCGCGGCGATGTCCACCGCGAGGCGAAAGAGCGACTCGACGCCGGGCGGGATGGCAGCCGTGATGGGCTGCGAGAGCGTGAACCGCAATGCGAGTTCGGCTTCGCGCCGGTCGGTAATCGGCTGGTACCAGGTGTTCGGGAAGTTGCGCCGCTGCGGGTCGTCTGCGGGCCAACGCTGCCGCGCCATGGCTTTGATCGCGAGCCGCGCCGCCCCGCGCGCCGCGGCCTTCTCCATAATTGCCGGGCCGAAGCCGTTGCGGAACCAACTCCCGAACGTCACAGGGAAAAGGACCGAGTCGAACTCGTAACGGTCGAGCGCGGCGAGAGCCGCTTCCGTCGTATGGGCGGAGAATCCGAGGAATCGGATGCGGCCTGACCGCTTCGCTTCGAGCAGTGTTTCCATCGCGCCGCCCTTGCCAAACGCCACGTCCACGTCGCGTTCGACGCTCGCCAGCGAGTGGAGCTGATAAAGGTCGATCCGCTCAGTCCGCAGGCGTTCGAGCGATTGTTCGAGCTCGGCGGCGGCCGCCTCGCGCGTCCGTTGGCCAGTCTTGACGGCAAGGAAGATGTCCTTGCGATAGGGCTGGAGCGCCGGCCCGAACCGCAACTCGGCGTCACCGTAGGTCGGCGCCACGTCGAAATAGTTCACCCCGCGCTCGATTGCCTCGGCGACGACGCGGTTCGCGCGTTCCTGCTCCATTCCCTTGACGACGATGCCGCCCATTCCGACGATGGACAGGCGGACGCCGGTGCGGCCGTATTCGCGGCGCGGGAGCCGCGCGACGTTTGACAGGTTATCGCTTTTCATTGTACCTCCTGTTTCGATTCCGGGTCGAAGCGGATAATCAGCTCCGCTGGGTGTCCGCTCTCGCGGGAAAGGAAGAGAGCGCTGTCGAGGCCCGACGGGTCGAGCGCCAAGCTCAGCTCCTTCAGTCCAGCGAACGGGACATCGAGCGGCACTTCGACCGTTTCGCCGAGCTTGACGCGCCCGATTTTCCCTACAATGTCGCGGAGCGCGGGACGGTAGCGGTGCGTGATCGTCGATTCTTCCCACGCGCCCTCGACCAACCGGACGCGCACGGCATCGGTGCTGTCCGCCCCGGGGTTCGGCGCTACGTGCAGCCGCAGCGTCGCCGAGATCGGCCTCCCGGGAACATCCAGCGGGAACCGTAGATACGCGATGGAGTGATTCAGGTCGCCCATCGCATCACGGCCGCCGTCGACGAGCAGCTTCTTCTCCGCTCCAAAGTTTTCCGCGGGCTCGAGCCCGTAGGCGTAGGCGTCCTCGCTCGCCCTGATGAGGAGCGTCCGCCGGCCGGCGACATGCGTCACCGGTGCATGCACAGCATATTCCGGCAACCCACCGGGCGAAACCAAGAACAGTCGGACGGCATAGTCGCCAGCCGCAGCATCGTCGTCCGCTTCGACTTCGATAGGGACGAGCTTCGTCTCGCCCGGCCCAATGCTGACGCGGATTGTGCTTGGACGGACGGTTATCCCCGACGGCGCTGAGACGGCTATTTCCGCCGAAACCGGCCTGCCGGAAAAGGACGTAATCCGAACTTCCTTGGTCTGCCGCGGCCGCCGCTCGCTCAACGTGAATGCGGGGACGTCTATCCGCAACGGGAACACGTCCGTCCGCACGACCTCGAAGCCGTT
>CAZBRH010000078.1:9683-12577 GCA_964494245.1 uncultured Planctomycetota bacterium | reverse complement strand
TCGGCTTCGCCCGCCGCGGGACGAACTCCAGCGCAAGCAAATCGAGGACGCCGATGCCGCTGAACTCGCGGACAACCGCCCGGTTCGCCCCGCCGGCCTCGGCAATGATGTCGAAATCCTTGAGGGCGAGCCGGCCCTGGACCCGCACGTCGAACACGCGCCGCCCTGGCGATGCGGACTCGTCCGGTTCCGAAAACGCAAGGCGGACCGTGTAAACGCCCGGCGGGTCATACCGCCCCACAAGCGGGACAGTGAGCCGCCGAAGCCCCAGGACTCCCGACGCGAATATCCACGGCTCAGTGGTCCCACCGATGCGGACCAGCTCCGGGTTATGCCGAAAGAACTTGCCGCCGCGTGCCAACTCGCAGTCAACGCCCGGATCGAGCACAAGACGTCCCTCATACGGCCTCGGATGCCCGAGCCAGAGGCGGCCGGAGTCATCCTTCTTGTCGCCCGGCGCGCCGAGGTTCACCGCGAGGTGCCGCACCGGCGTCGTCGAGCCGGGCGCGCTGAACACCGCCCAGTTCCGTTCCTTGCTCCCCGGCTGGAACACGATGGTGAACATGTTCGGAAAATCGCACATGCAGCCGGAACTGGCTTCGGGAAGCATCAGGAGTCCGTTCGCGGGGATGAAGTTGATCCAACAGCCGGGGCGCTGCGCGCCGAAGTGCATCGTTCCGTTGTCTCGGATGAGGTCGTAGTAGCCGATGCAGCCGGAGCGGAAAAAGAGGGCGTTGGGTGAGGCGGCGGGGCAGCCGCAGTGGTGCCCAGGCCGCGCGAACTGCCAGGGGGCGGGTTCGCCCGTCAACGGGTGCGGCCGCAACTTCGGCTCCGCCGTGCGCAGGTCGAACGCCCACGGCTCGGCGTGCAGCGTATCGCCGACGACGAGCGGGCGGACGCGGTATGGAAGCTTCCGGTCCCAGAGCGTGCGGCCGTCGTCCGCAGAAAGCGCAACGATCCGTCGGGAGTCAAACGTCCCGGTGAAGAACTGGCGCCAGTAGTGGCCGTCCACGTAGACGCCAAAGAGGAGGAGCGTGTTGTTCGCGCATAGCGCTGCGAGCGAGTGGTCTCCGCCGCAGTCCGTCAGGTCAAGCACGCGCCGCCAGAGCAAGTCCCCCGTCGCGGCGTCTAGAGCAACGACACGGCGGACGTCGGCCTTCTTCAGTGCCTCTTCTGCGCGGGTGCGCGCGGTTCCTTCGAGCGCTGCCGACGCGGCGATCTTGTCCTTCAGCACCTCGTCCCGTTCGGCATCGCTCGCGTCAGCGTCAGTTAGGAAAAGCCGCCCGCCGCTGATGCAGATCGCGGCGTGGCGGATCGCCTTTCCGGTGTAGCTCCATTTTTCTACGCCGGTCGAGACGTCGAGCGCGAAGAGGCGGTCGCTTGTGCCGCTCCTGCGGTCGCCGCTGCTGCCGTAGAGAAGTTCTCCGACGCGCGCGAGGTATCCCCAGCGCCGCGTCTCGCCGTCGCTCGCAGCGGGGAGCACGTAGGTCTTGAGCACCTCGCCGGTGGCGGCGTCGAGGCGGCGGCACTTGTCCTCGAAGGCGACGAAGACACTGCTCTCGTCGGCGACGAAGTTGCTAGCTTCGTTGGGCACCGCGATGCGGGGGATGATCGGCCGCCAGCGGTCGGGCGGCTGCCGCAGCCACACCCGCCAGAGTTCCAGCCCATTGTAGGCATCGTAGGCCATGATGACGTCCTCGCCCTGCACGAAGAACCGGCCGCCCACAGAGAGCGGTGCGGCGGCGCGCGCGTGGCGGCTCACCATGCGGTTCGGCCCCGGTTCGCCGAACCAGAGAACATCGAACGGCGCCTTGACGATGACGTCGTCGCTGCACGCGCTGTTCCCCGGCTCCGCGTACTGGTGGGTCCAGCTCCCAGCGCCTTCGAGCGTTCCGCGCGCGAACCGAAGCCACGCCCCATCCCGCTCGACAATTTCCGCGCTAGCCAGGCCGGCTTTGCGGCTCCATTCGCGGAGCGAGGCGGGCTGCGCCGCACCGGCCTTCGGTTGGCCGAGGAAGAGAACGCCACCGGCGGGCTTGACCATGCGGAGCACGTGCTCCGCGTCGGGCAGCGCCCCGGTCAACACGGCATCGTCCGAGACGACGAGGTTGGCGAAGTAATCCGAATATGGTGCAGCCGAAAGATCGCAGTGCTCGATGACGACGCGAGCGCCATAAAGCCCGGCGGCGTCCAGTGCGGCACGTGCGATGCGCACCTTGTCGGCATCCGCCTCGATGCCGTAGATCATCAGTTCCGACCGCTTCGCCAGCTCATAGGCGAGGCGGCCCGTGCCAGCATCCACCACGAGGCAGTAGCCGCGTCGGATGCCCGTCTCACGGAGAATCGTTTCGGCGGCCGACTCGTAGAGCGGCGTGAGGTCGTCCTTCGGATAGGGAGCCGGGGCGGCGAACTCAGCGACTGTTCCCCGATCGCGTATCCCCGCTGGCCCGAAGCAATAGATGAGGCCGCTATCTGTGCTGACGAAGAGGCGGCCAGAGGCAACGGCAAGCCCACGCGCCGCTCCGGCCACGGGAGCGGACCAGAGTTTCTCGCCGGTATCTGCGTCGAAGGCAATGACTTCATCCTGCCCGCCGACAAGGATGACGCCACCCGAAAGAATCATCTCCTCCGCGCGCGCGAGCGGGGCACGCCAGCGGACAGTCGCTTCGAGGCGGACAGTCGCGGCTTTCAGCCGGTTCGCCAGCGTCCTCGCCCGTTCGGTCAGTTCGCGGATACGGGCGGCATCCTTGCCCCGCCTCTGCTCGCTGCTCAGGTCGGCGTCCGCTTGTTCCTTCGCACGGCGTGTGTCGATGTATTCCAGGCTCGCGGGGCCGTAGGCGGCTCGCTTGAAGGCAACCAGTTCGCCGTCTGCCGCCGAGTAGAAGGTGGTGGAG
>CAZBRH010000078.1:4378-9604 GCA_964494245.1 uncultured Planctomycetota bacterium | reverse complement strand
CAGTGAATATGCGGTCGCCGTCGAGCACGGCATACGCGCCGCCGATCCGCTTGCCGAGCAGCAGTTGACGGAGCAGCTTGCCGTCGGTGCGGTCGAACACCGCGGGCGACGCTCGGCCCATCGGAGCATAAAGCCGCCGGTCGGACGCGAGCAGGTATCCCTGGGGTGAAAGGTTGCTGCGGGGGTCTTCGGCGCAGCCGTCGTTCCGCCAGAGGAGCCGACCGTCCTCGGCGCGAACAGCGCACAGGAACACGCCTTCCGCCGGGAAGATGCCGGCACCGAAGTAGGCGACGCCGCCGTCCACGAGCACGCCCGTCCTGACGGGCCAGAGCGAGACCATCCGGCCGTGCCCAAGCACCTTACGGTCGCCGAGTGCCGCCTTGAACTTCCAGACCTCCGAGCCATCCGACGCGTGGAAACAATAGACGAAGCCGTCGTCCGAGCCGACAAAGACGCGGCCGTTCGAGACGGTGGGGGCGAGGCGGACCGGGCCGCCTGTCATCGCGGTCCAGCGAATGTCCCCCGTCTCGACGTCGAGCGAGTAAATCTTGCCGTTCGCGGACGAGCCGAAGAAGAGGGCGCCACCAGCGACGGCGACGTGGAACACGTCGTCGAAATGGACGCGCCGGCCTTCGAGGATGCCCTCGACGGGGATCGGTTTCGGGTCGCTCCACGCGGGCTGTGGGGGATGAAGCGGACGGAAGAGCCAGTTTGGCGCGAGCGGCGGGCGGACTTCCTCACGCGTTGCCCCGCTGCGGGAAATGTCGTGCCTGTAGGTCGGCCAATCTGCCGACAGATTCGTCGGCAGGGCGCGGCAGCCGCACGCAATGGCCGCCACAAATGACAGGTGAAGCCACGCCTTTGTTCGCCTTCGGAATACGTTGTCACACACGGTCGTTCTCATCCTCCTGCGTTGAAACGCTCAGTCCTTGTGCTGCCCCGGCAGTTTGGCCGCGACCTCGGCGGCGAGGGCGTAGAGGCGGCGGGTCCGCTCCAGCGCGGTTTGGGCGTACCATATGCGGCCCTCCTCGCTGCGCCTGGAATGCTCGATGGCCAGGGAGCGGTCATCCAGCTCCTTTTGTGCTCGCGCGGCGAGGTCTTCTCCGAGCGCGTTCTTGAGTTCTGGATTCGTCAGCGCCTTCTCGATGAAAATCCGCGCTTCGGTTTCCTGAAGCCCCTCGCGGAACGCCTCGAACCGCGCGGTGGCGACGGGCCCGTTGCGGCCGGGCGCAAGGATTGCACCGACGCCGCGGTCGCCGAGCGAAAGCTGCACCCAGTTGCCGCGCGTGATCCGCCGGAACCCCGCCTCGGCCTTCTCTCCCGGCGGCACGTGCCAGAAGTCTGCTCCCACGTGCCCCAAGCCCCGCAGCCCCCAGCAGACGACCAACTCGTTTGCGAAATGATAGTCCACAAGCGGATTATAGTCCTTCAGCGATAGCGCCCCACGCGGAAAGAACACCGCGACGTGCGGGTTCTTCCAGCCGTAGTAACGCCGCAGTGGAACCCAGGACAGGTCTCCCGGTTGGCCATAGACAAGCGCGGTGAACGCCGTCTGCTTCCCACCGACCTTGTCCACATACGGATGGGCGACGGAGTACCAGCGGATTCCCGGAGCGACCGCCTCGATGTCGGCAAGCACATCCTTGCCCGGATGCTGCTGGGCGGCGGTCCCGACGCACATCGCGCCGCCGAACCCCTTCGCCTCCAAAAGTTTCGCCATCTCGTCGAAAACTGGCTTCCAGAACGCGCGGCTCGCCTCGGAACCCCACTCTGGAACCGGCATCCGCCCGACCGCTCCGGTCTTGGGGTCAGGCACGCTGACATCCAGTTGGAGGCCGCGCCCGTCCTCCCCCGCGCTGGTGTAAGCGTTCACCGGCTCCCACACGCACAGGCAGACGACAGCGACCCGTCCCATATGCTTCCGCGCCAAACCGAGGTATCGTTCTGCGACGCTCAGGTCGCGCCGATACGTCCCGTTCGGCTCGGCCACCCAGCGGACCATGCTCTCCTTGTTTCCGTAGTGCGTGTCGCAGACGAGCGGGATGACAAGGCAGTCGTTCCCAATCTGCCCCAGGAGTTCCATCGACCGCTCGATCAGCGCCCAATGCCGCTCCGACCAAAGCGGAACGCCATAGCGAATCGCCAGCGTATCCGGCGACTGGATGAAGCCGACGAAGCTCTCGAACTCCGTGGGATCAGGCAGCACAAATCCGGCCACGGAAAGGCGCACAGGGACGGCGACGGCATCAAGCCCTTGAGCCGAGACGGTCAGCGTCGCCCCATATTCTCCCGGCGCCGCATCGGCCGGCACCCGCACGGTGCGCCAGATGGGGGGGTTCCGCCCGCCTTCGCCGGGCGTCGGCGCGAGTGTCTCGGGCGGAACGTCGTCCAGCGCGTCGAACCGCTTCAGCGGACGGGGCCGCGCGTAACGCGCCGCGCCGCGCGGGTAGTGGTCCCGGATATACCAGTTCGGAACGCCAATGGGCAGGCCGTAGCGAATGAGGAGCGCGGACGCGGCGATGCGCCTGCCGCCGGCGCCCGCGAGATCGGTCACCGAGACCTTGAGGTTTTCGACCGGCACGGTCGAACTCAGGGCGATGCGCCCGGAGACGCTTCCGTTCCGCGCCCCCGCCAGGACAAGCGGACGGACCGGGTCGTCGGGGTTCGGAAAGTCCATGTCGTGCAGTTCAATGAGCGGCGAGGGCGTAAAGACACGGATGCCCGCCGGGCGCGCGACGGCTGCCGCTGCGCCCGGAGCCGCCGAGAGCTCGAGCGCCTCGAAGCCGAGCATCGACCACGCGCCGCGTTGGCCGTGCGGCCACGCTGCTCCGTAGCGTTCGAGGTCGCGCGGCGCGCGGTGCAGCTCAATGGCCAGCACGTTGGTGCCCTTTCGGAGCATCGCCGCGGGAATGGGGATGTCGCGCAGGTGCCGGACCCGCAACTCGGACCGCTGCCGCGTTTCGTCGTCCATCGCCGTGCCGGGGTCTGCGATGAGGCGTTGGCCCGTCGCGGTCACATACGCTTCCGGCGGATAGTCGTGGGCGGGCGTGTCGGGGCGGAGCTCCCCGTCCGGCATGTGGCCGCGGACAAGTTCGCGGCCGTTGACGTATACCACGGCGCCACCACGATAGGAGAGCGAGAACGCGAGGTCGGCCGCTTTTGTAGGGTCATCGATGTGGAATCTTCCGCGCAGGCACGCCAGCCCCATCGCGTGGTAGAAGGGCTGCTCGCCATAAGGCGAGAAACGCCGCATCGCAAGCGGCCCCGGTACGCTTGGCCAAGACGCGTCGTCGAACTCGACCGACGGCCAGTCCGCCGGAGGGGGGTCCGGCGTGAACGCGGGGAATCGGCTTGTCTGGCCTCGAACGGAGACCGTCCGCTCGCGGATCGTCTCCAATTCGCCGGCGGCGGTGCGGACGACGGGGGGGAGCCACGTGAGATGGCACCGCCACGGGCTTTGTGTTTCGAGCAGGATCGCGCGTGGGGCTGGCGCCACTTCGCCAGCGCGCATGGGCGCAGCAACGAACAATAGGGCTATGACGGGACAGCAAAGGACTTTGCGAAGCAGGAGGGTCACCGTGCAGTGTGCTCCGTATCTCCCCAGCGGCCGGTCAACGGGCATATTGTATTCGGCACATCCGCCGCTGACAAGCATATCGCGTAGGCCAGGGCCAAGGGCGCCAGCGGCCTCTCGTGTCTCATGTGACGCTCGGGCGCGTCGGCTCCGTCAAGCGGCCGTAGGTGTCTGGTCTGCGGTCGGCAAGGTGGGAGGGACGGAAGTCCTTGTTCTGGCCGTGCCAGCGGCGGACGATCGGGGCGTCGAGGTCAATCTGCCCGACGGCCAGCCCCGGCTCGAAGCCGGCGCTGAAGCGCCATTCGCCCTGAGGCCCGATGATGCCTGTGCGCGCAATGAAGCCAGAAGACACCCAGAACGACCCCTCCGGCGGAGCGAGTGAGACCGTCGCGAGGTAAATCCCGTTGAGAGCCGCCGTGCCTTGCAGGATCGAGAGCACCCAGTTGTCGCCCGCGCTATTGCCCCAATGCGTCGGCCAGAAAACAATCTCGGCACCGTTCAGCGCGAGGCACCGGGCGGATTCCGGAAACTCCATATCATGGCAGATCATGATGCCGATACGGCCGAAGTCGAGGCGGAAAACCGGCCAGTTGCTGCCAGCGACGAAGCCCTTCTCCCGCTCGCTTCCCGTCAGATGAACCTTCTCGTAGACGCCAACCGCGTTGCCGTCCCGGTCGATGACTACCGCCACGTTGCGGATGGCGCCGCGATGGGAGCCCGTGATGGGCATGATGACGTTCATGCGGCAGGCGCGCGCGTGGTCGGAAGCCCACTCGAAGCACCGGCCGTTCAGCACGTCCTCGTAGGCCGCCTCGTCGGTGACGGGCGCTTGATTGCCGTATCCCATCGCGTTTTCACAGAAGCAGATGATGTCGGCGCCCTCCTCGGCCGCTTCGGCAATGAAGGGGTCGAGCTGTCGCCGGTGGAACTCGTGCACCTCGACGGGGTCGCCGCCCTGCGGATACCCCGGCCAGCCCACGGGGACCTGCGGCAGAGCAATCTTCACTCTTCGCGCCACGGGGAACTCCTTCCTTATTGGGCCGACGCAGCGGCCGGATCAATCGACCGGGGACAAGTCCTCCCAGACGTCAATGAGTCGCATGTAGTTGCGAAACTCCTGCTCGGACAACTGCGGCGAGGGGCCCTCTGTCGGGCGAAGGACGAACCGCCGTTTGCCGCCCTCAAACGCTGCTCGGACAGCGGCTTCGATGGCGTCTTCACTTTCATTGGCGAGTATTCGGCATTCGATGTTTCCGCCCAGCGCCATCCGGTCGCCGACCAGTTCGCGGGCCTCGGCCATGGTCACATCTCCGTCGGGCGGCGGCTCGACCGGCTCCGTGTAGTCCACGCCGCGTTCGACCGACCGGACGAGCGCATGCCGCACCCGGCCGTGGCAGTGCACGTGCACGATGATGTCACCCCGGCTGTGCACGAACTCCGTGATGCTCTGCTCCGGTTCTTGCACAAAGGCGTCGTAGAGCGCCGGCGAGGCCATCGGGGGCGTCAGCCGCTCGCTACCGCTGATGCGGACATACTCGACCCCCGGCCGCGACAGCACGACGTCGAGCAGGGCGAGGATGCGCTGCCGGGCAATCTCGACCAATTCCCCAATCAGCCCCGGCTCCGTGATCAGCAGTTCGAGGAACCATTCG
>CAZBRH010000078.1:0-4335 GCA_964494245.1 uncultured Planctomycetota bacterium | reverse complement strand
GGGAACTGATCATCGATTGAAGAATGCCACGCTCGGCAAAGCCCGGGGGCAACTGCGAAAGATCCGGCGGACCCAACTCCTCGTGCCGCTCCCACGGAACCGACCGAATGCGCTCAATGTCCTCGAAAGTCTCGACCGGGTATTTGGCCATCCACCAGGTCTGCGAGGAGGGGTTGAGCTCCTTGACGAAGGTGAGCGGGCCCTTGGGCGTATCAATGCGGCCGAGCTCGCGTTTGCCGCCGCCGGGCAGGTCTTCCTGAACGGTCTGGATGCGTTTGATGGGCGTAACAAGGAACTGCGTCACGTGGCTCCACTTGTTGCGGAAATACGCGGTTTCGTCGTGGACGCGGTGGGCGATGCGCCGCCGCAGCGGGTCCGGGCAGGTCTCAATCGCTTCACGGGACTCAAACGTGAAGCCGGCAAGGTCGAGCGGCACTCGGTCAATCGGCTCGCCGCGAATGGCCGCGAGCATCCTTTGTCGTGGAGTCACGCTGCAACTTGCCTCCTGAGGACGGTCCTAATCGCGCCGATGCAAAGCCAGCGACGATAATCATACTGCGTCGGCCGATGATGTCAAAGTAGAACTGCGTCAAGTCGTGATTCCGAGCGAGGCGTTTTCTCCGGTGCCCACCTGCGACGGCGGACCTCATCCGGTGCGGCTTGCGAGGGGCGCACGGGCTTCGGTATAATCAGGTAATGGCAGGCAGGTTGTGCTACGACTATCCGCGCCCGGCCGTCACGGCGGACATTGTCATTCTCAGCCGCGACGGATACGTCCTTTTGATTCGGCGAGAGGCCGAGCCATTCAAAGGGTTCTGGGCACTGCCGGGGGGCTTTGTGGACGCTGAGGAGCCGCCAAGTGCTGCCGCCGCGAGAGAGCTTGCGGAAGAAACGGGCATCACAGGCGTTGGACTTCGGCTGCTTGGCGTGTTCGGCGATCCGGGACGCGACCCGCGTGGCTGGACGATTTCCATTGCATTCATGGGGGAGGTAGGCCATCGTGTGCCGATAACCGCAGGTTCGGATGCTTCGGAGGCGTGCTGGCGCCCGCTCGACCGCCTGCCGCCGCTGGCCTTCGACCATGCGCGAATCCTTGCTGCCGCGGCCGAGGCCTGGATTACCCGCTCCCGTGTGGATGAGAAAATGGGGAAAATGAAAAAGAAGGAAACATTGCCTTGCTGAAAAGACCGCCCGTTTGCAGAACCGGCCCGCAATCTTTGTCCAAGAATGCGCCCAACCGGACGTTTGTAGGCCTGCTCTGTGAGCGGAAGCCGTCCTTTTCGGCGGCCAAAAGGAGGGACCTTTTTCCGGTTTTCCTGTTTGCCCTCTTCCCGTTTTCTTCTGACGAGCAGCCGTTGACCTGAAAGGGCGAGATGGCGAAGTTGCACTTCAAGTGTGCTTGCGGCAAGGCGCTCGCCGTCGACGAGAAGTTCGCCGGTCAGACGGCGCGTTGCCCAGGTTGCCAGCGCCCAGTCAAGGTTCCTGACCTCCCCAACGCGCCTCCGCCTGAGCCGATCAAGACCCAGGACATGGCCCGCGAGATTTCGGCACTGAGCAGTGCCTACGGCAAAGCGATGCTCGCCCGCGCGCGGAAGGAGAAGATTCAGGCGGCGCTTTCGGAACGCAAACGCGAGGTCTGGAAACGGAACCTTCTGCTTGCGGCCTCGGCGGCGGCCGTTCTCTTCCTCGGCTTTTTCTTGTATCCGCTAGTGCGCGGATACGGCCCCAACCTGCTCTCAGAAGAGTATTACCCGGAGCCCACGCGCCCGTTCCTTCGCGGGCTGACCCGGCGGGACCCGCGGGTTCGCGCGGCGGCAACGTGGGAAATCGCCGACGCCGGCGGCAGCAGAGCTGTCGAACTTGTCACTGAGATGCTCGGAGACCGCGAGCCGCTCGTCAAGCTCGTCGCCATGTGGAATTTTGCGGTAATCAACAAGGAGAGAGCTCTAGACCAATTGGCGCCCCTGCTTCACGACGGGAACATAGACGTTCGCATGACCGCCGCACTTCTCCTCGCGGGCGGCGCGGCGAATGGCCTCACGCCGTCCACCGCCCGGCTCCATGTGCTCGAAGCGTTGAAGCGAACAGGCCGCTGGCTCCACTGGCTCGAGGGACTTTCTGACAAGACCCCAACCGACGAGATCAGCGAATACCTCGCTGCACAAACACAAGAGGCAAACGAGAGCACATTGCGCATTGTTGCCTGGCTGGCGGTAGCGACGCTGGACCTCGACCGGGCGCTGCCCATCTTGCGGGAGTTGCTTCGCTCCGAATTGCCGGCGGTGCGGGTCTCGGCAATTCATGCCCTGCGATTCTTCCTTACGGCGGATGCATTTGGGCGGTTGAAGACACCCGAGGCCCCGCCGGGCGAACTCCGCGAACGCATCCGACTGCTTTACACGGTCGCGCAGAAGATGCGCCACCACGAGGGATCGCGTGTCAAAACAGCGGCTCCCGAAGTTCTCGAAGTGCGCCGGGCCGCCGCTCTCGCCGCGGCGGGACACGGACAGAACAGCGCCGCCGATGTATTTCGTGAGCCACTGACTGACGAAGACTGGTTCATCCGTTTCGCCGCGGCGAAAGGATTGGCCTTGCTCGAACCCAAAGCCGCTCTTTCTATCCTCAATGAGACACGCGAGATGCGCGAAGACAACGATTGGGTTCAGCAGGTTATCCGCCGCATCCGAGAGCGCGCGGAAACGGAGAAGGAGGCGGGCGAACGTGCTGACCGATGATTCGACTCTGATGAAGGAACTCCACCGGTCGGGCCAATCACGGATTGCCGAGCACTGGGCGTCGCTGCGCGGCTGCGAACGGGAGCGGCTCGCGCGGCAGCTCCGTTCGTTCGATTACACGCTCGTGCGGAAGCTGGCCGGCCTCGCGCGGCAGGGCGTCGCGGGCGAATTCGTCGAGGCATTCGAACCGGCGCCCGTGATGCGGATGGGGCGGCCCGCCGGCGAGCTGGCAGCGGCGCGCCGCATCGGCGAGGAGGCGATCCGCCGGGGCGAAGTTGCTGCCTTCGTTGTTGCCGGAGGGCAAGGGTCTCGCCTCCGGTTCGACGGCCCGAAGGGATGCTTCGCCATCGGCCCGGTCAGCAAGAAGACGCTCTTCCAGATTCTCGCGGAGAAAGTGCTCGCGGCCCGGCAGCGCTACGAAGCAACGATCCCGCTCTATGTCATGACGAGCGAGACCAACGACGCGGCGGTTCGCGCGTTCTTCGAGGAGCACCGTCGCTTCGGCCTGCCCGCAGAGGATGTCTTCTTCTGCATGCAGCGAATGCTCCCCGCGTTCGACGCCGAAGGGCGCTTTATTCTCGATGCGCGCGACCACGTGTTCGTCAACCCCGACGGGCACGGCGGAGCGTATTTCGCGCTGGCGTCGAGCGGCGCGCTGGACGACATGGCGCGTCGCGGCATCCGCCACATCTGCTATTTCCAAGTGGACAACCCGCTCGTCACCGCCGTGGACCCGCTCTTCATCGGCGAGCACATCCGGACGGGTTCCGAGATGTCGAGCAAGGTTCTTGTAAAGCGGGAGCCGCTCGAAAAGCTCGGCGTCTTCGGATACATCAAGGGCGAACTCCGCGTCATCGAATACAGCGAGATGAGCGAAGACCTCCAACGGACACGGCTGCCGGACGGCTCGCTGAAATACGCATTCGGCAGCATCGCGATCCACGTCATGGATGTTGGGTTCGCCCGGCGGATGGCCGAAGCGGATTTGCCCTTCCACGTGGCGCACAAGGCGATTCCTTACCTCTCCGAATCTGGACAACGGGTCGATCCGAAGGAGCCAAACGGATTCAAGTTTGAACGGTTTGTATTCGACGGCATCCCGCGCGCTCGGAACCCGCTTGTGATGGAAGTCCGCCGCGAGGAGGAGTTCGCCCCCGTAAAAAATTTCAGCGGAGCGGATTCGCCCGAAACGGCGCGCGCGGCGATGGTCGCACAGCACCAGCGCTGGATTGAGGCGGCGGGCGTCTCCGTTCCCCCTGGGGCGGCGGTTGAAATCAGCCCGCTGTTCGCGCTGGACGAAGACGAAGCCCGCGAGAAGCGGATGATACTGGCCGCTCGGATTTCCAAAGGCATCCCAAAGGAGGGGCTTTACATCGAGTAGCGACGGCTACCGCTCCAGAAGCCATTCGCGCACAGGCAGCTTGACAAAATCGTTCTCACCGGGCGGCGACAGGAATCCGCCTGCCGCGAACCAGTATTCGAACGTATTCAGATTAGCGATGACGGTGTGGACAGTAATCGGGAGGCGCACGGCAAGCATCGTTCGCCGGGCGAGAGCGAAATCCACCTTTCCGCCGCCATCAGTCCCGTCCATCAGGAT
>CAZBRH010000077.1:13934-14694 GCA_964494245.1 uncultured Planctomycetota bacterium | reverse complement strand
ACGTGCGCTGAACTGGAGCCGGAGGAAAAGCACAGAATCAGCCACCGCGGCCAAGCGTTCCGCCGCCTGAAGGCCGCACTGCCGGAATTGCTTTCGAGAATCGGAGTGAACAAGCGATGAGTGACTACGCGGTCGGGATTGATCTGGGGGGGACGAACATCAAGGGGGGTCTCGTCCGCCGCGACGGCACGGTCCTGTCGCGAAAGAGCATCAAAACCGAGGCCGAAGGAGGGGCTGTACACGTCATCCGTCGCATCGCAGGTCTTGTGAATGACCTCATTGCGGCGGCGGGCGTTGGCAAGTGCGCCGCGGTCGGCGTCGGATCGCCCGGCCCGCTGGATACCAAGGCGGGCATTGTGCATCGTTCGGGAAATCTGCGTTGGGAGAATGTTCCGCTCTGCGAAATGCTTCGGCCTCAAGTCGGGGTGCCGGTGTTTTTGGAGAACGACGCGAACGCTGCTGCGTTCGGGGAAGCGTGGGTTGGTGCGGCGCGCGGTTCCCAATGCACGGTGCTGCTGACACTCGGCACGGGCGTCGGCGGGGGAATTGTAATAGGTGGACAACTTTGGCGGGGCGTCTCCGACACAGCGGCAGAACTCGGCCATATGACCATCAAGTTCGATGGTCGCCCGTGCAATTGCGGGAACCGGGGCTGTGTCGAGGCCTATGCGTCGGCCACTGCCGTCGCCGCACGCATGCGCGAAGCAGTGCAGGCGGGACGGGATTCCGCCCTCCGGGCAGCAATCCTCGCGGGCGAGGA
>CAZBRH010000077.1:13690-13911 GCA_964494245.1 uncultured Planctomycetota bacterium | reverse complement strand
TGCGGGCGACGCGCTGGCGCGGGAGATTATGGAAGAGACCGGGCGTTTCCTCGGCGTCGCCGTTGCCAGTCTCGTCAACATCTTCAACCCCGACCACGTTGTCCTTCACGGCGGGATGGTCAACGCGGGCGAGATGCTCCTTGGGCCGCTGCGGGCGGAAATGAGCGCGCGGTGCTTCAAGGTGTCCCAGCGCCCCTTGCGAATTGTTCCGTCCGCGTTAC
>CAZBRH010000077.1:0-13680 GCA_964494245.1 uncultured Planctomycetota bacterium | reverse complement strand
GGGGCGACGCGGGGATCATCGGCGCCGCTGGTTGCGCGTTTTCGCGCGCGCTGCCCTGAAGCACCAGTCCGAAGACCGGGGGCGAGGGAGCGTTCGAGCGGAAACACCAACTCTTGTCGCGCTGGGAATTTTCACAGAAATAACTTGACAGGAACTGCGTTTTCTGGTAAACGATAATGAGAAGCATTATTATTGATTGTCTTGTTGTCTGATGGCGGAACCATGCGGAACACGCGGCAGAGGACGGTAATCCTGGACGAGCTTCGGCGGACGAACCGCCATCCGACGGCGGATGAGCTTTACCACCGCGTGCGGCGACGACTCCCCCGCATCAGTCTCGCCACCGTTTACAGGAACCTCGACCAACTTTCGGAACTCGGCGTGGTGCAGAAGCTCGAACTGGGCGGAACGCAGCGCCGCTTCGATGCCAACACGACCAATCACTGCCACATCCGATGCATCCGCTGCGAACGGGTCGATGACGTAGGTTGCGAGCCACACGCACACATCGAAACTGGGCGGGACGCCGTGCGCGGATACAAGATTCTCGGACATCGGCTCGAACTCATCGGCCTCTGCCCAGAATGCCAGAAACACCAAACGGCAGATAGGCGATGAACGACGTGAACGCGAAGACACTCAAGCCGCAACTCGACGCTCTCTACGCGCGATACAATCGCCGTGAGGCCGTCCGCCCGGACCCGCTTGAATTCCTTTACGCTTACTCCGATGTTGCCGACCGCGAGGTCGCAGCGCTTGTTGCCTCGTCGCTCGCTTACGGTCGAGTCGCGCATATCCTGCGCAGCGTCGGTGAAGTGCTGCGGGAACTTGGCCCGCACCCCGCGCGGTTCGTGGATGAGACCGAGAGGGATGAGCTTCACCGAGTGTTTGCCGGCTTCCGACACCGGTTCACACGCGGCGAGCAAATGGCGGCCCTGCTCCTTGCCGCTAAAGCCATCCGGGCGCGGCACGGGTCGCTCGAATCCTGTTTTGCGGCCGGACTCGATGGCCAGGACAACATTGTGCCAGCCATGGCGGCGTTCGCGGCAGAGTTGCGCGCCGCGGCGGGCGACGAGCTCGGTCACCTCTTGCCGTCTCCTCGGCAGGGCAGCGCGTGCAAGCGGCTTTGCCTCTTTCTTCGCTGGATGGTGCGGCGGGACGCGGTTGACCCCGGCGGCTGGAGGGCGGTAGGGGCATCCATGCTGCTCGTGCCGTTGGACGTGCACATGCACCGGATTGCTTTGGCGCTGGGTCTGACGCGGCGGAACCAGGCAGACCTGCGAACGGCAGCCGAAATAACCGCCGCGTTCGCCTCGATAGAGCCGGATGACCCGGTGCGTTATGATTTCGCACTCACGCGGCTCGGCATCCGGTCGGACGGTGACCTCGGAGCGTTTCTGCGGGAATGCGGGTGCGAGGAGGTGGCAGCGCATGGTTGACGCGCTGGAAAAGGCATACTCCGCGCTTTGGGCGACGCTGACGCAGATGTCGCCGTATCTCCTGTTCGGCTTCCTTGCGGCGGGGCTTCTGTCGGCACTGGTCTCGCCGCGACTTGTCGAAAAGCACCTGGGCGGGCACGGACTTTGGCCGGTATTCAAGGCGTCGCTGCTCGGCGTGCCGCTGCCCCTGTGCTCGTGCAGCGTCTTGCCGGTGACCGTGTCTCTACGGAAGCACGGCGCGGGGCGCGGCGCGGCGACGGCATTTCTCATTTCGACGCCGCAGACAGGGGTGGACAGCATTCTCGTGACGCTCTCGCTGCTAGGGCCGGTTTTTGCCGTATTCCGGCCGCTGGCGGCGTTCGTGAGCGGGGTCATTGGCGGCGTCGCAGTGGACGCTCTCGAGCCGCATGGGAAGGCAGACCGGCAGGTGGTGGAGGCGTGCACGAACGCCTGCTGTGCAAAGAACGGGCACCGTGTCGGCCTGGCGCGGGCGCTGACATACGGCTGCATCGATCTGCCGCGGGACCTCGGCCCGGCGCTCATCGTCGGCATAATGGCGGCGGGCGCCATCGCGGCGTTTGTTCCCGACGACTTTTTCGTGGGAGTGGGCGTGGGCGTCGGCGCCATTGTCGTGATGATGCTCCTCGGAATCCCCGTCTATGTGTGTGCGACGGCGTCCGTGCCGGTGGCGGCGGCGCTGATGATGAAGGGCGTCTCCCCCGGCGCGGCTCTGGCGTTTTTGATGACCGGCCCGGCGACGAACGCCGCCGGACTGGCGACGGTCTGGCGCATCATGGGGCCGCGGACAGCGCTCGTCTACCTCGGCGCGGTGGCGGTCACGGCGTTCGGGGCGGGTGTTCTGCTCGACTACGTCTTTGCCGTTGCTGGGGCGCCTGCTGTTTCCCTTTTGTGCCACACCGAGCCGGATGCGTTTCACACGGCCAGCGCCGGGGCGCTGCTCGCCGTGTTGTTGCTCTCCTTCCTGCCTCGAACGGATGAGGAACACGATCATCCGGAGGACGGCTCGGCGGAAGGAGGCGGTTCCTGTTGCCCCTCGTGCTAGGAGGAAGCGGAGATGGAGTTGAAGGGATCGAAGACGGAGAAGAACCTGCTGACGGCGTTCGCGGGCGAGTCGCAGGCGCGAAATCGCTACACGTATTTCGCGAGCCAGGCGCGAAAGCATGGGTGCATCCAGATCGCAGACATTTTCGCGGAGACGGCGGACCAGGAGAAGGAACACGCGAAGCGGCTCTTCACGCAGCTTCAGGGTGGAGAAGTGGAAATCTGCGCTGCGTTTCCCGCGGGCGTCATCGGGACCACGACGGAGAATCTGAAGGAAGCAGCAGGCGGCGAGCACTACGAATGGACGGAGATGTATCCCAACTTTGCGAAGGTCGCCAAGGCGGAGGGCTTCAACGACGTTGCCGGCATCTTTACCGCCATCGCCGTCGCCGAGAAGCAGCACGAGAAGCGCTACAACGAGCTTCGGGCGAACATCGAGGTGGGGCGCGTCTTCAAGCGCGACCAGGTCGTCGTTTGGCGTTGCCGTAACTGCGGCTACTTGCACAGCGGCAAGGAAGCGCCCAAGACTTGCCCGGCGTGCGACCACCCGCAGGCCTACTTCGAACTGCTGGGCGAAAACTGGTGAGAATCCGGCGCGCGATTTTCCCACTTTCTGGTAGGATATGCGCAACTGGCCGCGGAATCGGGAACCGATATTCCCGGAGCATGAGACAAGGAGAATGAGATGGCAAAGCGACTCGAAGTTTACAAATGCAGCACGTGCGGAAACGTCGTCGAGGTTCTGACCGGCGGCGCCGGCGAGTTGGTCTGCTGCGGCAAGCCGATGGCTCGACTCGACGAGAAGACAGCGGATTTCAAGACCGAGAAACACGTGCCCGTCATCGAACGGGTTGAGGGCGGCGTCAAAGTCAAGGTCGGCAGCGTTCCGCACCCGATGGAAGCGAAGCACTACATCGAGTGGATCGAGCTTCTGGACGACGAGAAGGTCCTGTGCCGCCGGTATCTGAAGCCGGGGGACGCGCCCGAGGCCGTGTTCGATTGCGGGTCCGGCTGCTGCGGCGGCGCCGTTCGGCTGTCCGCGCGCGAATACTGCAACGTGCATGGGCTTTGGAAGAGTTGAGTTATTCGTAAGCAGTGGATAAGGATGAGCCGCCGCGAGCGGCTGGAGGAGATCCATGAGCGAAACAAGAGAGGACGTCGTCCGCGCGGCGGTTCAACTGGAGCGCGACGGGCGGAAGTTCTACCTCGAAGCGGCAGAGCGGGCGTCCAGCACCGAGGTCCGCAAAATGTTCGCGTCGCTCGCAGACGACGAAGCAGACCATATCCGCTGGGTCGAGCGGGCGGCGGCGGACGTCGATACGGCGGCAGAGGTGAACCGCCGCCTCTACGGCCGCTTGCGGTTCATCTTTGCCGACGTGCCCGAGGCGCAGTTACGGCGCCTCGCAGCGTCCGAACGCGATACCGAGGCGATCCGCTTCGCAATCGACATCGAGGACAAGTCCGTCGCCGCCTATGAAACGTGGGCGCGCGAGTGCGAGGACGAAGACGTCCGCAAACTCTGCCAGATGCTCGTCGGCGTTGAGCGGTTTCACCGCACGGCGCTCGAAAACACCCTCGAGTATTTCGAGCACACGGCCGACTGGTTCATGAAGGAAGAACAATGGAACTTCGAGGGAGCTTAACACAGAAAAAGGAGAGGACGCCATGCTGAGCAAGACGATGGAGAAGGCGTTGAACAAGCAGGTCAATGCCGAGATGTATTCGGCGTATCTGTATCAGTCGATGGCGACGTGGGCGACGGCGAAGGGCCTCAAGGGGCTGGCCAACTGGATGAGCGTGCAGGCGAAGGAGGAGATGGTTCACGCTCTCAAGTTCTATGGCTTCATCGAGGCCCGGGGCGGACGGGTGCTCCTTACGGCCATCGAAGGCCCGCCGACGGATTGGGAGTCGCCAGTCGCGGTCGCCGAGGCCGTCGCTGCTCACGAGAGCAAGGTCACAGGTCTCATCAACGCGCTCGCTGACCTGGCGCTCAAGGAAAAGGACCACGCGACGCACTCGTTCCTCAAGTGGTTCATCGACGAACAGGTCGAGGAGGAGGAATCTGCCCGCAAGCTTATCGACGACCTGAAGCTCGGCTCCGAAAGTGCGGGCGGGATGCTCTTGGTTGACCGCGAGCTCGCAACGCGCGTCTTCACCCCGCCGCCGACAGGGGGCGCGGCATGAGGCGCATGCGAGCACGGAAGCGCGGGAGCGTGGGGGCTTTTGTGGTCGCCGCGCTGCTCGTCGCCAGCTGCATTTCACAGGGAGAAGAAACAGTGAAACTTCCAGAACGGAAGAACGCCGTAGCAATGAAGGGCAATCCGCTCACGCTGCTTGGGCGGGCCGTCAAGGCGGGGGACTCGGCGCCGGACTTTCGCGTTGTGGATGGTGCGTTCCAACCGGTGCGCCTCTCGGACTTCCGAGGCAAGGTTGTGCTCATCAGCGCCGTGCCGAGCATCGATACGGGCGTCTGCTCGGCTCAGACCAAACGCTTCAATGACGAGGCCGCGAAGCTCCCCGGTGACGTGGTTATGTTGACGATCAGCATGGACTTGCCGTTTGCGCAGAAGCGGTTCTGCGAGGCCGAGAAGGTTGCTCGCATCCGTGTCCTGTCCGATCACGTCTGGCGGGATTTTGGCGCGGCCTACGGCGTGCTCATCAAGGACATGGGCTTGCTTGCGCGCTCGGTGTTCGTGGTTGACCGCGCCGGCAAGGTGATTTATGAGCAGGTTGTGCGCGAGCTGACGACGCATCCAGATTACGATGCAGCTCTCGCCGCGGTTCAAAAAGCCGCCGGATAATTGCCAATTGCGGATTGTTGATTGAGGATTGGCCAAACGGGACGTGCGTGGGAATTGCTCTATGGTGCGGGGTGAGCCGACGCAGCCGATCTTCAATCGGCAATCGCCAATCGACTGTCAACAACCGTTCGTTCTTGTGATTTTCGGCGCATCAGGCGACCTCGCGCGGCGGAAACTCATTCCGGCTATTTTCAGCTTGTTCCAGCAGAAGCTGCTCCCCGATGACTTCCGAATTGTCGGCGTCGGGCGCAGCAATTACGATGATGCCGGGTTCCGCGCTCGAATGGCAGAGGCGCGGCCTGGCAACGCCACTGATGGCGAATGGGCGCAGTTCGCTGCCAAGCTAGAATACGTCCGGCTCGACTATGAGCGTCTCGACGATTTTCACCTACTCCGGCGGCGCATCGAGTCTAGCGGCCGCACGGCCAACGCGCTCTTCTACCTCGCCGTCCCGCCGGACATGATTGGTTCCATAAGTGACCGGCTCGGCGAGAGCGGCCTCGCACGGCGCGGCACGACCGATACGCCATGGTCGCGGATTATCGTCGAGAAGCCCTTTGGCCGTGACCCGGCCACGGCGCGCGAACTGAACGCCCGCCTTTCCACCGTCTTCTCCGAAAACCAGATTTTCCGCATCGATCACTACCTCGGCAAGGAAACCGTTCAGAACCTTCTCGTCCTGCGCTTCGCCAACAGCATCTTCGAACCAATCTGGAACCACAAATACGTCGATCACGTCCAAATAACAGTAAGTGAGGCAGTCGGGGTGGAGGGACGCGGAGCATACTACGAAAAGGCCGGCGCTCTCCGCGATATGGTGCAAAACCATTTGATGCACCTCCTTTGTCTGGTTGCGATGGAGCCGCCGGGGTCGCTCGCGCCCGATGCCGTTCGGGACGAAAAGGTGAAGGTTCTGCGGGCGTTGCGCCCGATTCCGCGCGAATGCGCCGCCAACGGCGTCGTCCGCGCGCAGTATGGTCCTGGCAACGTTCGCGGCGAGCGGGTTTGCGGCTATCTTGAGGAGAAGGATGTCGCACCGGATTCGCGGACGGAGACGTTTGTCGCGTTCTCTGCGCTGATCGACAACTGGCGCTGGTCAGGTGTCCCGTTCTACCTGCGGACGGGAAAGCGGATGCCGGTGCGAGTCACCGAGATCTCGGTGCACTTCAAGGCCGTTCCGCAGGTCTTGTTCAACGCCGCGCCCTTTGGACCGATGGCTCCCAACGTGCTCGCCATCCGTATCCAGCCAAACGAGGGCATTTCGCTGCGGTTCCAGGTGAAGGTGCCGGGGCCAGCAATGCGGATCAGGCCGTTCCAGATGGACTTCGGATACAAACGGGCGTTCGGGAGCGGGCCGCCGGACGCCTACGAGCGGCTCTTGCTTGACGCGATGCTGGGCGACCCGACGCTCTTCACGCGCCGCGACGAGATCGAGGCGGCGTGGGCGTTCATCGCGCCCATCATCGAGGGCTGCGAGGGGCGTGGCCCCCTGCCCTTCTACCCGGCCGGAACATGGGGGCCGAGAGAGGCCGACGCGCTGATCGAAGCGGACGGCAGGGCGTGGTATCTGACCCGGCGGCGCCCGGCCGGCGGATGTTGAGATACGACGATGCGCGAGAACTTCGGCGCCGCGTTACTTCTGACGGCCAGCGCGGGACTGGCCACGACGTTCGGGAGCTTGCTCGGCCTCGCCTTCCGCCGGCCCGGCCGGCGGCTGCTCGGCTTCACACTCGGCTTCTCCGCCGGCGTGATGCTTCTCGTCTCGTTCGTCGAGCTCCTACGCGGAAGCGTCGAAGACATAGGGTTCTTGTCCGCGCACATCGCGTTTTTCGTTGGAATGTCGAGCTATTTCCTGATCGACCTTTTGGTGCCGCACGAATACATCGGACAACACGACCACGCAGGCGGGGCAGAGGCGGACGGGCTGATGCGGGTCGGCGTCCTCGTTGCACTCGGCGTCGGCATTCACAACTTTCCGGAGGGCATGGCGACGTTTGCGGGAGCGCTGAAGGATGTGCGGCTCGGCGTCGCCATCGCCGTTGCGATCGCGATCCACAACATTCCCGAGGGATTGGCCGTCTCGGCGCCCGTCTATGCAGCGACGGGGAGCCGGGGAAAGGCGTTCCTTTGGTCGTTCCTTTCGGGGGTGAGCGAGCCGGTCGGGGCGGCCGTTGCCGGCTTGATTCTGTTGCCGTTCCTCTCGCCCGCCGTAATGGGCGGAACGCTTGCGGTTGTCGCCGGCATTATGGTCGCCATCTCGCTCGACGAGCTGATTCCCGCGGCCAAGTCGTTCGGCAGCGAGCACACGCCGATTCTTGGCGCTATCGCTGGCATGCTGGTCATGGCGTTGAGCTTGTGGCTTCTGAAAGGATAAACCGCTCTGGGCTTTTTTCGTCCGCTGGCCCCGTTTGTGCCGAAAGGAGGTGAGACGGTCATGGCAGAAATCAAGAAGGGCGATGTCTTTGTCTGCGCCGATAAGGACGGCTGCGGCATCGAGGTCGAGGTGAAGAAGGTTTGCGGCTGCATCGAAGAGTGCGACCTTGTATGCTGCGGCAAGCAGATGAAGCGCAAGAAGGCCTCGGGCTGCTGCGGCGGCTCGTGCAGCCAATAGTGTTGGCTGGGCATGGGAGCATGGGAGCTCGGGGGCGTGGGCGCAAGATCCCCTGCCCCCCGCCTCGTGCTCCCACGCTCCTTTTTCACCCACCGGGCGCGAGGACATGCTCAGAAGGAGACTGACATGGCAAACGCGGTCGGATTCAACGCCGACGAGATATTCGAGATCGCCGAGCAGATGGAACGCAACGGCGCGAGGTTCTACCGCCGCGCCGCAGGATGCGCCTCCGCCGGCGAGGCGCGCGGCCTGCTGCTCAGGCTCGCAGAGATGGAAGTGCAGCACGAGCGCACCTTCGCGGCGATGCGCGAGGACTTGCGCCTCGAGGCGCCGGGCTGGGTCGCCCGATTCTTCGACGTCGAGGGCCGGCGCGAGACCGCGCTGTACCTGCGGGCAATTGCCGACGGGCGCGTGTTTGACCTGCGGACAGACCCCGCCGCGGCGCTCACCGGAAAGGAAGGATTGGCGGAAATCCTTCGCACCGCCATCGATCTCGAAAAGGATTCGGTCATCTTCTACCTGGGCGTCCAGGAGGCCGTGCCCGAACACCTCGGGCGCGATAAGATCGACGCCATCATCCACGAAGAGATGGGGCACATCACGATCCTGACGCGGGAACTGGTCGGACTGGGGAAGTAGGCCGAACCCACCGGGGACGAGTTGCCGTCGGCGCGCAACTCCTACTATTTTAGTAGGCAATTTACCTCTTCCCGGATATACTGACGGTAGAGGTGCACTCGACATACGCAATATTTGTCGAGGAACCAACAAAAACGCCCTGTCTGCGTAACGTTTCAGCCACAAACTCCGTCTTTACTGGTAGGAATTGAAACTTGAGCGACGACGTAAGCATCTGGCTGTTGCGGCAGGCGCGGGAACAGGTCCCGGAAGCGTTAGCCGCCCTGTGCGAGCAGGTGTATCCAAAGCTCCTGGTGTATATGCACTATCGCGTCGGGGCGGACGAGGCCGAAGACCTTGCCGCGGAGGTGCTGCTCCGTGTCCTGCGCGGCATTGGTGGCCAGAAAGGTTCGTTTTTCCCATGGCTGTATCGCATCGCCGCGAACGTTGTTGCCGACCACGCTCGGTCGGCAAGGGCCAGAAAAGAGGAGCCGATGAGTGACAGTGCCGCACAACTTGCCTTGTCCCGCAGCAACGATCCCGCGGCTGCCGCCAGAAGATTGGACATCGAGAACGCCATCAGCGCATTGACCGAAGACCAGCGCGAGTTCATTACGCTCAAGTTCATCCAAGGGCTATCGAACGCCGAAATCGGCGAGATTACAGGCCGAACACCCGAAGCAATTCGCGCACTCCAGTTCCGAGCGTTGTGCGCGCTGCGCGACCTCTTGGGAGGCAGTGGCAATGAATAAGTCCCTGTCTGCAGCAGACGCGCTCGATCTGTGCATCGAACAATCTCGCAACGGTGGCAGCCCAGAAGAGATCCTCCAACAGCACCCTCGCGTGGCGGACACGGTGCGCCCGTTGCTGGCGCTTGCAGGCGAGCTCGAGGCGCTGCCCCAACCGTCTCCATCTGCCGCAGCGGTCTCGCGCCTCTTGGCGTCGCTTTCGCGTGAAGACGCGGGCAGAAGCCGGGCACGGAACCGATCGCCGTTCTTCTCGGCAGCGGTGCTGTGGCGTGCAGCCGCGGCACTGGCGTTTGTGTTTCTGATCGGCTGGGGTGCCGTTGCTGCGTCGAGTCACACGGTCCCAGGGGACCTACTGTATCCCGTCAAGCTCTTTACTGAGCGGGTTCGGTTCCTGCTAGCGATGAATGCAGAAGACCAAGTCGAGCTGCGGATCGTGTTCTCGGAGAAGCGCTTGACCGAAGCCGTGCGTAGGTACCAGCAGGGAGGCCACATCAATCGGGAACTGCTGCGGGCGATGCTCCACGAATCCGAGAAGGCACTTGACGCGAGTCAGGACGTCCCGAAACCGGGGCGCGGCCTTGTGGTTTCGAAGATCGCCTACATGTTGCACTTCCAGAAGAGCATCCTCCAACAGCTCAAAGCTTGGGGTGGGCCGGAACAACAAGCACACCTCGAACCGTTCCTTCGCGCGTGCGACAGCCGCTGCGAGCGAGCGTGTGAGATTCTCGGCTGCGGCCGCGGCGAGGGAACGGCCGGCCCTGCTGCGGGCGAGCAAGGGATTTGCACCTGCCCACGCTGCCCGGCCGATCCTACAGAGCCAACCAAGGGAGGCGAGGAAGGAGGAACACGGCCATGCCATAACTAGGTCTGCGTTCGTTTTCTTGTTTTTGTATGCGGCGCAAGGATCGCAACAGTCGCGATTCGATTTGCCGCGTGAACGTAAGCCGCCGAAGTGCGGCTCAATTAGGAGCCAGATGGTATGACCAGGATACGTGGGCGAGTCGTCATTTTGCTGTTGCTTTTCGGGGCGGCCGCGGTTCTGACCGCATACGCCGGGATCCAAGCTCGTCGGTCGGAGCGCGATAACCGCAGCAACTGCGTGTGTCAGGACTGTCGATGCGGTTGCGCCGACAATACAGGGTGCGACTGCAAGGGGTCCCCGTGCTCCAATTGCGAGTGCGAGGACCGATGCAGAGGCGCATGCGAGGAATGCGCCTGCGGCTGCGAAGAGGGCGTGGCATGTGGGTGCGAAAAGCAGAACCAAAACTGCTCGTGCTCCTGCTGCCCGGCTAAACCTCCGAAGCCCAATGAAGAGTGAAGGACAGAGAAATGCGGTGGCTTTTCCAGTGTCTGGCGTTCTTGTGGGCGACGGTACTGGTCGCGGTGTTCGCGGTCCGGCCCGCTCTCCGAAGAGAACTCGAAGAACTGTGGCAAGATTGGGAGACTGGTTTATGAGCAAGAGATGTGCTGTTTTCACGTTGTCCCTCGTCGGGAGCGCCCTGCTGACGGGGTGCGTGGGACCCAATGCCTTCAAGGAGGTGGCGTTGGACCGCGACCTGTCCGAGGGCGATGTGGCCCGATACGAGGCAGAATGGAAAGCCCTGAAGACGGAAGCCAGCTCCAACACGATGACGCGTCTGGAATCTACCGACTGGTGGCCTCTGGGCCTTGTGGCCTATTGGCGGCGCGGGACCGTCACCCGCGTGGAGTCCGCCAACGGGAAGCCGGAGTATCACGTCTCTGATGCCCTGGGGATCGGCCCGCTCGCGCTCCTCTACGCTTCAGGCAAAGACGCGGTCTTTGATGCAAATGGCAAACGCTTGAGCACGATGGGAATGACCTCTGTGTTGCTTGGCCACCTAGCCATGTTCCACTCGAGCGACATGGTCTTGGCCGATGGTCGCCGACGGCAGATGAGCAGCGCCCACCTGGTCCACCACATCATCAACCTGCACTGGATGGACGGGCATTGGAGCTTTTCGCTCTTCACGGCACCGAACCCGATTGCAGTGGAAGGCCACAGTAGTAGTTCCGCGTGCCACTGACCACCTTGCCGGTCTTGACCGCGACCGGCATGATTACAATTCGCGCAAGCAGGAAACACGCAGGTTTCCCCTTGTAGCCCTGCTGACGGGTGCGTTGACGGCGAAGCACAGCTTGAGGTGCGTATGTTCCTCCGACGGCGCTCTTGCCGTCGTGTCGCGGTTTAAGTTTCACCCACGCGTCACACAGAGGGCGCTGTCGTTAGAATGCTTAGCAATCTGAATGCGTTCTGTCGTCATCACACGGGGGAAACTCCTTTTTTCCGTCCGCTATTTCCAGCCGCACTCGGAACGAGGGGAAAAGGCGGCACGTAATCGTTCCAAGAATCTGTGGGGCACTTTACTTTATTTCGCGGGGGCGTTATAATTCTTATGGTTTGTCGCTCGACGACCCACAGTGGGGCAGAAAACACAGCCGGCTTGCTTGCCGCACGAGGGCGCCAAGACACAAAACAGGCGCCCCGCCAAAAGGAGGTGATCTCGGTGTCGTGCCGCAAGAAGGAAAACCTTGAGGCAAGGGTCCCCATAGAGCACGGTGCAGAATGGCTCCGAAACGGCTAGCCCCAAAACCCACACGCGATTGTATTGGTCTACGGCCACTTTCGGCCCCGGGGCCTTGTATGCTACGGGGCCGGCTTTTGGAGGAATCCATAAATGAAACGCCTGCTTACACTGGCATCTCTTGTTCTGGTTGCCGCGCTTGTGGTCACGCTGTGCAAATCCGGTCTTGCCGAAGCCAAGAAGGTGACGCTCAAGGGCGAGGTCAGCGTCACGCGCGACGATGACGACAATATCATCGAAGCGACGCTGACCGCGGACGGCACCGACTACTGCATCACGCTCGACAAGAACGGCAAGAAGCTCGCCGCCGAGATGGACGGCAAGATGGTCGAAGTCACCGGAACCGTCACCGAGAAGGACGGCGAAAAGTGGCTGACCGTCGAAAGCTACAAGGAACTTCCAGAGGATTTGGAATAACGGCTCATCTTGGACCGTGCGGCACGCCCGGGTCCCCTTCTGGGGACCCGGGGCCGTGCACTGTCGATTCTCGCCTCATCTTCCGCGCTGTTCCGCGCGTATGCGCGCAATCAGGTCTGCGTTCTCCCGATACCACGCGATGAACTTCGGAACCCCCGCCTCAATGGGCGTCGTCGGATCGTAGCCCAGCTTCGCCCGCGCACGGTCGATGTCCGCATAGGTCGCTGGCACATCACCCGGTTGCATCGGCAGCATCTCCATCTTCGCCTCAACGCCGAGCTCGCGTTCCAAAATACGAACGACGTGCATCAGGTCCTCGGAACGATGGTTCCCGAGGTTTAGAATCTCGTAGGGATCGAGACTTTCGACCTGCATCGACGCGACCACACCGGAAACGATGTCGTCGATATACGTGAAGTCCCGCTGCATGTTGCCGCAGTTGAAGACCTGGATCGGCCGCCCTTGCGTCATTGCCTCCGTAAAGAGCCACATCGCCATGTCCGGCCGACCCCACGGACCATAGACGGTAAAAAACCGCAGCCCTATGGTCTGAAGGCCGAAGAGGTGCGTATAGACGTGGGCCATCAGTTCGTTTGCCTTCTTTGTCGCTGCGTAGAGACTCACGGGGTGATCCACGTTCTGGTCTTCGCTGAACGGCAGTTGCCGGTTGCCGCCATAGACACTGGAGCTCGACGCGTAGACGAGTCGCCGGACGCCCTCGTGTCGGCAGACCTCCAGCACGTTCAGCGCCGCAAGCAGGTTGGACTTCTCATAGGCAAAGGGATTCGTCAGCGAGTAGCGAACTCCCGCCTGCGCCGCCAGATGGCAGACGACTTCTGGACGGTGTTGGCGGACGGCGGCCCGGAACGTCTCGATGTCGCACAGGTCCGCCTCGATGGGCGCAAAACCGGCGAACCGACGCAGCTCCGCGTGCCGCGCCCGCTTCAAAACCACGGGATAGTAGTCGTTCAGGTTGTCAAACCCGACAACGGTGTGCCCGTCTGCAAGCAGACGCTTGGCCACATGGAAACCAATGAATCCCGCGGTCCCGGTGACAACATAGGTCGCCACGAGTCGCTCCTCCTGAAACGTAAGCAAAGCGCAACGCGCGGCATTCTACATGATGGCTCATGGTGCCGCAAGCACGCGCGCCGCGCGAGCTGCTGGGCAAAGACGCTCACGCACAACGCCTCGCGACAGGTCAACAGGGGGCTTGGCCTTCCGCTTGAGGTGCTCGCCTCAGTGCGCAGAGAGGACTGAAACCGGAGCGGCGCATAACTTATGCCCCGGAGCCAGAGCGGATAGCCAACGCGTCTTTCTTCGGCTCGGTCGCCAGCCGTCTTGCCAAGTCCTCGCGCACATTCCCCTTTCCGCCAGAGA
>CAZBRH010000076.1:14186-14822 GCA_964494245.1 uncultured Planctomycetota bacterium | reverse complement strand
GGGTCGACGTTCTCGATGGAACAGACGACGACGACGTTGTCCTTGTGGTCGCGCATCACCTCGAGCTCGAACTCTTTCCACCCGATGACGGACTGCTCGACAAGGACCTCGTGCGTCGGGCTGGCGTCGAGGCCTTGAGACACGAGTTCGTCGAACTCTTCGGCGTTGTAGGCGACGCCGCTGCCGGTTCCGCCCAGGGTGAAGCTCGGCCGGATAATCGCCGGCAGGCCAACGGCCTTCGCGAGCAGGCCGCCGTGAACGATGTGGAAATCGCCATCGCCGAGCGGCTGTATCGTGGCGATGCCGCTCGCAGGCACCCGCAACCCGATCTTCTCCATCGTCTTCTTGAATTCTTCACGGGACTCCGCGCGCGAGATCGCCTCCGGCGATGCGCCGATCATCTCGACCCCATACCGGTCAAGCACGCCCCGGCGCGCAAGCTCTTCGGCGACGTTGAGCGCCGTTTGCCCGCCGACCGTCGGCAGGAGCGCGTCCGGCTTCTCCCGGCGGATGACCGCCTCGACCACTTCGGGCGTAATCGGCTCGACATACGTTGTGTCGCCCGTCGCCGGGTCGGTCATGATGGTCGCCGGGTTGCTGTTGATGAGAACGACGTGAAAGCCGTCGGCACGGAGC
>CAZBRH010000076.1:13483-14131 GCA_964494245.1 uncultured Planctomycetota bacterium | reverse complement strand
GCCTGCCCGATGACGATCGGCCCGGAGCCGATGATGAGAATCTTGTGGATGTCGTCACGCCGCGGCACGGGAATCTCCGTAAAGAACACGGGAAAGCGGGAAGGGGGGAGGGGGGAAAAAGGAGAAGGTGTTTTCTGGTGCCACTCGAAGCGTCGCAGAGGGAATTCCTCTTCCTTCGCGTTTCCCCATTTCCCCGTTTCCTCCTCTTACGCTTGCCCGTTCACCGGTGCGCTTTCATGAGTTCAACAAACTCGCCGAACAGGTAGTTCGCGTCATGCGGCCCCGCCGACGCCTCGGGGTGAAACTGGACGGAGAACGCGGGCCGGTCTGTGCAGCGGATGCCTTCGAGCGTGCCGTCGTTCAGGTTGATATGCGTAATCTCGGCCGCCCCCTTCGGCAGCGAATCGATGTCAACACAGAAGCCGTGGTTCTGCGTGGTGATGGCGACCTTGCGTGTCCTCTGGTCCATCACTGGGTGGTTGGCGCCGTGGTGGCCGAACTTGAGCTTGTAGGTGCGCCCGCCGAGCGCCTGCCCGAGCATCTGGTGCCCCAGGCAGATGCCGAACACGGGGACGGCTCGGTCGCCCGCCGGATCGATCAGGTCGCGGACCAGGTCAACGAAATACGGCACGGCAGCCGGATCGCCCG
>CAZBRH010000076.1:7173-13402 GCA_964494245.1 uncultured Planctomycetota bacterium | reverse complement strand
ATCCGAATCGGACAAGCTGCCGCAGGATGCCATATTTCACACCACAGTCGGGAACGACGACGCGGAACGGCTCGTCGCCCCGCAGGCCGTGCGTCCACTCGAACGGTTCGCTGCACGTGACCTCGCGGACGAGGTCGCGCCCGATGAGGCCGGGCGAACGCCGGGCCTTTTCGACAAGGCGTGCCGGATCGAGGTCTTCGGTCGAGAGCACGGCCTTCATGGCCCCCGCTGCGCGGATGTGGCGGGTGAGCGCCCGCGTGTCGATCCCCTCGATACCGACGATGCCGTGTTCTTTGAGGAACTCGCCGAGGGTCTTCGTCGCGCGCCAGTTGCTGACCCGGCGGCTGACCTCCTTGACGACGAATCCAGAAAGCCATGGCCGCGACGACTCGTTGTCCTCCTCGTTGATGCCGTAATTTCCGATGAGCGGGTAGGTCATGGCGACGATCTGGCCGCGGTAAGAGGCGTCGGTCAGCACCTCCTGGTAGCCGATCATGCTCGTGTTGAAGACGACCTCGCCGTCGCTCTCGCCGCGTGCGCCGAAGGAGCGGCCTTCGTAGATCGTGCCATCTTCGAGAGCGAGGAGCGCCAAGTCAGGCATCACACGACCTCTTCGGGGAAAACATCTCCTTCTCGAAATCTTTCGGGACAGGCGCAGGATACTTCGCCGTGAAGCACCCCACGCAGAAATCTCCCGGATCGTCCACTGCTTCCAACAGTTTGCCGACCGAAAGGTAGGCGAGCGAATCGGCGCCGACGAACGCCTCGATCTCCCTGAGCGAACGGTTCGCAGCAATGAGTTCCTTGTGCGTCGACATGTCAATGCCGAAATAGCACGGCGATATGATCGGCGGCGAGCTCACGCGGACGTGCACCTCCGCCGCGCCGCCGCTCCGGACGAGCCGAACGAGGTTCCGCAGCGTCGTCCCCCGGACGATCGAGTCCTCGACGAGGACGACCCGCTTGCCCTTGAGAACGCCGCCCACGGGGTTGAACTTGACCCGCACGTCGCGGTCGCGCAGCTCTTGATGAGGCACGATGAACGTTCGTCCAATGTAGTGGTTGCGGATCAGTCCGATCTCGAAGCGGATGTTCGACGCTTCCGCATAGCCCAGCGCCGCCGTGTTGGCCGAGTCCGGAACGGCAATGACGATATCGGCCCCAGAGCACGGATGCTCCTCAGCGAGCAGCCGCCCCAGCCGCCGCCGCACCTTGTCCACTTTGTCTCCGAAAATCCAGCTGTCCGGACGAGAAAAATAGATGAACTCGAAGATGCAGTGGGCCTTCCGCGGCGCCGGCGCAAGGCGCACCGTCCGGGCGCCGTCGGCGTCCACCACGATCACTTCACCGGATTTTATCGAGCGGACGTACTCGGCGCCCATGATGTCGAGCGCACACGACTCGGAAGCAATAACGGTCGCGTCGCCCAGCCGCCCGAGGCACAGCGGTCGGAACCCGCGGGGGTCGCGCGCTGCGATAAGCTGCCTCGGCGTAAGGAATAGGAAGCAATACGCCCCCTCGATCCGATCCAAGGCGTCGAGAACCATATCCGTGATGTTCTCCGCTCGGGAGCGCGCGAGGAGGTGGACGACGACCTCGCTGTCGCTCGTCGTCTGGAAGATCGAGCCGTCTTCCTCCATCTCGGCGCGGAGCTCGGCGGCGTTGACAAGGTTGCCGTTGTGGGCGGCGGCCACTTCGCCACGCTTGAGCTGCGCGATGATCGGCTGCGCGTTCGCCAGTTCGGAGGACCCCGTGGTCGAATAGCGGACGTGGCCTATCGCCGCCCCGCCCGCCAGCGTGGACTCGAAATCGGAAGGCGCGAAAACCTGCGAGACGAGGCCCATGCCGCGCCGCAGGCGCACACGGCTGCCGTCCGAAGCGGCGATGCCGGCGCTCTCCTGGCCGCGGTGTTGTAGCGCATACAGCCCGTAGTACACCCGCTCCGCCGCGTAGGGGGCCCCAAATATCCCGAACAGTCCGCAGAAATCCTGGGGGGGATGGACATCGCGGCGGTAATGCGTGGCAGGAAAACTCGGTCGGCACACAGGCCGACCATCACGAAATGGCCGGGCTTGCGGGCAGGAGGTCACCGGGGGCCTTTCTGCGGTCTGCAATCGTCATCACGTTGGGGAGCCCTGCGGAGCCTCGTGTATTATCCCGCGCGCGAAAGGCAAGTCAAGAGAAAACGTCCATGGGTTGCGCTCCAAAGTTCGTTGAGGGCTGGCTAGCGCTCGTTTTCGAGGGGCGGTATGGCCGGGCGGGTTCGGGGATCGGGGTCCTTGTCGCCCCGGCGCCAGATGAGCCGCTCGGCAACCTCCCAGTTCTCGTCAAAAAAACCGGCGACAACGGCTTTGTCGGTGTCGTCGTAATCGCTCCCCTCCGCGAAGATCACGAAGTCCGGCAACAAGTCGAGTTTGTGGTTGGGCGGAAGCCGTCGGCCATAGGGCCGCCCGGATCGCACGACCACGTATCTCTCCGGATTGAGCGGATTGGGATAGATCATCACGAGGCCGTGCCGTGCGGCGTCGTAGGCCTTTCCCTGAAACTCGAACCCGGCATCCGTGATGCGGATGGGCAGCTTATCGGCGATCTTCGCAAGGACAGTGTTGTTCGAGGGCGTGCCGTAGAGGATGAGGTTTGAGGTCTTGATGTCCGTATCGTCGATATCCGTATCGCGCCTGACCAGGGGCGTGGATTTTGTGAAGGCGTACCATTCGGTCGCCGCCTGCTGGATGTCGCGCTCGAACCGCTCGGCGTCTTCGGGCTTCCCTGCGCCGAGGCCGAAGACCATCGTGAAGCGGCGGTTGTACGCCTCCTTGACCGGTCCGCAGAGGAGCGGAGTCTTGCGCCGTTTGCCGGCGGCTTCCACCGGGACGATGGTGAACGTCGCGGGTCCGAGGGCATCGACCTTATGCTCCTTGCCGTTGATGAGGACGGCGAGGTTCGGCTTCTCGCCGACCACCTCTTTTTCGAGGTCGAGCCGCAAGGTGGCCACATTCTCCGTTTTCACGTCGAGCACCGACCTGTCCGCGCTCAGTTTGGCGTGGACGCGGATCGGCTCGCCCCAGCGGATAAGTTCGAGCACGGTGACCCAATACGCGCGGCGGTAGCGGATCGTGTGCGCGGTGAGATCGACTTCGCGGGGCCATGCATCGCGCCTGCGTGCCGCCATCCACTGGAAGATGGCGTCGTCGCGGAGCACGGACTCCATAATCCAGTGGTCTTGGCCTTCGAGCTCGTGATAGGTCACGTCCGCCCCGAGCCCCTTGAGGCGGCGCGAGAGGGACCGGGATTGTTCGACTTTGATGAGGGTGTCGGCGCTCCCGTGGTAAAGGAGCATCGGCAGATTGCGGTAGTTGCCGACCATCTCCGCTCCGAACTCCATATCGAGCAGCTGGCGCTTCCATGGCTCGACCTTTCTGCGGTCGAGGTCCTTCCAAAGGTAGTAATCGGCGCGGCCCGCGACGGAGATGACCCCCGCCCACACGTCCGGATAGTGGGCAGCGATGGTGAACGCCCCCATCGCGCCCATCGAGTAGCCGAGGAGGAACACGCGGTCGGCGTCCATGGGATACTGCTTCGCAAAGAGCCGGAAGACCTCGATGGTGTCCATTTCGCCGACGCCCTGGAAATCCGTGTTGCTCCGGGCGAAGGGCGCGACGAGGTAGTAACCGTGCTGATCGCAGTATTCGAGCAGTTCGGGCGGGATGAGCTGCCAATTGAGCTTGTTCAGGTCGGGGTTATACCCGTGGAGATAGACGATGACGGGTAGGGGCGTGCGGCCGTCGTGCTTTGCAGGAACGAAGACATAGTAGGGCTGCGGGCCATCGTCGATGGACGAAAGGTAGGCGTGCTCAGCAAGCCCTTTTTCAACGGGGCGCTCGCCGCCTTTTTCGAGGCGCGCCAAGGCGGCCTCGCACTCGCGGAGTTCCTCGATCATCCGGGCGGGCGAAGAACCGGCGACCCCGTCGCCGCGCGCGTAGAGCGATGCCTTTTCGAGCTTCAGCCGCGCAAGCGCGAAATCGGGAGCCGTGTAGCGGCCGCGGGGACCGAGCTGAAGTTCGGCCTGCTGTGCGCGCCGAGTGAGCAAGTTGGCCCAGCGCGCCACGCCTTCCGCGACGTAGAACGATTGCCGGATTTCGCGGAGCGCCTTGCCGCCGAGCCGGACTTCCGCCCTCACCGTGCAGTAAGGCGGCGCCGGCTCTCTCGGAACCATCCACGCCAATGAGATCGGCGACGAGGCGATGCCCGCCGCGCGGAGGGTTCGTGGCTCGAACGCCTTGACTTCCCGGCCCTCGTGGTCTGAGACGCTCGCCCGGACTTCGACGTCGCCGGGCAGGAGCGGACATCCGGCGCGAGCGCCCAGGAACATCTCGACCGCCTTGTCCGCGCGGACGATGCCGCCTGACGTCGAGTAGAGTTCCAGCGCGCCGGCGAGAAGCTCGCCCGCGCGGTTGTCGGGAACGCGCAGGATGCACCGGACGGGCGCGGGGTCCAGCCGCTCCTCGGCGGCATCCGCCGGAACAAGCAGGGAGAGCTTGAACAGCGCCTGCCGCCCCTTCGAGCCGAGCTTCACGAGCAGATAGTGATTCTGGTCTGCCTTGAGCGTGATGGCCGCCCGCGTGCGAGGGAGAAAGAGGTCGTTGTCCGAACCGGCGGCCTCGATGACGGGCCTGCCGTCAAGCCAGACCGAGAGGTTCGACCAGTGCACCGCCTCGAGCGCATACGTCCCGGGCTTCTGCGCCCGCAGTTCGCAGGCGGCGTAGAAGATCGCTTCTCCGCCGAGTTCCCTGCACCGCTCGCTTAGGTCGACATAGGCGGCGGTGAACGCCTCGCCTCGCCACTGGACTGGGCCTTCGCTTTCTTCGCGCCGCATGCCGCTCGTCTCGCCGGCGTTGACGGGAAGGAGATCCTTCGCGAACCCCGCCGTAGTGTCGGGCTTGTATGCGGGCGAGATGAGCCACGTCGTAATCGAGCCGTCCGGCGCGAGCGTGCATTCGATGGCATTTCCGGCAAGGGCGGTCGCGGCCGAAAGCAGCGGGCAGAGGAACAGAACCCGCCCCACGCTTCCCAGACTGAGCGAGGCAAAGAATCTCTGTCTCATTTGTCGGCGACTCGGAGTTCCTTGGCCGGGGTTCCGTCGCTCCACTTGCCCATGTGCCGCTGTTCGGGCGTATTGCCGAGCGCGTATCCGCGGTTTTTCCCACGGAATGCGGCGTCGGTCAGTCCGTCAAAGAGTTTCCACGTGCCGAACCAATCGAGCGCATCCACCCCGCCGGCCGTCCAACCGACGAGCGAGTTCCGCGCTGGAGCAAGAGGAAAAAGGTGAGTCGCATCAAGCGTCGGCGAGCCGTGGCGGTCGGAGACGACCGTGACGAAATCCCGGTCCGCCTCTGGCAGGTGCTGGATGTTTTTCCAGATGACCTTGGCGGCGACATCGGCGACCATCGTATCGTCGCCGCCGACCATGATAAGGACGAGCGTTCCCTTCGGCACCGCCGAATGGTCGCCCATGATGCTTGGTATCGGAATAAAGCGTCCAGAAGAGCGGGGAGCGTGTTTCGGCTCGCCCGGCTCGACACACATCACGGCGGCCGGCTGCGGCAGCCCGTCCCGGCCCGCCTCGGCGGCCAGGTTCATTGCCATGATGCCGCCAAGCGAATGCCCGATCACCGCTACCTTCGCCTCGTCGGGCTGGACTCGTCCTTCCTTCCGGAGTTCGGCCAGGGCCGTCCGGATGGCGGCCTTCACGGCCGCCGGCATCCGCGGCGCCGGCGTCAGAAGCGATTCCTGATACCGGGGATAGACGACAATGTTGCCGCGCCGGGCGATGTGGCGAATCCATTCGATGTAGTATGCCGGCCCGACGGCGCCCCAGCCGTGCAGGAACACGATGACCGGCGCTATTGCTGGCGACGGCTTCGCCGGCTCGAAAATCCAGACCTTGTCGCGCCCGTCGCCAGCGATGGTCATGGCGACCTCGGCGTGCGCGTATTCCGCGCCGCCGGGGCCGGACTTTGGCTGCTCGGGCGGCGACGGTCTTCCGGCGGCGCACGCCAGAGAACCAGCGAGGAGAACGGCGCTGACGCCGCAAATTGCGCGCTTCGTCCTCCGCCATCCAATGTGCGGCATCATGAAACCTAGACCTTCTCCCAACGGAGCAGGTTTTGAACCTGAGCGAGTGTGGACTTGCCCTCCGTAATCTCGGCGCGGATGCGGTTCTCCTTTT
>CAZBRH010000076.1:6868-7154 GCA_964494245.1 uncultured Planctomycetota bacterium | reverse complement strand
GAGGCAGTCCTGCCCGCGGTTCGCGATCTCGACGACGCGCTCCTTCGGAATCACAAGCACGCCGTCGTCGTCGCCCACCACCCAATCGCCGGGACAGACCGTAGCGCCGGAGACGACGACGGGGATGCCGATCTCGCCCATGCCCTTTGGCTCGCCAGCGTGGGACGAGATGTGCCTTGCGAACGCAGGAAAGCCGAGCTTTCGGATGTCGGCCGTGTCGCGGATTGCGCCGTCGATGACGACGCCCGCGATTTTCTTGAGCATCGCGCTGTTTGTGGCGAGTTCG
>CAZBRH010000076.1:957-6858 GCA_964494245.1 uncultured Planctomycetota bacterium | reverse complement strand
CACACGGCCGGAGGGCAGCCGCCCGCCGCGATGACGATGACTGAGCCAGGCTCCGCCGCGTCAATTGCCTCGACCGGCTTCGCCCAATCGCCGGGATACGTGCGGACAGTGACGGCGCGGCCGACCATCTTGACGCCGGGTGTCACCGGTCGGATGCCTTCGAGGCACGGGGCGCGGTGGTTGCCGTCGGAGATGTTCGCGGTGGACGCGAGTTCGAAGACCTTGCGGATGTCGGCATCGGCGCTGGCGCGTTTGAAGAGGTGCGTGGAGATGCTGATGCGCTCATCAAGGGCTCGGCGCAGTTCGGCGGCGGCCTTGCGGGCGTCTTGGGCCTTCGTCAGCGCGCCGCCGACGATGACGATGCTTGCGCCCGCGGCAATGGCAGCGGCGGCCGTTTCGGAGTTGATTCCGCCGGCGACGGAGATGGGCACGCCGACGGCGGCGGCGACGGCCTTCACGCAGTCGAACGAGAGTTTCCCCGTCATCTGTTCATCGATGGGTGTGTGCACGCAGAGCTGGTCGATGCCCCATTCGGCGAGTTGCTTCGCCCGGTCGGCGGGATTGGCCACGCCCATCAGGTCGGCGACGACTTCGATCCCGTAATGCCTGCCCGCGCGGATGGCGTCGCGGATCGTTTCATCGGGCGCAATGGCCATAACGATGGCGACGTTCGCGCCGGACTTCGCGGCCATCTCCATCTCGGCGCGGCCGGCGTCCATCGTCTTCGTGTCGCAGACAATCCTGCGGTCGGGGAACTCTTTGCGGAGCGCGCGGACGGCGTTCATCCCTTCGCTCTTGAGAAGCGGGGTGCCGACTTCAAGCCAATCGGCCCCGCCGGCCACGGCCTCATGAGCGAGCTTCAGCGCCCGCGGCAGTTCGTCGAAGTCCAACGCGACCTGAATGATTGGTTTCATCGCCCTTGCCTACGCGGGTCCTTTCAAGAAAGATACGTCGCTCCGCAGCGGTCGGATTCCCACGCGGTAACGCTCCTGACCGCGACGCCCTCTGGCATCCGCTTCGCCAACTCCTCGCAGACGTGCTTCGCAATGTTTTCCGCCGACGGGTTCACGGTCGTGAACGGCTCGACATCATTGAGCAGTTGGTGGTCGAGGCGGCCGAGAATCTCTGCGAGAGCCGTCTTCACATCCTTGAAATCCACCACGAGGCCGGCTTCGTTGAGCCGTTCCGACCGGAGCACGACGTCGAGCTTGTAGTTGTGGCCGTGGAGCCGTTCGCAGGCGCCCGCATACTCGCGTAGGCGGTGCGCGGCGGCGAACTCGGCCTTGACGGTCAGCTCGAACATCGCGCGATCCTCATTCAGACAGGAGGGATTATAGGGGCGCGCGGGGCGGGCGTCAACGGCGGCCGAATCAGCCGGCGACGGCTCGCCCCTCTTCCAGCGGAATGATGTAGTTCTCGACAGGCGTGTAGTTGGTGAGCCAGTTGCCGATGCCCAGCGCCCAGCAGCCGGGGGTCCGCCCGCTTCGTATTATCCAAGGGCATGCCCGCGCGGCAGCCGTTCCGAGATTGCGGAATCTTGCTCCGCCGGTCCGGCGAGTAGGAACGGCACACGGTTGCGCGCCGCATCGGCCTAGGTGCGGACCTGCCCGCTTCCGCGCACAACGAACTTGTAGCTGGTCAGTTCACGAAGCCCCACTGGGCCGCGGGCGTGAATCTTGTCCGTCGAGATGCCGATCTCGGCGCCCATGCCATATTCGCCGCCATCGCTGAAGCGTGTCGAAGCGTTCACCATCACCGACGACGAATCGACCTGCCGAACGAACTGCTCGGCTGCGGCGGCGTCCTGCGTCACGATGGCGTCGGTGTGCGCCGAACCGTATTTGCGGATGTGCTCCATTGCCTCCTCGATGGAATCGACCACGCGGACGGCGAGGATGAGGTCTAGGTATTCGGCATACCAATCGTCTTCTGTCGCGTGGCGGAGATCGGGGACGATGGCGCGGGACTTTTCGCAGCCGCGGACCTCGACCGCCTCTTCGCGGAGCAGGGGGACGATCCGTGGGAGGAACTCGCTCGCAACGTTGACGTGCACAAGCAACGTCTCCATTGCGTTGCAGACGCCCGGCCGCTGGCACTTCGCGTTGATTACGATCCGCTCCGCCATGTCCAGGTCGGCGGCGGCATCCACATATACGTGACAAACGCCCTTGTAGTGTTTGATGACAGGGATTTTGGATTTCTCAACGACGGCCCGGATCAGCCCCTCGCCGCCCCGTGGAATGACGAGGTTCACCTTGCCCTCGGCCGCAAGGAGCAGATCGACCGCCGCACGGTCAGGCGTGCTGACGAGTTGGACGGCGTTGCGGTCTAGTCTGGCCTCCGCAGCAGCGTCAGCGAGCACCGATGCGATGGCCAGGTTCGAGTGGAGCGATTCCTTGCCGCCGCGCAAGATGACGGCGTTTCCGGCCTTGAGGCAAAGACCAGCGGCGTCGGCCGTCACGTTCGGCCGCGACTCGTAGATGATGAGGATGACGCCGATGGGCACGCGGACGCGCTGAATCACGAGGCCGTTCGGCCGCTCCACAGTCTCGAAGACCTCGCCGACGGGGTCGGGCAGGTCGGCGACAACCCGGAGGGCGTCGGCCATGCTGCGGATGCGGCTGTGGTTGAGCGTCAGGCGGTCTATCATGGCTGCGGACAGCCCCCGCGCCGCATGGAGGTCCTTCGCGTTTGCCGCCTTGAGAGCATCTTCGGCGGCGAGAAGCCCGTCCGCAGCGAGACGGAGCGCCCTGTTCTTGGCATCGGTGGACGCGTTGGCGAGAGACCACGCCGCCGCGACGGCCTTGGCGGTCAACCCATCGACGTATTGCGGGACATCCATTTGTTTGCCCCCTATCTCAACGGCGGCGGATTATAGCGGCAGTCACACCGTGCTTCAACCGAAATCACCCCGCAGCAAGGCCATTGAATTCTCTGCACCACCGAAGGGCGCCGGACAGGACCGCGTTCTCTGGCGTGCCGCCGCTTCCATCAGAAGTGGGCTGAAGTTCCCCCCTGTCCCAGCAGCAACCCGACCGCATCGGCGATGCTCCCCGTATCATCGCCTGACGATTCGCCGCCTCAGGGCAAGCAGCGTAAGTCCCGTCAGGCCGACGATCCCCGGCTCGGGGACCGGACTGCCGAGCGACACGTTGCCCTGGAGCGTCAGATAGAGAACCTGACCGGCGGCCTCACCGGGCAGGTCCTCGTCCGATAGGCGCAGCGTGTAGGTCGCGGAAAAGCCGCCGGGGGTGCTTGTGTCGAAATACGCCGTCCAAGTGCTCGATGTGCCCGCCGCCTGGTTTGTAAACGGCGCAAGGTCTGTGAACAGCGTTCCGACGTCGCCGGTCCCTGCGTCCACCGAGTCCAGGTCGAGATTAGCCGTGCAGCCGGCCGTAGTCACTAGGTTCCAGATGTCGAACGGCAGAGTCACGACGCCGCCCACGGGCAGCGTCCCGAAGTCGACGGTGAGTGTGTCCTGATTGGTGGCCAGGAAGCTTGCGTTCGAATGGTCAAGGACCATGCCGCTTATGGTAATCCCCTCGGTGCCCACGTTGCTCGATGCGCCGTTCAAGGCCGAGTCGTCGGCGTAGGTGAGCATAAAGACCTGGCTGTACGCGCCTGCGGCTTGGCCAGTGTCGAGGGTCGCACTGATTGTGTCGCTGCCGCCGGGCGCGACCCCGCTGACGTCGCTGAGCGAGAAGTTCCCGATCGGTCCGTTGTTCGTCGTCTTCAGGTTTACTCTCGTGCCCAATGCATTGCTAACCGTGATGCTGCCGGTGCTCGCCACCGGGCCGCTGTAGCCCACAATTACGTCCGGCATGACGAGCGTCGTTCCGCCGACACTGCCAGAAGCGTGGTCATAGACATCCACAGCGACCATGCCCTGCTGCGGGCTGTTGCTGGCGTTCGCATCCGAGACCGTGAACGTCCCGGTCTGGCCGAGGCCGACGGTCGCGCCGTTGAACGACAGCCCGCTGACGGCGCCGCTCGTGCCCTGCGCCGCCACCGTCGTTGTTCCGCCGACCGTCCCGGTGGTGTTCGTGCCAGCAACGGCGGAGAAGACCAGGTCATCGCTGTCGGTCGGAGCCGAGTTCTCCACAGTAAAAGTGAAATCGACCGTGCCGCCGGTGATGATTGCGGCAGCGGAGGGCGTGGCGACAATTGCGCCGATGCTCGCCTTGTGAATCAGGTTCAGGGCGTTGTTGGTGCCGTTCATTGCCAGTCGATACCCGGCGGGGGCGCCGGAAACCGTGAAGTTGTTGCTGAATGTGCCGCTCGATGCGGTCAGCAGCGTATACTTGCCCGCGGTCGGAACGCTGATGGTGTTGAGCGTCAGATTCGCGCCGCTGTTGATTGTCACTGTGCCAACGACATTCAGCCGGTCGGCGCTCGCACCGTCAAGGTCGATGTCGAGGTAACTGCCGCTGGCGAACGTGGTGCTCACGGCTTTGCCGCTATAGCCGATGGTCAGGGTGCCGATGTTATCGGTTCCGTTCGCGATGCCCGGCGCGACGTGGACGCCGCTGGCGACGGAGAACGTCGCAGCGGCGGGGCGATACGTGCCCAGGCCGGCCAGCGTCGAGCCGCTGTTCCATGTCGCCGCCTTGTCGAGCGTAATCCCGCTCGCAACCGCCAGCGCCCCGCCGCTGTTGATCGTCGGCGCCGACCCACCGAGTGCGCTATCGTGCGCCGCCACCAAGATGCCGCCGGAGATCGTCGTGGCGCCGGTATATGAGTTGCTTCCTGAGAGAATCTGGATTCCGGTGCCGACTTTCGTCAATGCGACGATGTAGTTGCTGGAGGATCCGTTCTTGATGGCGCCCGAGAACAAACCAGAGCCGTTGTTCGCCCCAACGGTGAGAGTGGATGTGGCGTTGTAGCTGTTTATTACAGTCCCACCGCCGGATAGGGCGTCAATCGTGTCGCTCTTCGCGTTCATCTCTAGCGTCGCGCCGCCTGCGATCTCCACGGAACTGGCGTCGGGGATGACGTTCGAAATACGCAATGTAAGCGTCCCCGCACTCACCACGGTCGGCCCGGTGTAGTTGTTGCTTGCGTTGCCAAGCTGCATCGTGCCGCCGCCCGCCTTGGTCAACCCATCGTTTCCGGCAAGGGCCACATTGACCGTCGCCTTCCGATTGGTGGCCACCGTGATGGTCGGGGAGCCGGATGTCACGTCCAGCGTCAACACATAGGAGCCCGACAAAGTCCAGTCGTAGTAGGTGTGCGTGGTGTCGTCGAAAAGCAAGTGTCCTATGGTTCGGGCGCTGTCCAGGGTCACGGTGCGGTTGTTGGTGATGTTGACTTGGCTGAAGTCGCCGGTGTAATCGGCCCCATCGGCGATCGTATTTCCCAGCCAGTTTGTGCCGACGGACCAGTTGCCGTCGGCGTTGACGTTCCACGTGCCATTGTCGCCGCGCCCCGTGGTACTCATCGCGAGGGCCAACGCAACGGCGGCCACACACAAGACTGCCTGTTTCTTCATCAGAACTCTCCTCAGTGCCGGTGTCCGGCGTTAGAACTTTCCTCGACGGTCCAAAGCGGGTGCCGTTGCGGGGCGGCCAATTCCGTGCAGCCGGGCGTCCGCTGTCGGGGCGACGCATGTGTTGCCCCTGGGGATTGCGGCAAGCGCGCAACGAGAACGCTGCATCACAAATGGCTCCAAGCGCAGCGGATGCGGAATGTGTGCGCACGGCGCATCCCAGCGCCCCATCGCCCGCGCATAGCTCGTGCCTGCGCGCGGACTCTGCCCGCGCGCCCAGCGCGTCTGCGAAGACCCTGTGCCGGCCCCAGGCGCCGCGCGGGAGCCGCGCCTATGGGCGCGCCGTGCCCGGTACGCCGAGGCCGTTGTCACTTGCGGACGGTCTGCATTCACGCGCGGCGGCAGCATTCCGCCTC
>CAZBRH010000076.1:0-936 GCA_964494245.1 uncultured Planctomycetota bacterium | reverse complement strand
GGAGCCGCCGCCCGCGGCGCAGCCGTACCCTATACCTTCGGCCAGGGACCGGCCTTTACCGCGTGCACGCGCGGGGCGCCAATGGCGCTTCAGTGTCGATCCGGCCGTCTGGTTCCGCCCTCAGCGAGGGCGGCCAGAACAGAACGTGGGGGCAATGTTGTGGCCGAGGTCGCCGACCTCGGTTGGCCCCGCTTGAAGCCACACTAGCCAGATCGATGCGCTCAGACCTGTCAATGTTCTGTTGGCGGAATCACGGGCTGAGGGAATGCGCGCCCGGTCCTCACGCTGGCAGCTTCACTTCATTGTGTGCCTCCGGGCGATCACACCGCCCCGCCGGGATTCTCAAAAAAGTTTGAGGTGGCTGTCTGCAAAAACCGTGCCCGCAGCGGTGTGGTTTCGCAACTTTTCTGAAAGAGCTTCTTACTGCTATGGCACGTGAGAAGTTATGACTCAGGCGAGCCATACAACACCGTTCTCGGCCCCGGATTGATGTTGCGCCGCATCAACGCCAAGGACGAGTAGAGTTGCCGCCTCCGTGCCGCATAACACGCTATCAGCGAAGGGGATAGGAGGTGTTGTTCAAGCGCAACATCGGCTTAGCAGACAGTGCAAGGAAAACACCGCCTCGCCTGAGAGAAGACACAAAGCCCTGCCTACAACCACGTGCGGCTATCGCCCCAGAGTCGTTGTGGCCCTGAAAGCGGCATCCTGCGGCGACACCCCGCAGAAAAGAGGGAACAGGGCGGAATGGATTTCTTGCACCTTGCAAAAGGGCTGTCTGTCCCCGTCCCCTGAGGATTTTTCTGGAAATTCGTCATTACGCAATGTACTGTCATACAATAGGTTGCGACCTTTTCGGAAAAAAAATTTTCCCAAAACCACTTGACACCACTAAACTGTGTGGTATATTATATTGCCTCGTGGGATCGTAGGGGT
>CAZBRH010000075.1:13212-15037 GCA_964494245.1 uncultured Planctomycetota bacterium | reverse complement strand
AAACGGAATCCCGTAGTGCAGCGTCGTGTCCCAGACGTCCCGCTCGGTGAAGTGCAGTATCGGGCGGTAGCGCGTGTGAGCAGGCGTCAGATACCCCGCGGGGACGTCTTCGCAATACTCGTCCTTCGTCCGCGCCGCCTGCTCGTCCCACCGCAGCCCCTGGAACACGGCCTTGACGCCATTTTCCTCAAGATACGTGTTGAAAACGACGGTCTTCATCAGATGGTTGCCGACGTAGGACTCCGCCTCGAACGGAAAACGTTCGAGGTTGAAGCCGATGCGCTTGATTTCTGCCTGATTGCGCTCGTTCAGGTCGGCGACCCTCACATCGGCACCGAGCTTGCCCCCGGCGGCCCGAATGACGTCGTCGTTTCGGCCCCAGTCCAAAACAAGCTTCCACTTGGCCGAATAGGTTCGCAGAAACTCGTCGATCTCTTCGAAAGCGTCGCCCTCGTCAATCGTGAAGCATTTCGGCATTGGCTTGCCGGCTTCCTTGCAGAATTGCCAGCAGCACCAGAGCGTCAGCGTGCTGTCCTTGCCGCCAGACCAGATGAGCCGCATGTCCTCAACAGCAAACCGTTCGTAGGCCTGCCGGAAGACATCCTTCGACTTCGCAATTTTCTCTTCGAGTTGCTTGATTCTCTCCGGACTCAGTTTGACCATCGACGAGTCTCCTTATCGCACTCGGTTGATACGGGACCGCAGCTTCGCCTTCATCTCCTCCGCCAGAGATGAGCTTGCAACAATGTTCCGGTGCTGGCCGGGATCCGATGCCAGATCATACAGCTCCCATGAATCTGCCGCTGCATCATAAACGACCCGAATGTCCGCGTCGCGGCAGCAATAGACGGGGCGGTCCGTTTCCTTCTCGCGGCCGCGCTTCCCAATCGCTTCGGCGAAGCAGGGCCGGGGCTGATATGCCTCTAACGGTAGAAGAGACCGCCCTTGAAATGCCTCGTGGGGTCCGATGCCGAACAGCGCGAGAATGGTCGGCGGTATGTCGATGTTGCTCACCAGCGGCTCGAAGCTCTCGCCCTGCTGCCGCCCCGGCTCGACAATCAAGAGCGGAACGTCCAGCAACTCCGGCACCATCTTGCCATCGTGCGACAGACCGCCGTGCTCCCCAAACTCGTCGCCGTGGTCCGACGTAACGATGACGACGGAATCGCCGAGCACACCATGCTTTTCCAAAATACCAAAGAGCGCCCGCACGTAGTCATCACACTCGCGGATGTGCGCGTCGTAGAGCTTCCGCAGCGTTCGCACCACGTCCGGGTTCGAAACATCCCGTGCCAAGAGCACTTGCTTGAAGAGAGCGAACATCTCGGCGTCGCTCATGTCGAGCGACGGATCGCGGTATTTCCTCGGCGGCACGTAGGGCTCGTGAATGTCCATATAGTGCACCCAGAGGAAAAACGGCGCTCCTCTCCGGCGCGCACCGAGCCACGCATCCACCTTGGCGTTGATGCCATCCCCTTTGATATACGGAACCTCGTCCGTTACTTCGGCGTCCATTGAGTCGTAGAACACGTCCCAGCCGCGGTTCCAACCGAACAGTTCGCACAGGTAGGCGTTCGAGTGGAAGGCCGCCGTCGCAATCCCCGCCTTCTGAAGCGGCTCCGAGACCAGCGTCCGATGCGGTGACAGCACCTTCCCCTTGCCGTGGTCCGGGTAATCGAGGTAGTAAGACGACGTGAGGATGCCGGGGAAGGATGCCTGCGTGTAAGGTCCGACCGCCTGGACCCTCGCAAACCGAATCGCCCTCGCTGCAAGGGAATCGAGAAACGGCGAAAGGCCGCCTGCGTTCCCGTAACAGCCCAGCGCA
>CAZBRH010000075.1:12525-13161 GCA_964494245.1 uncultured Planctomycetota bacterium | reverse complement strand
CCTCAACAAACCTTCTCCAGAACAAACCGCCGGAGATGTTCCCGGAGCGACCTGCCGGTCATCGGCGGAGCGGCAGTATAGCGGCCTCGACGCCAAAAGTCAAAAAACTTCCACTGCTCGCGCAGTGATTCAGAGAGTCTTGGAGCATTCCGCCATCATGCCGCTCGGGGTTGCGCTGACTTCAGCCGCCACGTATGGTCCGCCGGGTTTTTGGAGTGCGGCAGCACGATGCCGCCTTGGAACCTCGCGGAGCGAGGGGAAAGATTTCTGTTGGCCGCTCCGCGGCCTTTGAAAGCGACGTCCTGCCGCCTCATTCCAAAGCACGGCCCCCGGCGACCACCGAGAAACAGGCATACTGTCTGAATCACAGACCGTTCGTGCAGGACCGCTCACCCATACAGGCGGATCGGGTGCGAGAATCGAACAGGCCTCACGGCCCTTGCCGTCAATCACATTCCCGATAACCGTTCCGAGGACGCAAGACATCGCGTTCCCACGCAGGCCGCCTCCCTGTCATCGGTGCGAGAACGCAACCGTCGCCACCTTTCCATCCGCGGCTTATCCGCAGTTCCCACGGTTCCTCAGCGCGTCAGGTCGCACTCAGCCAGGGTGTCGTATGTGAAGTTCACGCGCACG
>CAZBRH010000075.1:10854-12493 GCA_964494245.1 uncultured Planctomycetota bacterium | reverse complement strand
ATCCCCGATAAACGCATAGTCGCTGTTGGCAGCGATATGGGCCGCGTGGTTGAATCTGAGGCCCGTGTCGTCGCGGTTCCCGTATTGCCCAAACCGACAGATTACGTTGCCGTTGGAGTCAAGGACAGTAAACCGGTGGCGGATGGTATCCGGCACAAAAACGCGGTCGAAGGGGTCGATGTCGAAGCGCCCAGCGACGCAGACGCAGCGCTCGACGTGGGTGACGCCCTGGTATTCTGCCGGCACAGGGGCAATGCCGTGGAATTGCCACAGTGCCCCGGTCACTTGCAACCTGTGGAGATTGTGGACGAACCACTGTGTCGGGAGCGGCGCGCGAAAGAGGTCGCCGGGCTGCGGGCGTTCGGCCGGGGGATAGTGATCCTGCTCCGGCAGGCCTGCGATTCGGCCGCCGGTCGGCGGGAACTTGATGAGGCAGCCGATCCAGCGCAGGAAGGGGTCGAATGTCGCGTCGGGCAGTCGCGCCGGATAAGGACGTTGGAGCGGGTCATCCGGCATCACCTTGGCCAACTCGGTCGGGTAGGTCACGCCGACGGGCATGAAGTTGTCGGCCACGTAGATGTTGCCGCGGCTGTCGATGCGGACGCCTTGCGCCCCGGAGCGAAGATAATGGATGAGATGCATGTCGGCCACCGATCCGTCCGATGCGAATTTGGCGAGCGCGGTCGGGAACTGGCAACATCGGTCCCAGAGTTCGGCCGGGGTTTTCTCCGCCGGACGACTCGCATCGTCAAAGTAGAGCACGAAGGTTTCGCCGGCGGCGGAGACGGCAAAACCGCGTGCTGTGCTGGCCCCGGCGCCCTTGAGCATGTGCTCGACCGTTGGCTGGCCGGCGGGGAAAGGGAGCAACCTTCCATCAGGGGCGGCGCGATAAACGCGGCCAGTACGGTAGGTATCGGTAAAGGCGAGCAGATATATGGTTCCATCGGGGGCGACGGCGTGCTCGCAGATTTTGAGTGCCTGCCGCCCACGTTCCTCTTCGCCGATGCGCAGCGGCTGCATCGGAGAACCGTCAAGGGCATTGTAGCGATGCAGGCGGCTGTCGCCACCGGCAATATAAAGAATGTCGCGCGTGCGGTCCAAGGCCATTCGGCTCATGAGTCCCGGAATGGCTCCGGGACCGTGGTCACAGACGTCCCGCGGCTCGCCGAACCTGTCGCCCAAATCTTCGATCCGCAGCAGGCCCCACTTGGCGCCGACTGCCGAGGGGGCGGCCACGCCCACCCAGAGCACGGGGCGGTCTGGTTGGCTGAAGTCCACCGCCATGCGCAGGTTGAATTCGGGCTGCGTGACCGGCTGGCCTGTTTCGGGGTCCTTGCGGGTGACCACACTCGGCGGGTCCAGGGCCAGTTCCTTTTCGACTTTGCCCTCGAAAGAGAATTGGACGATGCGTGCCTCGTGCATCATCTCAGGATAGTTGTAGTTGTATTGGAAGCGGCTGGTCTCGCGCCCCGCCAGGACGTAGATGCTGCCGGTCTTGGGATGAACAGCGACCTGGTGGGGAAACTTGACGTCGAACTTCTTGATAAAGCCACCGCCGGGCGTGTAGACCGCTACGTCGTCGTTGCGGTAGTTCGCAACATAGATGCGGCCGGCTGGGTCCGTGGCCACGTCCTTCGGC
>CAZBRH010000075.1:0-10811 GCA_964494245.1 uncultured Planctomycetota bacterium | reverse complement strand
CATCACCGACCCAGTTCTCTGCCGGCCCAGGGCTGTCGAGCTTCAGGCGGTAGATGGACTGACGAAACGTCAGGTTTCGGGCATCATCGCCCATGTATCCGGCCATCGCTCCAGCCATGTAAAGCGTCTTGCCGTCGGGGGAGCAAGCGAGATTGAGGTAGCCGTTGTCAGCGTGGGTGGTGAGGCGTGTGCTGAAGGCGTCGGCCGGCACTGACCCATCGGTTCCGATACGGGTAAGGTTTCGCGCATAGCGCGGCGGGCCGGGCAGATAAAGCATCTTGCCGTCGGGAGAGACGGCCATCGACCCGACAACCTTGTCGAAGCCCTTGCCGTCGGGGTATCTGCGGCGAGCGAAAAGGGTGCCGTCGCCGAGCGTGGCGGGCGCCATGCCGGCCAACTTTTCGGCGGGCAGGTTCGAGGGATGGGGCAGAATCTGCCGCCGGTAGCGCCCTTCGCGATCGAGCACGACAATCTGGCCGCCGTCGTAAACATAGAGTTCGCCGCCCGGCCCGACGGCAAGAGCGCTGATGGCCTCGAACCGCTGCCTCTCATCGCCAATGAAGCGGTCAAAGTTGACCTTCAGGCCGAGGCCGACCCGAACCTTGTATCGCCCTTGGGGCACCGGTTTCCCGTCGTCGCCATTGCCGTCCCACACGAGCGACTGTTCGAGCGAGCCCGCCTTCAACGGCGGCGGGGCGTGCTCGCCCAGCATCCCGGCAGCGAGGTGCCGCACCGGCCGGCCCGCGCCATCAACGATCACCACCGCGAGGTCGCACGGGGCTGCCGTCTCGAACGAGATGACCATTCTATCTCCATCGGCCCTTGTCGAAGGCGCCTTGGCAAACCCCGCACCTTCCGCCGAAGCCGACGCCAGCACTATCAGCATCCCCAAAGTCGTTCGCGTCGCGTTCACTGTATCGCCTCCCTTGTGTCGTGACTGCCTGGCCGGGGGCATGTCCGCTTCCGAACAATTGGCGGCACCGCTTACGCTACGTCGCTCCGTCTACCTTGTCAACGCACTGCCTCAACAGCGCGAGCGCGCGCTCGCCTACCGAGCTACGAGCATCGAGGCAGGAGTGCTTCGAGGGCTTCGATCTCGCGCTCGCGGGAACGCCCGGTGTGCATGGCGTCGAGGTTGCCGGTCGCTGGATGGACGTCAAGCGGTTCCAATGTGTAGGGATCGAGCGTCTGCACCATCAGCCCGCCGATTCGCTGATTGGGGTAATGCAGGTAGGTGGCGTTGAACGCTTTGCGATACCCTTCGAGGCACCTTTCGTCGTCGGTCAGCACGTAGAGCCGGATGGATGCGGCGGCGTGTTCGCGGACGTTCCACCAAGGGGCGGTCGCCCTGCCCGCAGCCGCCCCGCCGCCGGAGACGTCGGGCACGCCGTGTCCCGTGCGCAAGTCAATATTCTTGAACATTGCGCCCCGTTCGCTGTAACCACACGTCGTCACCAGATGGTTCATTTCGAGGATGGCAGACAGGATTCCGGTGCGCGACCACCGCCAACGAGCTCCCGGCGCGTCCTCCGCCACCATGCCGCACAGTTCCGCGAAAAATCCGCACGCCTCGGCAGTGTGGCCGGGGTCGCAGATGTGCTGTCCCTTCTCGTTGATGAACGCCTTCCCGTCGGGGCCGTTTTCCTCCCAGAACTTGTGCGTCGCGGGGTCGTAGTGATTCGTGAGGATGTCGTCGATGATCTCACGGGCGCGTTCGGTCAGGATCGGCTTCAAGTGGCTGTATGCTGCGTTGCCGCGTGATTCGAGAGTATGGATTGTCTTGAGGATATCGACGATCGCGCCGACGGTCACCATCGGGTAGCCCTGGGAGCGATGCCCAGGCCGGGGCGGTGGACACCACGCACCCGTCCGCGCGACAGCGCAGCACCTGTCAAGAAGCGCAAGCCCGATGTCGAGCGCCCGATTGTCATGGCGCAGCATCGCATATTGCACCATCGCGTTGAGACAAAAGATTTCGCTAGCCGATGCTTCGTGGGGGCGGGCAATGTGATTGCGGGCGTCGTTGGACGGACAGTTCGTTTCGACGTCCACCACGAACGGGAATGAGCCGCCGCAGGCCTCGTATCGTCCAACGAGACAGGTGTAGAGGCGGTCGCAATACGCTTCATATTCGGTCTTCAGGTTTACTGTGTGCGTGCGGCCCGATGCGGTGCGGACGCTGTGCCTTTCGCCGTCAATCCGGCCCTTGATGAGAAACGCCGCCCAGAGGCCGAGCGCTCGTGCGTCGCCCCATGTCCACGCTCGCTGTTCGACCAGCGGCCGCATCAGCCCCGTGATGGAATCGACTTCAGCGCACAGGCCGGGAAACATCTTGCCCGGGTGCGATTCCTCCCAGTCGTATTTCATCTTTAGAAATTGTCGCAACTCGCGTTGCTGGTAGGCGCGGTTGAAATCAAGGACGCGGCGGCAGGTTTGGGCGGTCAGACCCGCTTCGTCGAGGAGAACAATTTCATCCGGCGGCAACGGAATGCGGCCCGGCCGCCGAAGGTCGCCAGTTCCTTCCATCCCCCCCTCTCCGTATGGTGTCCCAATGCATTTCTGCGCGAGTATAACGAGCAGTCAGATGCAAGACAACCCCCCTGGCACATTTTGGGCGGAAACCTCTAAAGATGGAGTCATCCTTGCCGATAACCACGCCAGACGCAGTGCAGACTAGACACGACAGCAGCGTAGAGCGGGAACTTCAATGCCGCGCACACCGTTCATCGTTGTCTTCGTTGGGAAGCACCGCTATTGCTTCATCTACGCTAAGGGGCAGGAAGAAGCACTTGTCTCGACAATGATCGAGTATGCGATGGATGACCGCTTCAATTTCGGCTGGGCGGAACTCCGCTCCATCACGAGCCACATGCAAAAGGAAGCGACCGGAGCAAAGGACAAGGCAGCCGACGGCGGATGAGGAAACCTCCACACCGGGGAGTGCTCAGTAGGCACCATACCGGCTCGCCAGCTCCACGACGCGCTTGTAGTCCGCCAAGCTGACAGAATCAGGAACAGAATGGTCGGAGTGGAAGATGTAGCCCCCTCCCTGCTTCGCGGCGGTCACCTTCGTCCGAATCTCCTCTTCAATCGCTTTGGGGTCCGACATCAGCCGGATGTCGATGCCGCCCTGGAGCACGAGCCGGTCGCCGAACCGCCGCTTAAGGTCGAGCAGGTCCATCCCGGCCTTCGTCTCGATAGGATTCAGCCCGTCGATGCCGGCTTCGAGCAGGTCGGGGATGAGCGCGGCAACGCCGCCGCAGGAATGGAGCATAACCTTTACGCCTTTCGCATGCGCCCAGTCGCAGGCGAACTTGTGCACGGGCTTGAGCACGTCGCGGTAGGTCTGCGGCGAGAAGAGCAGCCCGTTGCGGTAGCCGAGGTCGTCAGGCCACTGAATGCAATCGAACCTATAGCCCCGGTTCCACGCGAGGTCGAAAAGCGCAAGCTGCACCTCGCACATGTGCTGGAAGACGTCGGCGCACCAGTCGGGGTCCGTGACCATCGCCATCAGCGTCCGTTCGGTTCCGATGAACCAACTTGAGGCGACGTCGTAGCCGAACCACCCGTTGGCCTGAATCCAGGCGCCGTCCCGCTGCCATGTCGCATAATGCTCTTTGAGGCGCTTCCAGTCGATGCGGTCTTCGTCGGGACGGATTCGCTCTTTCGCTACCGCCCATGTCTCGCGGTCCACGACGGTGAAATCCAGGAATTCGGGCACGCCGCCTGCGTGCTTCCAGTTCTTGCACGTAACGCCCCAGTTTGTCGTCCGGATGACGTATTCCTCGGTTTCTTCCAGCACCTTCGCCTCATAGCGGGGGCTGTTGTCCGCGCCGAAACCGCGAACCTTGTCCAGCCCGAAGTAGTCCTCGACGGATACGTTCTGCGGCATGCCCTCGCGCCGCCAACGCTCGATGGTGCTGCCCCACGGGCTTTCCAGCATGGGAACTCGGTCGGGCTCCTTGTGGTCGTAAACGAGCTTGAACCGCTCGCGTGAGGTCATTCGAGCACTCCTTCGTAAAGAAAGCGCCGCGTGCGTGCCGCGATGGCGTCGGGGACAACAGCAACACGCGCCTCGCCAGTCTCAATGGCGGCGCGGGCGATGGCCGCAGCAACAGCGGGCGGGACGCGCAGGTCCAGAGCCGTCGGAATAAAATAATCCGGGCGAAGCTGCCCCTCGCCAACAAGCGAGGCAATCGCCCGTGCCGCTGCGAGCTTCATCTCCGTATTGATCGATTTCGCCCGCACGTCCAGCGCCCCGCGAAAGATGCCGGGGAAACCGAGGCAGTTATTCACTTGGTTCGGGAAATCCGACCGTCCCGTGGCAACGGCGATGGCTCCCGCCGCATACGCCTCGGCCGGCATGATTTCCGGCACCGGGTTCGCCATTGCAAAAATGACCGGGCGTTCTGCCATTCTCCGAACCATCTCGCCGGTCAGCGCCCCAGCGACCGAGAGGCCGATAAAGACGTTCCGCCCCCGAACGGCGTCAGCAAGCGTGCCGCGCACCCGATCGCGGTTCGTCAGACGAGCGATCTCGTCCTTTGTCGGGTTCATGTTCTCCGCACGCCCTTCATAAATAGGTCCGCTCCGGTCACACAGGATTACATCCTGAACGCCTGCGGCAAGGAGGAGCTTCGTTGTGGCGATGCCTGCCGCGCCAGCGCCATTGAACGTCACAGTGAGCTCACTAAGGGATTTTTCGCAAAGCCGAGCCGCGTTGAGTAGCGCGGCGAGCGTAACGACGGCAGTGCCGTGTTGGTCGTCGTGAAACACAAAGATATCGAGCCGCCGCACGAGCTCGTCTTCGATCTCGAAGCACCTCGGCGCCGAGATGTCCTCGAGATTGATGCCACCGAACGACGGTGCGAGCGCTTCGACAGTCTCGATGATCAGCTGCGGGTCCTTGGCGTCCACACAGATGGGGATAGCGTCGCAGCCGCCGAATGTCTTGAAAAGAACTCCCTTGCCGAGCATGACGGGGAGCCCGGCACGCGCGCCAATATCACCGAGACCAAGCACAGCGGTGCCGTCAGTGACAACGGCGACGCGGTTTGCCGCTCCTCCCACGTCGTCCGCGAGTCCGCCAAGCCGGCCCGCAGGTTCGGCCACATCGCTGGCGTCTTCAAGGAGCTGCACCAACCTGGACGGATCGCGCGGCTGGAACCGGGATTCCATTTCGAGCGTGCCACCCAGCCCCGCGTGGAGCCGAAGGGCGTGTTCCCGCAAAGAGCCCGCCGCAAGCCAGTCCCCCCCCCTCTCGAAGGGACGAATGACGCCCGTGTCGAGCCACGCCAAGAGCCGACGCTCGACTGCCTCGGGCGAAACCTCGGCCTGCCCAAGACCAAGCTCGACCGCCTTCTCGGCAACCGCTCGGGCAACGCGCGGCGCAGAACCAAATGAAAGCTCGGACTCGTCATCGGCGTGCACTGCTTCCAAGACCAGCCGCGTATCGAGTCCCCCAACGCGCAGGTCAAGCAGCGCCCGCAGCAGGCCCGGATAGACGGAGGGATCGCCGAGGCCATGACCCGCGTCCCGTGGCGGCGGCAGCACGGGGATACCGACGGTCGCAAGCTCCTCTATGATTCGCTCTGCCTCGGACACGCCGAACCCGAGAAGCCAAATCATCCCGAACGTCGGGACGATCCGTCGCAGAACGTCGGCAGCCGCCCCGCCGTCGGTTGCATCAATGACCAGAGGAACTGCGTCGAGCCCAGCGAGGTTCCGAAGCGCGATGGCCGCGGCAACCAGCCGCCCACCCGCCCGCCGCGACCCAACGACAGCCATAGCGTTCCATCGCCATGTATAGATATAGGAAGCCGCTGCGTCGCGCGCGATCTCCTTACACGGCTCGGCTACTCCCGGGGTGTATATGACACTCAGCGCAAAGGCATCGCTGACCGGAATCTTCGGGCGAACGCCTATAAGCCCCGGCAGGACGCCGCGGGGCCTGGACTCGTTGGTCTCACTGCTCGTAGGCACAATTCCTCCTGTGTTTCCTGTCAGAACAGACCGCCTATCTTACCGACACCGCCGAAACTGTCAACGAATTGACTTGCCGCCGCTGCTCCGATAGAATCGCCACTAACACAACTTGAGGAACGGCGCTATGGGCAAGAAGCAACCAACTTTCGAGGAATCGCTCGCCGAGCTCGAGGCCATCATCAACGAACTTGAGAGCGGCGATCTTTCCCTCGACAAGATGATGGAACGCTACGAGAAAGGTGTCCGAGCGCTCGAACTGTGCCGGAAGGTGCTTGACCAAGCAGAAAAGAAAATCGAAATCCTTGTCAAGGGGGAAGACGGGCAACTCCGAGCGGAACCGTTCGAACCCGACGCGAACGAATGAATACCGAGCACCCCCGCTCATTCTGGGACCGCCTCGAAGACGTCCGACGGGCAGTAGACCGCCGATTAGATGAATGGTTGCCCAGCATCGAGACGCCGCCTGCGCGGTTGCATGAGGCGATGCGATACAGCGTCTTTGCGGGCGGCAAGCGATTTCGCCCTGTCCTTGCTGTGCTGGCCTGCGAAGCCGTCGGTGGCGCAAGCGAAAACGCCCTCCCCGCCGCTTGCGCCATCGAGTGCATCCACACCTACTCGCTTATTCACGATGACCTGCCAGCGATGGACGACGATGATTTCCGCCGAGGCCGTCCTTCATGCCACAAGGCGTTCGGCGAAGCGACGGCCATTCTGGCTGGCGATGCGCTCCTCACCATTGCCTTCGAGATTATCGGTTGCCACGTCACAGACGCAAAAACGGCCGCCCAAGTGACCCGCGAAGTCGCCACCGCCGCGGGTTGGTCGGGCATGGTCGGCGGCCAAATGGCTGACCTCGAAGCCGAGGGCTGCGAGCCGAACGCCGACACGCTGCACTTCATCCACGAACGCAAGACGGCGGCACTCATCCGCGCCGCCGTTCGCTCCGGAGCGATCTCTGGCGGAGCCGATGAAAACCAACTCGCCGCCCTGACCGAATACGCCCGACAGCTCGGGTTGGCGTTTCAAATCACAGATGATATACTAGATGAGACGGCGACCTCTGAACAGCTCGGCAAGACCGCCGGCAAGGACAAAGCGTCCCGAAAGCTCACCTTCCCGGCGGTTTACGGGCTGAACGAGTCGCAGGCGCGCGCGGCGCGCGTAGCCGCCGACGCCAAGGCAGCGCTCGCACCGCTCGGCCCTGCGGCGACGCTCCTTTCGGAACTGGCCGATTTCGTCGTGTCGCGCACCTCCTGACGGAGAGACGCAATGCCCTCCGCCCCGCGACGGGTGATGGTCATCGGCGACGGCGCCAAGCCGCGAGTGCAGGAGACCGTGGAACGCGCGCTTCCGGCGCTCCGCGACGTTGCCGAAGTCGTCACCATAGACCTCGACGAATCCCACAATATCGAGAACATCAAAGCTGACCTTGCCTTTGTCTTTGGCGGAGACGGGGCGATCCTCAAGGCCGTGCGCCGGCTCGGGGCAAACGCCTTGCCTGTCTGCGGCGTCAACCTCGGCAAACTCGGCTTCCTCGCTACGCTCCGCGACGAAGACCTGCCCGACGACCTACGGGCTGTGCTACGTGGCAATTATGCCGTCACATCAGCGATGATGTTGGACTGCACGGTGCAGCGCAACGGCAGGACGGTGCATGCGAGCCGCGCCGTCAACGACGCCGTTATCTCGCGCGGCGCACTCTCGCGCGTCGTCCCATTAGACCTTCTGATCGACGGCGACAAGGTCACCACATACAACGGCGACGGGATCATCGTTTCGACGCCGCTGGGTTCGACCGCCCATTCCCTTTCGGCGGGTGGGCCGATTGTCGAGCCCGGTGTCGACGCGATGATCCTGACGCCAATCTGTCCGCACACGCTCTCCAATCGCCCCCTTGTCGTGCCCGCCGACCGGCGCATCGAACTGCACGTCGCGTCGGGGCCGAAGGGGGTGGCTCTCACTGTGGACGGGCAAGTGTTCGAGCTCCTTGAAACCGGCGACACGGTCGCCATCGTCCAGTCGACTCGACGGTTTGACCTCGTCCGTTCCCTGGATTACAACTATTTCGTCACACTGCGCGAGAAACTAGGTTGGGGCGGCCATCTCGGATAGGCACATAACAGAAAAGGATACAGCGCGAGCCACGATGTTCGTTGTAAGAATCAACCGCAACCGCTGCAAGAGCTGCGGACTCTGCATCGAGTTCTGCCCTCGGAAGCTGCTGGGGCTGGACAATGAACTGAACAGCCGCGGCGTGAAGCCGGCGAAGTGCGTCGGCCCAACGGAGAAGTGCACGGGCTGCGGCAACTGCGCCGCGATGTGCCCCGACGCCGCAATCGAAATCGAAGAAGTGCCGGACAACAAATAACCAATGCCTGTTGCCGTCCTCGGAGATATTCACTCGAACCTTGCGGCACTCAGGGCCGTTCTGGACGAACTAGACCGTCTCGGTGTTCGGAGGATTCTCTTCGTCGGTGACCTCGTCGGCTACAACGCCTCGCCCGCCGAATGCATCCAAATCTTCCAGCAGCGCGGATTCGTCGGCATCTCCGGGAATCACGACCGCTACACCACCGGCCAGGAGATGCGCGACGTCCGCGAGACCACCGTTGAAGCCGTCGAGTACACACGGGGCGCCATCGGCAACGACGGAATCGAATTCCTCCGCGGCCTGCCCGACCAGCGCATGGTAGACCAGCGCTACATGATCGTCCACGGCTCCATTCTCGACCGCGACGAATACATGCTCTCCAATGAGGTCATCGCAAAGAACGTCACCGAGCTGCGCAACAGCTACGCCGGAGTCGACATCTGCTTCTTCGGCCACGGCCACTACCCCGCCGTCATCGGCAACGCAAAGGTTGACATGCAGTTCCCGGCAACAAGAACCGTCAAACTGGACCCGCTCAAGCAATACATGATCAACCCCGGCAGCGTCGGCCAGCCGCGCGACGGCGTGCCCCTTGCATCTTTTGCTGTCTTTGACCCGAAGGCCTACGCCGTGACCATCGTTCGCGTCCAATACAACGTCCGCGATTCACACGACCGTGTGCTCAAGGCAGGCCTCGGCCGAAGTCTTGCCGAGCGGCTACTCGTCGGCCGCTGACCCCTGCTTGACACGCTCCCGCCCCGCCGATACACTCACCACCGAAGGCCAGGTTCAGGAGATGACACATGGCAGCGACAAGTATTCCTGACAATCTCAGATACACAAAAGACCACGAGTGGGTCCGCATCGAGGACGGCTGCGCCGTCATAGGGATTACGGATTTTGCGCAGAAGGCGCTCGGCGAGGTGACATACGTTGAGCTGCCCGAGATCGGCGCGACCATCGAGCAAGGAACCGAGTTCGCGGTCGTCGAGTCCCTCAAAGCCGCCAGCGACGTGTACGCCCCCGTGACCGGCAAGGTTGTAGCGGTCAACGAGGCATTGGCGGACGAGCCACGCCGAATCAACGCCGACCCCTACGGTGAGGGATGGCTCTGTAGGGTGGAGGGAATCGACAACACTGAACTCGACGGCCTCCTCGCGCCAGCGCAGTATGCGGACCTCCTAAGCAAAAACGAATCGTAGAGTCCGCCATGCCATATATCCCGCACACCGAATCTGAGCGGCGCGCGATGCTCGACGCCATCGGCGTCGAGTCGATTGACGACCTCTTCAGCGTCATCCCACAGGCGGTGCGCCTGAAGGACTACGATTTGTTCGAGGGGGCGCGGCCCTCGGAGCGCCCCCGATCGTTCGACCTCCCGCAGGGCATGTCCGAATTCGCCGTTCGCCGAAAGCTCCAGGCGCTTGCCGCGAAGAACGCGACCGACCTCGTCTGCTTCGTCGGCGGCGGGTTCTACGACCACTACATCCCCGCGGCGGTCGACGCGCTGGCCGGGCGGTCCGAGTTCGTCACCGCCTACACGCCCTACCAGCCAGAAATGTCGCAGGGCATTCTCCAAGCGATGTATGAGTATCAGTCAGCGATCTGTCGCCTGACGGGTATGGAGGTCTCCAACGCCTCGCTCTACGACGGCGGCACTGCTCTCTACGAGGCGATGATGATGGCCCTCCGCATCGTCCGCCGCCCGAAGATCGTCCTCGACGGTTGCACCAGTCCGATCTACCGGAAGATGATGGACTGCTACACGAGCAACCTCGACGTCGAGCTCGAGACCGTCGAGCCGATCGATGGCCGCACCGACCGGGCCGAGCTGCTCCGGCACATCGATGGTCAGACCGCCGCCGTCATCGTGCAGAACCCGAACTTCTTCGGCGTCGTCGAGGACTTCACCAGCGTCGTCGAGGCCGTGCATGCCGCCGGAGCGCTCGCCATCGCCTCCGTCTACCCCATCTCGCTTGGGTTGTTGAAGACGCCGGGCGCGATGGGCTTCGACATCGTAACCGGCGAGGGGCAGTCCCTCGGCTTGCCCCTTTCCTTCGGCGGACCATACCTCGGTTTCATGGCCTGCCGCAAGCAGCACGTGCGCAAAATGCCGGGGCGGATTATCGGCGCGACCCACGATGTCCAAGGCCGCCGGGGTTTCGTGATGACACTCCAAGCGCGAGAGCAGCACATCCGCCGCGAAAAGGCAACCTCGAACATCTGCTCGAACGAGGCCCTCTGCGCCGTCCGCGCCGTCATCTACCTCTCGCTCGTCGGGAGGCAGGGCTTCCGTCGCGTTGCCGAGATGTGCGCCGCGAAGGCCAAATACGCCCGCGAACGGTTGACACGCATCCCCTGCCCCGCCAGCCTCAGTTTCGCGCCGTCCGCAATGCCCTTCGGCACCTTGACCTTGAGAGTCTTGGGGGCGCCATCCGGAGGCGTCAACGTCACC
>CAZBRH010000074.1:13075-15261 GCA_964494245.1 uncultured Planctomycetota bacterium | reverse complement strand
TCTCCACCTCCGTCCAGACAGATATCAACCTGCCGTTTATCTCCGCCGACGCCTCGGGTCCGAAACATCTCCAGATGACGATTACTCGCGCGAAGCTCGAAGAGCTCGCGGACCCGATTATCGAGCGGGCTCGGAAGCCCTGCTTGCAGGCGCTCAAGGATGCGAAGCTCTCGCCGAAGGACATCGATGAGGTCGTCCTCGTCGGCGGGCAGACCCGCATGCCGAAGATTCAGCAACTTGCCCGCGAAATCTTCGGCAAGGAGCCGCACAAGGGCGTCAACCCCGACGAGGTGGTCGCCGTCGGCGCTGCCATTCAAGCCGGCGTCCTTGCGGGCGAAGTCACAGATGTGCTCCTCTTGGACGTGACGCCGCTTTCGCTTGGCATCGAAACGCTCGGCGGCGTCATGACCAAGCTCATTGAGCGCAACACGACGATTCCAACCAGCAAGAAGGAAGTCTTCACGACCGCCGCCGACAACCAGCCCGCCGTGGACATCCATGTGCTCCAAGGCGAGCGGCCGATGGCCATCGATAACCGGACGCTTGGGCGCTTCCAGTTGACCGGCATCCCGCCCGCCCCGCGCGGCATCCCGCAGATCGAGGTTACCTTCGACATCGACGCCAACGGCATCCTGAACGTTTCCGCAAAGGACCTCGGCACCGGAAAAGAACAGTCCATCAAGATTACCTCCTCCTCCGGTCTGTCCAAGAAAGACGTGGAGCGGATGGCCCGCGAGGCCGAGGAACACGCCGAAGAGGATCGGAAGAAGCGCGAGCTCGTCGACGCGAAGAATTCGGCCGAGCAGATGATTTACAGCACCGAGAAGACACTGAAGGAACACGGCGAAAAGATCAGTTCGAGCGACCGCGCCGCGATCGAGAGCGCCGTCGAAGAGTTGAAGAAACTCAAGGAAGGTTCGGACACGGCTGCGATTCGGTCTGGAATCGAAAAGGTCGCCCTAGCGTCTCACCGGTTGGCCGAAGCCCTTTACAAGGCCCAATCCGAGAAGCAGAAGACCTCGGCCAAGGCCGCGGAAGAACCCAGCGACCGAGAAGCTGGCAAAAAGAAGGAAGGCGACGTCATCGACGCCGACTACGAGGTGCGCGAGTAATCCCGCGGCGCCCCCGCGTCACCGCCCACAGGCACACTGGCGCGTCGCGTTGGTCCTATACGTCCTATGAGTCCCATAGGACCAAGGAGCGATTGCATGCGACTCGACAAGTTTACGCTGAAAGCGCAAGAGGCGATCCAGAACGCCCAGACGCTGGCCGAAAAATCCGGCCACCAGCAAGTCGATTCACTGCACCTTCTCGTTGCGCTGCTCGCGCAGGAAGACGGCGCCGTTGTTCCAGTGCTTCAGAAGATCGGAGTGGATGTTGCTTCCCTCAAGGCCGGCGCGCTTACCGAACTCGACAAGCTCCCCAAGGTTTCGGGACCCGCCGCCGGTCAACTCTATGTCTCCGCGCCGCTCAAGACTGCGCTGGACCGTTCGTGGGACGAGGCCGGTCGCCTCCGCGACGAATACGTCAGCACCGAGCACCTCCTCATTGCTATCGCCGACGCGAAAGGGACGCCAGCGGGCGACCTGCTCCGAGCGGAAGGCGTGACGCGCGAGGCCATCCTTGCTGCTCTCAAGGCCGTCCGCGGCGGCCAGCGCGTCACCGACCCCGACCCCGAAAGCAAGTATCAGGCACTTGAACGCTTTGGCCGCGACCTGACCGGCGCTGCACGCCAGGGCAAGCTCGACCCCGTCATAGGCCGAGACGACGAAATCCGCCGGGTGGTCCAGGTGCTCTCGCGCCGGACAAAGAATAACCCTGTGCTCATTGGCGACCCAGGCGTCGGCAAGACGGCTATCGTCGAGGGACTTGCGCAGCGGATTGTCAACGGCGACGTGCCCGAAGGACTCAAACAGAAGCGGCTCATCGCGCTGGACATTGGCGCGCTGGTCGCCGGCAGCAAATATCGCGGAGAGTTCGAGGAGCGGCTCAAGGCCGTTCTCCGGAACGTCGCCGAAAGCGAAGGGCAGATTATCCTTTTCATTGACGAACTCCACACCGTAGTCGGCGCCGGGGCCTCCGAGGGAGCGGTGGACGCCTCGAACATGCTGAAGCCCGCACTCGCCCGCGGTGAACTGCACTGCATCGGCGCCACCACGCTCGATGAATACCGTGAACACATTGAG
>CAZBRH010000074.1:8636-13065 GCA_964494245.1 uncultured Planctomycetota bacterium | reverse complement strand
AAAAAGACGCCGCCCTCGAACGCCGCTTCCAGCCCGTCTACGGCGGCGAGCCGTCCGTCGAGGATACAATTGCCATCTTGCGTGGCTTGAAGGAGCGTTACGACGTTCATCACGGCGTTCGCATTCAAGATGCCGCGCTCGTCGCCGCCGCCACGCTCTCGCACCGCTACATCACCGGACGATTCCTGCCCGACAGGCGATCGACCTCATCGACGAGGCCGCCTCGCGCCTGCGGATGGAAATCGACTCCATGCCCGTCGAGCTCGACACCGTCACCCGGCAGGTCGTCCAGCTTGAGGTCGAGCGGGAAGCGCTCCGGAAGGAGAAGGACAAGGCCTCGAAGGAACGCCTTGCCAACATCGAGAAGGAACTCGCCGAACTGAAAGAGCGTGAGCGAACGCTCCGCACCCGCTGGGAAAACGAAAAAGCCGCGATTCAGCGTGTCCGCGAGGCGAAGGCCGCGATCGACGCCGCTCACGTCGAAGAAGAAGCTTACCAACGGCGCGGCGACCTCGAAAAAGTGGCCGAAATCCGCTATGGCCGCATCCCTCAACTGGAACGCGACCTTGCGGCCGCCAACAACGAGCTTGCCGCGCTCCAAGAGCAAGGCGGCCTGCTCAAAGAAGAGGTCGGCCCCGAAGACATCGCCGAAGTTGTCGCCAAGTGGACGGGCATCCCCGTGGCCCGTCTGCTCGAAGGCGAAAAGGAAAAACTTGTCCGCATGGAGGAGCGCATCCGCGAACGGATTGTGGGGCAGGACGACGCGGTCGCTGCCGTCAGCAACGCCGTCCGCAGAGCCCGTGCCGGCCTCCAGGACGCCGCCCGGCCCATCGGCTCCTTCCTCTTCCTCGGCCCGACGGGCGTCGGCAAGACCGAGCTCTGCAAGGCCCTCGCCGAGTTTCTCTTCGATGATGAAGGGGCGATGATTCGGCTCGACATGTCCGAGTTCATGGAGCGGCACAGCGTCGCGCGACTCATCGGCGCTCCCCCCGGCTATATCGGCTACGAAGAAGGCGGACGGCTCACCGAGGCCGTTCGGCGTCGGCCTTACTCCGTCATCCTGCTCGACGAAATCGAAAAGGCCCACCCCGATGTCTTCAACATCCTCTTGCAGGTGCTCGACGCCGGTCGCCTGACCGACGGCCACGGCCGCACGGTGGAGTTCAAGAACACCATCGTCGTGATGACCTCGAACATCGGCAGCCAGTGGATTGCGGAGTCGCTCGGCGGCCGCGTCGCCGGACAAGCCGACCTGCGCCGCCGTATCGAAGAGGCGCTCAAGGCGCAGTTCCGTCCGGAGTTCCTGAACCGCATCGATGAGGTCATCATCTTCCACCCGCTGGGCAAAGCCGAAATTCGTCGGATCGTTGACCTCCAACTCAAGCGCCTTGAACAGACGTTGGCCGAGCAGCGGCTCGCGCTCGACGTCACGGCCGCCGCACGCGAGCTCATTGCCGAAAAGGGGTGGGACCCTGTCTACGGTGCCCGCCCGCTCAAGCGTGTCATCCAGCAGCAGATACAGAACCCTCTCGCCCTGCGCATCCTCGAGGGCGCCTACCCCGAAGGCAGCACCGCCAAGGTGGACGCCAAGCGCGGGGAGTTCGTTTTCGCATGACTGGACGCATATTGGCGCGCGTCAATCGCCGCACATCTTCAGGAACTCGGCTTCGTCGATGACGGCGACGCCGAGCGAGCGGGCCCTGTCGAGCTTGCTCCCCGCTCCGGGACCGGCGACGACGTAATCGGTTTTCTTGCTGACGCTTGACGACGCGTGGCCGCCGAGCGAACGGACTTTCTCCTCGGCTTCCTCGCGGGTCATTCGCTCCAGCGCGCCGGTGAAGACGAAGGTCTTGCCAGCGAACTTGTCGCCCTTGCGAGGCGCCGCCGCTGGCTTGGAGCTTAATGCCTTCAACCCTGCTTCGCGGAGCCGGGCAATCACTTGGCGGTTCCGAGCATTCGCAAAGAATTCTGTAACGGAGCGGGCGACAACAGGGCCGATGCCGGGGACGGCCTGGAGTTCGTCGGGCGAAGCGTTCATCAGGGCGTCGATGCTGCCGAAATGGTTGGCGAGCAGGTCGCTCACGTGGGCGCCGACGTTGCGAATCCCCAAGGCGAAGAGAAGGCGGGCGAGGGGGCGTTCCTTGCTTGCCTCGAGCGCGGCAAGGATGTTTCGGGCGGATTTTTCGCCCATGCGTTCGAGACCCGCCCAGTCCTCCAGCGTGAGCGCATACAGGTCGGCGGGGTCCTTGACGAGGCCGCCGTCAACGAGTTGTTCAACGAGCTTTGTGCCCAGCCCTTCGATGTCCATTCCGCCCTTCGAGGCAAAGACTTCGATGGTGCCCTTGAGCTTCGCAGGGCAGGCGATGCCGACGCAACGGCGGACGACCTCGCCTTCGGGCCGGGTGGCCTGTGCGCCGCAAACAGGGCACGTATCCGGCATCGTGAACTTCCGTTCCTTTCCGGTCCGCTTGCTCACTACCGGGCCGACGACTTCGGGGATGACGTCGCCGGCGCGTTGGATGATAACCGTGTCGCCGATGCGGACGTCCTTGCGAGCGATTTCGTCCTCGTTGTGCAGCGTTGCGTTCTGCACCTCGACGCCGCCGACGCGGATGGGCCGGAGCTTCGCCACCGGGGTCAGGGCGCCCGTGCGTCCGACCTGGACGACGATGTCGAGGAGCTCCGTCGTTTCCTGTCGCGGCGGGAACTTGCACGCGATGGCGTAGCGCGGGCTGCGAGAACGGATGCCGAGTTCCTCTTGCAGGTCGAACCGGTTGACCTTGAGGACAACACCGTCGATCTCGAACGGGAGCTCGTCGCGCTTCGCCATCATTTCGCGGTAGTAGCCGATGGCGTCGGCGAACGAATGGCATACCCGGCGTTCCGCAACAGTCTTGAGGCCAAGCGAATGGACGAAGTCGAGCGACTCGGAGTGCGTTTTGAACGAAACGCCTTCGACACGGCCGATGCCATAGAGCAGCAGATCGAGCGGACGGGAGGCGGTGATGCGGGGGTCGAGCTGGCGAACGCTTCCTGCGGCGGCGTTGCGCGGGTTGGCGAATGTCTTCTCGCCGGCGTCGGCGAGGCGGCGGTTCATTGCCTCGAACGCCGCCCGCGGCATATAGACCTCGCCGCGGACCTCGAGGAGCGGCGGCGCCTTGTGCTGGTGTTCGAGCAGGCGCACGGGAACGGATCGGATGGTGCGGATGTTGGCCGTAACGTCTTCGCCGGTTTCGCCATCGCCGCGGGTGGAGCCGGTGATGAGGAGACCGTGTTCGTAGACAAGTTCGACAGCGAGGCCGTCGAGTTTCGGCTCCGCTGCCAACTCGACTTCGCCGCCAAACGCCTCGCGGAGACGACGGAAGAACTTCTCCTCCATCTCCGGCTCGTCCATCGCGTTTTCGAGGCTGAGCATGGGGATGGCGTGTCTTACGGTGCCGAACTCTTCGGCGGGGGCGGCGCCCACGCGCTGCGTCGGCGAGTCGGGCGTGACCAACTCGGGATGCTGGCGTTCCAGCTCTTCGAGTTCTCGGAAAAGCCGGTCGTATTCGGCGTCCGAGATTTCCGGATTATCCAGGACGTAGTAGCGGTAGTTGTGGTAGTTGATTTGGTCGCGGAGTTCGCGTATCCGCTCTGATGGCTTCATGATTCACCCGGGCAGACGGCGACACCACGAAGAAGAGCCCTTGCGCACACAAAGAATAGAATGGGACGTGCGGAGAGTCAAGAAGTGGGCGCGCAACGGTGTATGCGGGCGCGTTTGGTTGAACTCCTCTCCGCTGCGCCCTATAATTGGGCAGAGAAGGTCGGTCTTCCCGGACGCAAGGACGTCGAAATGCCGAATCCGCTGGACACGCTCTTCATCGAGATGGCAGTCGCTCGGGGCTGGATCGATCGGTCCCAGGCCGAGGAGGCGATCAGCATCCAGGAGGCGACAAAGGACGACGGCGCGGGCCGCCGCCTGCTCCGCGATATCGTGGTCGAAGAGGGCTGGATGACGAAGGAGCAAGTGGCGGAAGTCGATGCCCAAATCGACGAGGGCGCTGCCAAGACGGGGAGGATCGAGGGCTACCGGCTGCTCGCCAAGATCGGCCAGGGCGGCATGGGTGCCGTCTATAAGGCGGAGCGGACGGCGACCGGGGAGATTGTCGCCCTGAAGATTCTGCCAACGCGGTTGGCTCGGCGGCCGGATTTTGTCGACCGCTTCTTGCGCGAAGCGCGGGCCGCCGCAAAGGTGAAATCGGAACACATCGTCCGCCCCGTCGATGTCGGCTTCTCCGGCGGGTACTATTACTACGCGATGGAATACGTCGAGGGCGAGTCGGTCGATACGACGCTCTCCATCGACGGCGCCATGGCGGAAACGAAGGCGCTGCGGATCGTGCACCAGATTGCGCTGGCGCTCTTGGATGCCGAGAAGGCGGGAATG
>CAZBRH010000074.1:5364-8601 GCA_964494245.1 uncultured Planctomycetota bacterium | reverse complement strand
ACCGAGAGTGGTGTTGCGAAGCTCACCGACTTTGGCCTGGCCCGCGAGGTGGCCGACGACTCTGTGACACAGGCGGGCATGACGCTCGGCACGCCAAACTACATGTCGCCCGAACAGGCGCAGGCCGTGAAATCCCTCGACGTCCGCAGCGACATCTACTCGTTGGGCGTTACCTTCTACTACATGGTCACAGGCGTCCTTCCGTTCCAGGGGGAGACGTCGCTCTTGACGATGCTCAAGCACCTGAATGAGCCGCCTGTTTCCCCCATCGCGCGTCGCGCAGAGTTGTCGCGTGGCTGCAACGACATCATCCTCAAGATGCTCGCCAAGAAACGCGAGGATCGATACCAGAGCGCGGCGCAACTGGTCGAAGACCTTGAGCTTGTGATGGGTGGGAAGCCGCCCAAGTATGCCAAGAGCACGGAACCGAAACCAGCGCCCGCCGTGGAAGAAGCGGCAGGCGTTTCGGAAGAGATCGAACGCCTTGCGCAAGAAATCCGCGAGCGGCGGCGGCTCCAATGGCTGAAGGGCGGCATCGCGCTCTTCGTCGTCGTCATCGTTGGGGTCATCGCCTACGCAATCGTGAAACCTGCCTCGAGGCCGCGCGCCGCAGACACGGAGAACGCCGACGGCTCGGCAGAGATGCAGGCGCGGGCGGAACGTGTCGCACGCGCCTTGCTCAACGAGGCCAAGCGATTCGCCGACGAGAACCCCGCCGAGCTGTCTGCGATTGTCGAGAAATACGCCGCGGTCGAGGCGAGGTCTCAGGCGACAAAGGTCGGTGAAGAGGCGAACCGGCTCCGCACCGAGGCCAGCCGCAAACTCGATGCCGCCGTTCAGGCCGCCTTCGAGGCATGCCGAAGGGCGGAGGCCGACCTCGTTGCGAAGGACAAGTTCGGCGAAGCCATCGCCGCATACGACGCATTTCCCGAAGGTCTCCGCTCGCAGAAGGTCAATGACCGTATCGAGATTGCCAAGCGCAACGTGGAACGACACGCCTGGGAGCGGTTTCGGGAGTTGCAGGAGCAGGCCGATGTTTTTCTGCGCATGAGTCGGTTTGGGGCTGCGCGAGCCGTTCTGGAGCCAGCGACCCAGTTCGGGATTCCCGGCGTGGCAGCCGAGGCCCAGAAGCTCCTGGCGAAAATCGACCAGGACGAAGCGGCCGCGGGGGCGGAAGAAAAGGGCCGCGCCTTTGCCGTTTATCAGGAAGCCACCGCCAAGATACGAGCCCACGTGCGCAGCGGGGATTTCGACCGCGCACTCCAAGAGCTGGACAAGTATCGGGCGGAGACAACCGAAGCGCTTGTGCGCGACCTCTTGACCGACAGCCGCGTTACCATCGTTGCCGCCCGTAAGATTTGGGATTTTGTGGTAAAAGGAGCGGCGACCATGGAACCGGGCTTCGAGGTCCGCTTCGGCCCCGTGGTTCGCAAGTTTGTCTCCTATGACGCCGATAGCGGCAGGATGCGCTTCCGCGGGCCGGACGGGAGAATCGTCCCGATGTCTCCCGGCTGGCTGCCGCCCGCAGACCTCCGACGGCTGGCGCTCAAGGGCGCCGGGGAAGAAGAAGTGGCCGCCATCTGGTTCGTTGCGTTCTTTCTCGCGCGCGGAGATTTTGGCGCCGCAGAAGAAGACCTCCAGCGAGCGAAGGAACAAGGAGCGAGCGCCATCCTGACGCAGCGATACGAAAAGCAGCTTGCGCTCAGCCAGAAGAGCCGCGAGGAAATCGAAGCGGAAAACCTCCTTGCCCGTGCGCGGGAACAGGCATCCCGTGAAGATGGACTGGAGCAGGCGGCGCGGACGCTCTGGACGCTTGTCGCCACGTTCCCCGATACGCGCTGCTTTGCCGAACATCGCAAGGAAATCGAGTCGATGCTGACGCGGGCCGAGGTGGAGAGCATCCGCGCGGACACGTTGTTCGCCGTTGCCCCACGCGAGCAGCCCGAAGGAATGGTCGAACTCCGCTACGACTTTTCTGACCCCGCCCAAGCCGGCGACTGGCTGACGGTCTGGCAGGGGCAATCGACCGGCCGCTGGTCCATTCGGCCGGGCGACGGCGAGATGATTGCGGACGCGGGAATGGTCTATTTCAAGGTTCCGCTGCGCGGCAATTACCGGATCGACATCGAGGGGCGGGACATCCGCTCGGCGTCCGTCCGCTTCGGCATGCCGAGCCCGACAGCGTCGCCCCGTGCGGCCGGGCTGAGCTTCGGGTTCAGGCGGGCTGGCGACGGCGTCGTTTCGACGCTTGAGGCGGCGGGAACAGCGCTCGGGCCGCCCCGCGAGGAAGCGCGGTTCCGCACCGTCGGCGCCCTGACGCTCTCGGTCGAGGTCAAAAAGGGCGCGGTCACAGCAAGGGCCGGCGACCTTCGCCCCCATTACGTGCCCGCCGACGCCAAGCCCATTCAGATGGATGCGCCCGGATACGTCGTGCTCGACGGATTCAACCTCGGCGCCCGAATCAGCTCGATCACCCTCTCGTTGGAACTAGACCGCGATTGGCTGGAAAAGGAGTTCATCGGGCCGCTCCGGAAGGCGAAGACGGAAGATCTGCTCTGGCGCATGGCCCGCTACGAACCGCTCTTGGAAGGGAAGGCGGCGGCTGCGTGGCGCCTTTCGGATGCGGGCCATTGGACAATCTCGGCGGGCTATGCGACGGCGCGAGAAAACGCCCGCTGCGTGATGACCGCTGGCGACATGAACTGGCGCGATTACGCCTTTGCCGCGAAGGTTCGCGTGGGGTCCGCAACCGGCGTCGCTTGGCTCATGGTGCGATGGACCGGCGCGGCTGGAGCCGGCGGAACAGCCAAGGGATACTACGTCGAACTCGCCGCCCGTGTGTCGGGGACCAGCGGAAGAATCCTGATCGGAAAATCCGATGGCGGACGGACGGAGACGTTGAGCCAGGCCGATGTTCAACTCACGGGGGCCGAGTGGTATCCGGTGTATGTCGAGGTTCGAGGGCCTCGCATCCGCGTTTTCCTCGCGGGCCAGGAAGTGCTGATTGCCGAGGACGAGGCCTACGCTGCGGGAGGGGTCGGCCTCGCGTCGTTCCTCTGGGGAGCCCAATTCACCGACGTCAAAATCAAAGTGATGAAATAGCGCTCCAGGGTCGGGAAGCCGCCTGGTATCATGTAGCGTGTCAGCGCGTTGCTGCCTCGTCTCGTCTTGAGTGGACGGCCCGGAGCCATGCCGACTGCGCAGGATGAATCCTTCGCCCAGGCGGCCATCGCGTCG
>CAZBRH010000074.1:0-5354 GCA_964494245.1 uncultured Planctomycetota bacterium | reverse complement strand
CCTGAAGCTGGCCGACGAACGCGACGTCAGCGAGTGTATGAAGACGGTGGCCGAAGGGGCCGCTCCGTGCCTCGCAGACGCCATGATCCGCCGCGGCCTGATGGATGCTGGCACCGCGAGGCGCATCCTGCTCGAGACCGGCCATCCTCCTTCGGCCCCGTTGCCGGGCGATGCGTTCTCCGGGCCTCCGCCCACCATCGATGGCTACGAGATACTCTCGAAGCTGGGCGAAGGCGGAATGGGAACCGTCTGGAAGGCGCGTCAGACCTCGCTCGACCGCATGGTCGCCATCAAAGTCCTGCCTCTCATGCTGGCGCGGGACCGGAATTTTATCGCTCGGTTCCGCCGCGAGGCGTTGGCGACTGCCAGACTCAACCACCCGAACATCGTCTCGGCCATTGATGTCGGGGTCCAGACACGCCCGGATTTGCCCGAGCTCCACTATTTCGTGATGGAATACGTGGACGGGGAGACTGTCGAGGACGTCATCTGTCGCACTGGGAAGATCGAGCCGCGCCGCGCCGCCGAGATTGCCGCTGCCGTCGCTCGCGCGCTGGATTACGCATGGACGGAAGCCCGAATCGTCCACCGCGACGTCAAGCCGGCGAATATCCTGATTACGCGCAGCGGCACGGTCAAACTGGCCGACCTCGGCCTGGCCCGCAGCACATGGGAGGACGCCAACCTCACCACCGCCGGCCTCGCCATCGGCACGCCCCACTATGCCTCGCCCGAACAGGCGCGGGGAGATGCGAACATCGACACGCGGAGCGACATCTACGCCCTCGGAGCAACGCTCTTCCACATGCTCACAGGCCGCACGGTATTCGAAGGCGAATCGGCAGCCGCCGTGCTCGCCCGCCACGTCAACGAAGACCCGCCGTCCTGCCGGGATGTCAATCCGCAGGTCCCGCCCGCATTGGCTGCCGTCGTCTCGCGTATGATGCGTCGCAATCCCGCACAACGCTACCAAACGCCGGGAGAGGTGGCGCAGGACATCGAGCGGTTCCTGCGGGGAGATCGTCCGCTTGCATACACCCGCGTCCTCGACGCGGCAGAAAGCGCTCCTGCGACGCAAGGAGCCCAGCCAGTGGGAGGCGGGGCACCCGCACGGAGCGGGAATCGGCTTCGGCGACACGCTCTTCACGCCCTGGCGACGGCGCTCTTCCTCGCCGGCCTGGCGGCCGCCCTGTGGTATGCCGTTGAACATCGCGGCACGGTTCCACGTGAGCGTGGGCCAAATGAGAATCAGCCGACACCATCTGCCCCGCCGCCGGCCTCAACCAGAGTATCGGCACTGCCCACAACTTCACCGCCGTCTCCACTTCGTCTGTCCCTATCGTTTCACATTTCCAAGCCCGATGGCGTCGTCGGTCAGGGCACAAGTTTTCCGCCAGAGTTCTGCGCGGAATCGGGCGTGCGCTGCCTTGTGAAGCCGGAACACCACGCGTATGTGTATGTCTTCCTTGTTTCGGATGATGGGCCTTCGGGCACGCCGACGCTTCGGCTGCTCGATCCGCCGCCCGGAAAAACGCCGCTGCGGACGACGGGGATGTGGACGCCGCTGCCAAGCGACGCGGCGTTCTATTCGCTGCCAGCCGGTGCCGGGACGGTCGCGTTTGTCGTTGTTGCCGCGGACGAGGTCCCCGCACAGGAATACATCGCGGCAGGGTTGGCTCGCGCGTCAGAGAACCTTGCGAACGGCGCAGCGCTTGAGGCGCTGCCGCGTGGCCTCACGCTCTGGTTCCACGGCGAAAAAAAGGCGTGGACTACGGGGAGTGGAGAAATCGTGCGGGATGGAGCGGCGGCGGCGCTTGAGACGGTCTGCGAGCAGGTTCGGGCTTTGTTCGGAAGTCGCCGGGTGGCGATGGGGGGCGCCGCGGCCTCCTGCTCGAAGCCGTGACGCCGCTGGTTATTCTTCCCTGGCCGCAAAACGTTCGTAGTCGGCGAGACGGAGCTCGGCGTCCTTCTGCGTCGCCGGACTGGCGGTGAGCTTGCTGAGTTCTGCCTTTGCGTCTTCTTCGCGGCCAACGAAAAAGAGGACGGCGGCGATGCCGCAACGCTCGGCGGGGGTCAGCTTTCCATCTGTCCTCGCCTCGTTCAACTCGCGGAGGGTGTCCAGCGAAAGCTCGTCCCACGAGACGCGGCGGATGGTTGTCGTTCCGGCGAGCGTCAGCGAAAGTCCGCGCTCATCAAAGCGGAACACCGCTCCTTCGACCTTTGAGCCGTCCTTGCACGTCAGCGTCAATTCCTTGTTGGCGAAGAAGTCGCTTCTTGTGAGCGCCGCGTAAAGCGTCTGGAATGCCCTAAGGTCGGTGGCGGCGCGCTGGAGCGGCGGGCGATTCTCGGCAAGCAGGAGCTTTCGTGCGGAGCTGTCGAGTTTCTTTTCGGCTTCGGCAAGATTGCCCTGGCGAACCAGACCCCGCACCTCTTCTGCTGCCTGCCGGACGGCGAGCCGGTCCTTCTGCACCTTCTCTTCGTGTTCCCGCTTCCGAGCTTCTTCGGCGGCCCGCTTCTCTTCGTCCCTCTTCGCCTGAAGCAGCGCCCTCATGACGGCCTCCGCCTCGGTTTTCATCTCCGCGATGCCAAACTTATCGATGACCGGCTGATAGGCGGCGATGGCTTCGTCGAATTTTTTTTCCTTCGCAAGCTCGGCAGCGGCGGTCCGAATGCGCTCGAACTCTGACCGTGCATCCCCCAGAAGCGCCTCACGGAACGCGGCGACCTCATTGGCGACGCTCGTCGGGCGATATTGCTCCGGGAAATCGGCCAATCGACGGAGCGCGGCCTGATATTCCTTGCCTTCAACGTGCTTGAGCGCGTCCCGCTTGCGGACATCGAACTCGTCCCGCGCGTCCTTTTCCATGTCCGCCAGAATCACATCGGCTTCCTTTTTTGCGTCCTCGGCGGCCGGGGTGTCGGGGTATTTCTCGGGAACCGAGAGGAGGGCTTCGCGGAGGGCTTCGCGTGGTGTTTGGGAACGCTTTTTCAGTATGTCTTCCAAGTAAATCTCAGCGGCACGCTGGTTCATCTCGGCGGCAGACTTGGGCCGGGTGGTCACGAGCGCCGGCGTGCTGCTCGCAACCGCAGGCGGGCCGATGCCACCGGTGTCGGTCAGCTCCACCTTTGGCCGATAGGCCTCCATGAGGACGAATCCGACAGTCAGGAGCGCGACCGCGCCAAACAAGCACGCCGCGACGAAAAGTATCCTCGTTCTGCGGCTCGGCGTCTTCGTTCGCCAGCTCCCCGTGGCCGAGCGGTAGCGGTATTCGCCGCTATCGTAGCGCGAGCGCTCCCCAAGCCGCGGCGAGCGTCCCATGCGGACTAGCGTCAGGTCCCTCACAACGTCCGACATCGATGGATACCGATCGCGCTTGTCCTTCGCCATGAGCTTGCGAACGATCTTCGAGACGCCGTGCGAGAGTTGGACGTTGATGTCCTTGAGGTATTCGGGTTTGGTGCGAAGGTGGTGAGCCATGATCACTTCGCCCGATTCACCGTCGAAGGGCACCCGCCCCGCGAGCATGTGGAAGAGCGTCGCACCGAACGAATACATGTCGGCCTTCGAGTCCAGCCCGGCTTCCCCCTGGCATTGTTCCGGCGATGCGTAATACACGGTGCCGAGGGCCGTCTTGACCCGCTGGCCGGGACGTGTGGCGGCGAGCCGGGCAAGCCCGAGGTCGGCAAGCTTCGCCGTCCCGTCGCTCGTAATCATGATGTTGTCCGGCTTGATGTCTCCGTGGACGAGGTGCTGCTCTTCGGCGTGTTCGAGCGCCTTGGCGACTTGGATGGCGATGTCGAGCGCCTGCTGCTCAGGGATCGGGCGGCCGTCGCGGAGCATCTCGGCGACCGTGATTCCGTCGATGAACTCCATTGCGAAATAGAACTGGCCGTCTGCCTCGCCAGCATCGTAGCCCTGCACGACATTCGGATGGCTCAGGCGCCCGCTCGCGTGCGCCTCGCGGAGAAAGCGGACGATGGATTCGGGATTTGTCGCATGACCGGGTGAAAGGACTTTGAGCGCAACGACGCGGTCAGTCTTTGTATCCTTGGCTTTGTAGACGGTTCCCATGCCGCCCGCGCCGATTTTGGAGATGATTTCGAAATGTCCGATGCGGCGGAGCGCTGCTGCCCGCGCGATGCTTTCCTTCAGCGAGGCGAGCTGCTCCGACGTCAAAAACTTCGCCTCGACGAAGATGTGTTCGAGCGGGATGTGGCGGCCTGCCTTTTCGTGGTCGCGCTGGATTTCGAGGCACTTCACGGATTCCTGGATCGTGAGGAATCCGCGGTCGATCGCTGCTCGCGCGAGGTCCACGTCTTCCCGTGTCGGCATAGACCTGCTCTCTTCGGGCTGAGCCCGCTTCCGGGCGAACGCTCCTTGTGCCGCTGCGGAATCCGCGCGGATACAAAACCGCCTACCCTATTATAGGTTTACGCATGGCGGATTCCAAGCGGCGACATCGCCCGGAGTTCTCATTCGCGTCAGGCGTTCGGCGGCTGGTTTCGCTGCACGGACCGGTCTGAGACCGTCCGCTCGGTGTCTTGTGATTCGACGACATTGGCGCTAGTTTACGTGGCGGTTATGAGAGTTCACAGACCATGCCGCGTGTCCGCCTTTTTTTCCTGATTGGCCAGACGGCGACCGGTAAAGGCGCCGCCGCCTTCCTCCTCGCTCAGAGAATCGGCGCCGAAATCATCTCGCTCGACTCGATGAAGGTCTATCGCGGGATGGACAGCGGCACCGCGAAACCGTCGCTCGATCGCCGCCGACAAGTCCGCTACCACATGATCGACGTTGCGGACCCTCACGAGCACTTCAGCACGGCGCTCTACGCTGCCGGCGCGGAACGCGCCATCGGGGATATCGTGGCGCGCGGCGCCGTTCCGCTCTTCGTCGGCGGCACGGCGCTCTACTTGAAGGCGATCACAGAAGGAATGTTCGATGGACCTTCCGCTGACCCTGAGTTCCGGGCTAAAGTCCGCGCCGAGGCAAGGGAGAGGGGGACTGCGCACCTGCACGGGCGCCTCGCTGCAATCGACCCCGTTGCGGCGGCGAGAATTCACCCCAACGACCTCCGCCGCATCGAGCGGGCACTTGAGGTCTACGAGAAAACCGGTGTGCCGATCTCCCGCCTCCAGACGCAGTTCGGCCGGCCGAGCGACCGCTATGATGTGACCCTTATGGGGTTGCGGCGCGAGCGTGCCGACCTCTACGACCGCATCGACCGCCGCGTCGACGCAATGATGGAACATGGGCTACTGGACGAGGTTCGCCGTCTCGCGTCCGGCCGGCTCCCGCTCGGCAAGGAGGCGTCGCAGGCGCTCGGCTACCGAGAACTGCTCGCCCACCTGCG
>CAZBRH010000073.1:13906-15384 GCA_964494245.1 uncultured Planctomycetota bacterium | reverse complement strand
GAATTTTCTTCTTGCTTTCGTCCTTTACAAATGGAGTGCGGCAGCACGATGCCGCCTTGGGAACCTCGCGGAGCGAACGGAAACGTTTCTGTTGGCCGCTTCCGCGGCCTCTGAAGGCGGCATCCTGCCGCCGCAGTCCAAAGGACGGCCTTCGGCGGCCGTCGAGCAAGACGCAGACTGTCTGAATCACAGACCGCGCGCACTTGTCTTGACATGGAACACTGAGCTCGCTATTCTCACGGCAGTTCGATGCCGTCGGACGCCGGCGGCTGGTCGTCGGCGTTTCGCGGCTCTGAGGAACGGGAGAGCTGATGCTGTGAGATGCCCGCTCCTTGCGAGTGGGCCCCCGCGAGGTTGTCCGAATTGCAATCATGACATTTTGAAAGGCAGGCACACGCATGGCTAACGAAGCAGGAACCGCTTACGTCTCTGATATCTTGGACAAGGTGGCCCAACGGAACCTGCACGAACCCGAGTTCCTTCAGGCCGCAACCGAAGTGCTGATGTCTCTCGCGCCGGTGCTCGAGCGCCGCCCCGAATACCGCACGTCTCGTATCCTCGAGCGGCTCGTCGAACCAGAGCGACAGATTATGTTCCGCGTGGTCTGGGAGGATGACCGCCGCGAGGTGCACGTCAACCGCGGCTACCGGGTCCAGTTCAGCAGCGCCCTCGGACCCTACAAAGGCGGCCTCCGATTCCACCCTTCCGTCAACCTGAGCATCATCAAGTTCCTCGGCTTCGAACAGGTGTTCAAGAACGCTCTCACAGGCCTTCCGATGGGCGGGGCGAAGGGCGGCAGCGATTTCGATCCCAAGGGCAAGTCCGACACCGAGGTGATGCGGTTCTGCCAGAGCTTTATGAGTGAGTTGCAGCGCCACATCGGGCCGGACAGCGACGTCCCTGCGGGCGACATCGGCGTCGGCACACGGGAAATCGGATACCTGTTCGGCCAGTACAAGCGCGTGCGAAACGTGGTCGATGGTGCCTTGACCGGCAAGAACATCGGCTGGGGCGGGAGTTTCGTCCGGCGGGAAGCCACTGGATACGGTCTCGTTTACTTTGTTGAAGACATGCTCCGGGATGCCGGCCGCACGCTCGACGGCCTCCGCATCGGCGTCTCCGGCTCAGGAAACGTATCCATCTACGCGGCGGAAAAGGCGCAGCAACTCGGCGGAAAGGTCGTGGCCATGTCGGACAGCAATGGATTTGTCTACGACGAAGGCGGAATCGACATCGCTCTGATGAAGCAGGTCAAGGAAGTCGAGCGCGCCCGCATCCGCGAATACGCCGCGCGCCGTCCCGGCGCAACCTACAGCGAGGGAAGCCCGGGGCTCTGGTGCGTGCCGGTGGACGTGGCGCTCCCGTGCGCCACGCAAAACGAGCTGGACGAGGAGCACGCGAAGATTCTGGTGAAGAATGGAGTGCTGGCGGTCGCCGAGGGAGCGGACCGCCTCCACGATGGCCTTCTCGGACTGGCG
>CAZBRH010000073.1:271-13896 GCA_964494245.1 uncultured Planctomycetota bacterium | reverse complement strand
TCAAGGTGTTCCAGCAGGCCGGCGTCCGCTTCGGCCCGGTCAAGGCGGCAAACGCCGGCGGCGTCGCAACGTCCGGCCTTGAAATGTCCCAAAACCGCATCCGCCTGCAATGGAGCTTTGCGGAAGTGGACAGCCGCCTCAGAACCATCATGCAGCACATCTACCAACAGTGCTGCCGCACGGCAGAACAATACGGCACTCCCGGCAATCTTCTTGCCGGAGCGAACATCGCGGGGTTCATCAAGGTCGCTGATGCGATGCTCGACCAGGGCCTGTATTAGCCCCTGCGGCGGCCGCGGCTACGGGACGAGAAGAACCCGCTCACACAGCAAGCCAACCGAGATTGCAACCGCCGAAGTGCGCCGCCGCTGAGAAAAAGAAGCTGCGGGATAATCAGGGTCGGCCAGCAAGGCCGTTCAGACCTGCTTCGCGGCCTTGACGAGGAACTCCCCGATAATCTTCCGTTCTTCGGGTGAGACGTGCTTCAGCGTAACATACGCGCACCAGTTTCGCGGCCGGGTCAGCTCCACATCCTCGACCGTGCCGGTGAACCTCATCGGGGCCATAGGCGGCGGAAATAGCAGGTCCAGCCGGAGTTCCGCGTGCAGGCGGGGCATCTTCTCTGTGTTCAGGTCCATATCCCCCAAACCAAGCCGCTCGCAGAAGCCAATCCTCGATCGCGCGAGGAGCGATTGGCCCCTGAAGCGAACCTCGATGGGGTGTTCGAGGCGGACAATTGGGCCGCCGAGCTTTTCGCGGCGCTCGGACGCAATCGCAAACGTAAGCTTCTCGACCACCCGGTGCCTGCTGAACGGTTGCTTGATGGCCGACACCGCCCCTGCCGCATACGCCGCCATCAGCAGGTGAGTCGTGCTCACCGTGTATGAGGCCACCACCTTCGTATCCGCTTTCTTCTTCCACAGGCGGTTCATCGCGCCGATCGCGCCCATCTTGCCGGACACGAGCCGCATCACGATGATGTGCGGACGCAGGTCTTCCCAAAGGTCTACCGCCTCCGCGTTGGTATCAACAAATTTGCAGACCTCGAAGGGAGACCCCTGAATGGCAGCGACGAACTCCCGGCGCTGCTGCTCGTCTGGCTCAACAAGGATGACTTTGGCTGCCACGTGTCCCCTTTTCTCCCATCCGCTCTTGCCCACATAAAACTATGCGACAGCGCCGCGCCCCGTCCCTCAGGCGCGGATGATAGCCGGAACAGGATTCCCTCCGTCCTACGCTAGATGGTAGCAGAGCTGCCCCAGAATTGCAACCACGAACCCACGGAAAACCGGAACGGCCCTGGAGGGAAATCAATGGTCTACACGGACGAGACCCCGTTCGGCAGCATAGCGCCGCAACAAGGCGACCTCCACCGGGTCCGGCCATCCGCGCAGTTCGGCAAACCTGTGCGCTCGAAATTCCGGCCGATACTGCCCCATGACGTTGATAGCACACCCGGGCGCCGCTCGAGCGACGATGTCGATAACGTCACGGCTCCCTGCAAGATTGTTCGGCATAACGAGGTGCCGCACGAGCACGCCCCGCCTCGCGATGCCGCCCTCCACATCGAGCGTCCCGACCTGCCGGAACATCTCGGCCAGCGCGGCCTCGGCCACGGCGGGATAGTCCCGCACGCCGGAGTATTTCTCGCCCGCCGCCGCGTCCGCCCACTTGAAATCCGGCATGTAGATGTCCACGATGCCTTCGAGCAGCCGCAGCGTCTCGACCGACTCATATCCGCCGCAGTTGTAAACGATCGGCACGCGGAGGCCGTTCTCGCGCGCAATCAGGACCGCCTCGGCGACGGCGTGGGCGACGTGCGTCGGCGTCACGAAGTTGATGTTGCAGCAGCCGCCCGCTTCTATGCGGCAGGCGAGCGCGGCGAGCTCTGCGGCCGTGACCGCATGGCCCTCCGTCGAATGGCTGATGCCGTGGTTCTGGCAGAAGACGCAATCGAGGTTGCAGCCCGCAAGGAAAATCGTGCCGCTGCCGCCACGCCCAACGAGCACTGGCTCTTCGCCGAAGTGCGGCCCGGCAGACGCGATAACCGCGCGCTCGCCAATCCCGCACGCGCCCACCTGCGCCGCCGTGCGGTCCACACGGCATTCACGCGGACACAGCCGACATCTCTGGATGATTTCGCGCAGCTTCACGACTCGCTCGTCTGCCATCGGAAGACCACCCCGGCCAGCGCGTAGCATAACACCGCAGTGAGAATCACCCACCGGAAGCCGGTCTCGGCAGCCAGAAGCGGCGCCCCGGCCGCCGCGACGACGGACGCAACGCCGTTGATCGCCCACGCCCACGGCACGAGCGCGGGCTGCGCGGCGCCGACCTGCCGCAGGCCGAGCGGGAACATGTGTCCCATCGCGAACGCCAGAGGAGCGATCGTCGCGCACGCGACAAGAAAGCGCACCGATGTCCCCTGCGCCTGCGTCAGGCCGAGCCAACCATCGAGGGCGAAGCAGTAAACCAACGCAACCAGCACCACCGCTGCGGCGGCGCACCCGGCCACCCGGCGCGGCCTCGCACGCCAAAGCCCGCTCGTCTGGCTGCCCAGCCCGCCGAACACGAGAAACCCCGCAATCACCGCCGCCGCCGAGTAAATCGGATGAGCAAGATACAGGATGAGCTTTTGGAGCAGCCCCATTTCGAGCAGCATGAAGCCAACGCCGAGCAGAAGGAAGTAGCCGAGCACAGCGGCACGGCGCCGCGCCGCCCGCAGCGACCGGACCCGCACGAGCAGCGGCAGGGCTATCAGGGCGACGGCGGCCAGCGCCGCCTGGCCGAACGCGGCCACAGACATCAGGTAGCCCATTTCGATGAACGCGGGTGCGCTGCCGCCCGCTGCCTCGCGGAGCGCCGCCAGCCCACGCCAACGAAACGACCGGAAAAAATACGGCCGGTCGTCCGTCGCCGGACGGATGTCGAACAGGTAGCCGTCGATGAACGCCTCGCGGTCCGGCCCGAGCAGCGCCCGCGCCGCCTCGAAGTAGCGGGGGCGATCCAGCACGTGCCAACGGTTCGCTTCCGCTGCGTCGAGCCCCGGCAGCCAGCAGAGGTCGAAGCCGCGCCGCTCGCAGAAGAACCGCAGGTCGGCGGCCTGTTCCGGCGTCAGCGGCTTGTCGAAGGCGAGCAGCGTCACGGCCGCCCAGCTTCGGATCATTGCAAGGTGCGTGGCAGGGTCGCGCCCGCGCGAACGAAGCGCCCGCGCCGCCATGTCGAGCGTGCGCAACTCGTCGCGAGGCGGCGTCCGCGCCCAGCGCGTGATGCTCAAAACGCCCCCCTCCGCGAGCCGGTCGAGCATTCGCCCGAACGCCTCGACGGTGTAGAGGTATGATTCCTGCGTCGCGTACAGGCCGGCGCCGGACGCGCCAAAGGCGTCCAACGCGGGCACCTGCATGATGTCGAACCGGGGGACGGTCCCGGCGAGGTAGCCGCGCGCCTCCTGGTTGACAACCTGGACGTGCTCGGCGAGGTAGACCGCCCCGCCGCGGTCACGCAGCGGCCCGGTCATCAGCCCAATGACCTGCGGGTTCATTTCGAGCGCGACGATCTCCGTGCTCCCGTGATAGAGCGCGAGGCCGATGTCGGAGCCGCCGCCAGCGCCCACAACGAGCGCCCGACGGCCGCGCACCAGATGCCACGCCGCCGCGGCCGTCGTCCAATCCACGAACTCCCAGTCCTCGCGGCGCGCACAGTCGTATACCGCAGTCGCACCGTCGCCATCCGTGACCATCAAGACATGCGGGGGCACCGGGCCGGAATACTGAAGACTCAAACCGGGTGCGTGGCGGACTGACGGGCCTGCGACGACGTCGATGCGCCCGAGCGGTCCCTCCACGCGATGGAGCACGCTCGTGCCCGGCATGTCCATCAACAGCGAGAGCGTCTTATACTGCGAAAGCGACGGCTGCCACGGAGCGAGCACCGCGGACGCCAGAACGGCCAGCAGCGTGACCGCCGCCGCGCCGGCTGCCGTCGCCCGCCGGCAGGGGACGAGTGCCGCCCCGCCCACCCACGCGGCGAGAGCAAGCATCGTGAACAGCCCGCCCGTGCCGAGTGCGTGCATCGCCGCAAGCGTCAGGACTGCCCCGAGCCCGGATCCCACAAGGTTCGCCGCGTAGTGGCCGCCGAGCCGCTCCGGAGCGTCCGTCAGCGCGATGCCGACAATCCCCCCGACGAGAAGGAACGGCACGAAGAGCGCGAGTTCGATCAAGAGGACGTTCCCCGCCTCTCCGATGTTCCAGGCGAGAAAATGCACGTTGAGCGGAACGACGCCCGCGACTCGCGGGACGAGCACGATGCTCAAGGCGAAAAGAAGGCCGAGCCGCCACAGCCACTCCCGCGGCCGCGCGGCAATCCCCTTGCGGAGAAACGTGAGCGCCGTCCCGCTCGCACCGAACCCGACGAGCGCGACGGCGACCACCATGTGGGCGAGGTGGTGCCAGAACCGCAGCGAGAGCGCCCGCATCAGAGCCAGTTCCAGCCCGATGGCGGCTGCGGACGAGAGCACTAGCGCCAGCCGAACCCGTGCAACGGGCATGAATTTACTCGCGGGATTCACCCTGCCGGACAAGTGGCACGAACCGCACGGCCATCAGCGACCGGCTGCGCACCTTGCCGTCGTCGTCCTTCGTGACGAGCATCAGCGACTGGACGGCAAAGGGCGCGCCGACCGGAATGACCATCCGCCCGCCGGGCGCAAGCTGCTTGACGAGCGGGGGCGGAATCTGCCCCGCCGCACAGGTCACGATGATCGCATCGAACGGCGCTTCCTCCTCCCAGCCGTTCCAGCCGTCGGCGTGGCGGACGGCGACGGGCGTGTAGCCGAGACGCCGAAGTCGCTTTTCGGCCTCCTCCGCAAGCGGCTTCACAATCTCGATGGTATAGACGCGCCGCGTGAACTCGGTGAGCACCGCCGCCTGGTAGCCGGAGCCGGTCCCGATTTCCAGCACCTTCGACTCCGGCTTCAGGTCGAGCAGCCGGGTCATCTCGGCCACGATATAGGGCTGGGAAATCGTTTGACCGTGCCCGATGGGGAGCGGGCTGTCATCGTAAGCGAGACGCGAGTGTGCGGCGGGGACGAACTCGTGGCGGGGCACTCTGGCCATCGCGTCGAGCACGGCCTTGTCGGTCAGGCCGTGGTGGCGGATGGTTCGGACCATCGCGTCGCGCTCGTCTTGCCTCGCGGTGAAGCGTGGCGGGGACCACGGTTCGGGCGGCTCTGCGGCCAGAGCGGGAACCGCGGCAGCAAGGGCGGCAACGAAAAAGATATAGCAAACGTTATGTGGCGACATTGGATTGCTCCGTCCCCGGCTCCCTTCATCACATATCTATATCCTATGTGAGTATATTACCATTGGATCAAGCCAAGGCGAAAAGCAAATTGCCTATTGACGCACGCACTTGATAATGGAGCGACACAGGAGGTGCGCAGAGATTCTTCGCTACGCTCGGAATGACATAACCCGTTTCATCACCGTGAGCTCTGTCACCCTGATCGAAGCGAAGGGTCTCCACATGCTTCACGCCCGCTTCTTTCCCGCATGCAAACGTCAACAGGACTTGAGTCGAAACGAATCGGCGGTATACTGGCGACGAACGCCAGGCAAGCCGGCCGGCGCAACATAAAGGAAATGAGCAGATGACGCGACGTATCTGTTCGTGTGTCGGATTGGTCGCCCTTGCGGTGGCAGTCGCGGCGGGTTGCGCCCGTGTCCAGGGCGAAGTCCGCGTCGTTCCGACGCCCCGGTATGTGTTGGTTGGCCGTGGGTCGCCGCTCCCGCTTGGCGGTGGGCTGCCTGTGCTGCTCGGCAAGAGCGTTGCCGGCGCGGCGTGGTGCGCCGAACCGCTCCTGAAGGAGCCGGCGCTGAGCGCTTCCTTGCTCGGTCCGCTCCCCTCTGAGAATGAAAAACTGCCCGTCGTGTCTGCACTTATCGGCGCGCCCGCCGACCATCCCGAGCTGGAAGCACTGCACCGCGAGCTGGCGCCGAAGCTCCCCGACAGCGGCTTGGACACGGAGGGCTATGTGTTGCGGACGTCGCCGCGGGGACTCCGTATCGCCGCCGCAACCCCCGCCGGCGCGTTCTACGGCGTCCAGACCTTCCTGCAACTCGTCCGCGAGGGCGCCGTGCCCTCGGTATCCATCGCCGACGCCCCCGCCAAGCCGTTCCGGGGCATCCACATCGGCGGCGGGCGACCCGCCGATCTGCCGCTCATCCGACGACTCATCTCCGAGGAAATGCCGCGCTGGAAGGCCAACGTCCTCGTCTACTCCGTCGGCTACCGCTTCGAGTTCAAGAGCCACCCCGAAGTGAAAGAGGACACGACGATTACGGCGGAGCAGGCCCGCGACCTCGCGCGGCTCGCCCGCCGGAACAACGTCCGGCTCATCCCGCTGGTCAACTGCTTCGGCCACCAGTCTTGGCTCATGCACCGCATTCACGGACTGCTCCGCGCGTACCCCGAACTCAACGAGACCCCCGGCAAGCAATCGAAATACTGCTACAGTTGGTGCCCGCTTCACCCGAAGGTCTATGAGATCGTCCTGCCGATGCTCGACGAGATCATCGACGCCTTCGAGGCCGACGCCATTCACCTCGGCATGGACGAGGTGCTCGAACTCGGCGAATGCGAACGCTGCAAGGGCAAGAGCAACGCCGAACTCTTCGCCACCGGCGTCAACCGCCTCTACGACCATGTCGTCGGCAAGCGCAAAGTCCAGATGCTCATGTGGGGCGACCGGCTCGTGGACGGCGAAAAGACGCCCTACAACCCGATGAACGGCTCCCGCAACGGCACGCATCCCGCCATCGAAAAAGTCGCCAAGGACATCTTCATCTGCGATTGGCACTATCACCTGCACGAGACCTACCCGTCCGCCGACCAGTTCAACGCCGCGGGGTTCGACTTCGTCTCGTGCTCGTGGTGGAAGCCCGAGCCGGTGGACGCCTTCATCCGCTACGCGACCGAGCACGGGGGCGACCACTACAAGGGCCACCTCGCAACGAACTGGAACCCGCCCCATTACGTCCTCGGCGCGATGTTCGGCCAGGAGCCGGCGGGTGCGAAGCCCGCCGACTACGCGGAGTATAAGCACCACGAAGCCGTCGCCGCCTTCCGGCGCGGCATGGAACTCTCGTGGCACGGCGTGCCGAAATAGGCGGGCTTGACGCTTCGGCGGCGACCTGATACACTCCGCCCCCAACAAGGAACACCTGACCCCGCAGCGAGGCGACAATGAACGATATCCGCAGCCGCACCGGCGAGTGCATCCGCGTCGCCGTGCCGGGCCGCATCTGTCTGCACGGCGAGCATCAGGACTTTCTTGGCCTGAGCGTCATCGCGATGGCCATCGACCTCTACTTCGTCATCAAGGCGTGGCCGCGCAGCGACGGACGCTTCGTCATCCACATGCCCGACTTGGGGCAGGTGGACGAGTTTACGCCGTCGCAGGCGCTCGAATACCGCCACGGCCGGGACTACCTGCCCGCGGGCGTCAATGTGCTCAAGCGCCGCGGCATCGTGTTCGACCGCGGCTATGACTTCCTGTTCACCAGCAACATCCCCGTGAACTCCGGCGTTTCGAGCTCGTCAGCGATGTGCGTCGGATGGGCCAAGACGCTGCTTGCGCTTGCGGGCGATCCGACAGCCGAGAACGCAGCCGAAGTCGCGTGTATCGCCCACCAGACCGAGGTGCTCGAATTCCGCGAGCCGGGCGGCACGATGGACCACTACACGACCTCGCTCGGCGGCCTTATCTACATCGATTGCCTCACCCCCGTCGAGGTCGAGTTGCATCCCATCGATGCCAACCTGACCGGCATGGTGCTTGGCAACAGCTTGGAAAAAAAGGACACGAAGGGGACGCTCCGCGCGTCCCGCCAGGCCGTCGAGGCGGGGATCGCCGAAATGAAGAGGCGAATCCCCGGCTTTTCGCTGAAGACGACGCCGACGGATCGGATACTCGCCGAGCTTCCGGGGCTGCCCAGCGACATGGCCGCCAAGCTCCGCTGCAACGTCATCAACCGCGACCTCTGCCAGGAAGCGCGCCGCATGCTCGAAAGCGGCCGGATCGACCCGCGGCGCTTCGGCGAAATGCTCGACGAGCATCACGCTCAGCTTCGGGACGCGCTCGGCATTTCGACCCCGAAGCTCGAACGCCTGATTCAGGGCAGCAAGACGGCGGGGGCGCTCGGCGGCAAGCTGAACGGCAGCGGCGGAGGCGGCACGATGATCGCCTATGCGCCGGGGCGCGAGACCGAGGTCGCCGCCGCCATCGACGCCCTCGGCGGCAAGGGATACGTCGTTCGTAAATCGCGGGGAGCCACCATCGAGTTCAAGGCCACATAACGATGAAAGCCGTCATACTCGCGGCAGGGAAGGGCAAGCGGATGCGCGGACTCTGTGCCGCGACGCCCAAGCCGATGCTGCCCATCGCCAACCGCCCCATCCTCTCGGCAAGCTGCGCGCGGCTCCGAACGATGGGCGTCGATGAAGTGGCGCTCGTCGTCGGCTTCGAAGGGCACAAACTCCAAGACCTCGTCGGCGATGGCAGCCAGTTCGGCATGCGCATCACCTACGTTTGGCAGAAAGAGCAGCTCGGCACCGGCCACGCCACCTTGCTTTGCGAGGACTTTGTCGGCGGCGACACCTTTGTCCTCATCTTCGGCGATATCCTGACCCGAAGCGACAACTATCCCGCGATGGTGAAGCGGTTTCGCGAGGGCGACTGCGATGGGCTTCTCACCGTGTTCCCCGTCGAAGACCCGAGCAACGGGGCGGCCGTGGACGTGCGCGACGGCTATGTGTCCGGCATCGTCGAAAAGCCGCCGCCGGGCACGATCCTCAACGCCTACAACAATGCGGGCATCTTCATCTGGCCCCCGGAAATCTTCGACATGATTCGCAACCTCGAAAAATCGCCCCGCGGCGAATACGAGTTCACGGACGGCATCATCCACTTTATGAACCGGGGCCGCCGGATCGCCGCGTTCGAGCTTCTGGGCTATTGGGAAAACATCACGGACCCCGAAGCGTGCATCCGTATGAACCAGAACCTGCTGATGGAGGAACTGCCGCCCGAATCGCCGTTGATCGGTTCGGGAGCGCAGATCGCCGACAGCGCCGAGGTGGTGAACTGCGAGGTCGCACCGGGAGTTGTTGTTGGTGAGGGATGTCGGGTGGAGGATTCGCGGCTCGGCGCCGGCTGCCGCATCGGCGGCAACGTCTGGATGAAGCAGGCGGAGGTCGGTGCGGGGGCGACGGTGGGCGAGGGCTGCCGCATCTTCCCGAACGCTGTGCTCGGCGCCGATCGGCCCGTTCTCGTCCGTCGGCGATGGAGCGTCGCTCGGCGAAGAAAGCACCCTCGGCCCCAACGCGTCCGTTGGTCAGAACTGCACGGTCGGAGCGGGGGCCTCCATTGCCTCGTCCATCCTCCTCGACCGGTCGTCCGTTGGCAGCGGAGCGTCGCTCGTTCACGTGATGCTCGACTACGATGTCGCCGTTGCCGAAGGCCGCCAGATCACTGGCACGCCCGGCAGGGCGGTTGAGGTGCTCAAGAGCTGATCGCGGTCAAGTCCATGCGACAGCGCATCACCTCCCTCGATGAACTCGCAGGTCGCTTCCCGAAGCTCCGTATCACGCGGGGGATGCGCCGCGCGGCCCGGCGATATCCCTTTGCGGCAACGGCCTACTACCTCTCGCTCATCCGCGAACCGTCGCCCTCCGATCCCATCTTCCGCCAATGCGTCCCAAGCGCCGAGGAACTCATCGAGCGCCCTGGGCTGTCGGCGGACGAGCTTGGCGAGTCCTCGCGCTATGCGCCGGTGCCGGGGCTGATTCACCGCTATCCCAACCGGGTAGTCGTGCTTTGCACGACGACGTGCCCGACGTATTGCCGCCATTGCACGCGGAAGCGGCTCGTCGGCCAGCCCGAGCGGGAGCTGGGATTTCCCGGTGGGCTATCCGATGCGCGGACGGTTGACGCAGAGGTGGCCTACGTCCGGGCGAAACCGCAGATACGGGACGTCATCCTTTCGGGAGGGGACCCGCTCTCGCTGCCGACTGCCCGACTCGAACGAATTCTCGCGCGGTTTCGCTCCGTCCCGTCGGTCGAGATCATCCGCGTCGGGACACGCGCGCCGGTTACGCTTCCGTCGCGGATAGATGACGCCCTTTGCGATATGCTCGCCCGCTACCACCCGGTCTGGGTGAACACGCACTTCAATCACCCCCGCGAAGTGACGGAAGAGGCGGCGGCGGCCTGCGACCGGCTGCTGCGGCGCGGCATTCCCGTCAACAACCAGGCCGTCCTGCTGCGGGGCGTGAATGACTCGCCCGATGTGATGGAAGAACTCTGCCGAGCGTTGCTTCGCATTCGCGTTCGCCCCTACTACCTGTTCCAGTGCGACCCGGTGGCGGGGATCGAGCATTTTCGAACGCCGGTTTCGCGCGGGGTCGAGATTATGCAGCACCTGTTCCGCCGGGTCGGCGGGCTGGGCGTGCCGCGGTATGCGGTTGACGCCGTGGACGGCGGCGGGAAGGTCCCCATCTCTCCGTGCTATGTGCTGAAGCACCAGCCGGGCCGGCTCATCCTGCGCAACTTCGAGGGGGAGACGGTCGTATATCCCGATCCGGCTTCAGACCTTTGAGGATGTGGCCGGCCGTTCGGATGCGAACGAGGAGCCGGTCATGCCTCTCGTCCGCCCAGCGGATTGCAGTGCTGAATCTTGAGGGCATGTTCGAGGTCGATGACGGGGGCACCCTCGCGGAATCTGACCGTAACGTCCCGCGGCACGTAGGGCACAAGGTCGAAGGCGTTGTCGCTGAACCGCGCATCCGTCCCCGGCACGCTGAGCCAGACGCCTTTGACAAAAACGGGCGACGTCAGCCGAACCGTCGCTTCTCCGTCGAACTTGTCGCGCTCGACCTCAACGGAGATGTTCGGCTCCAGCAGGTCGAGGTTCTTCACGCGCTCGAACAAGAGCGTGGTGCTTGAGGAGTAGATAGCGCTGTAGAGCGTAAGCCAGAGGAACCGACGGCGGCGGTCGCTTTCGTCGAGGTCGCCAAGCGGAATACGGCAGAGTTCCGAGGAGGTCTCGGCGGGCAGCGTGGTTGTCCCGCTTTGCACCATCTCGCCTTCGCCGTGCATGTCGAAAAGCTCGATGTCCACCGTGCCCGAAACGGCTTGGTCGGTATCGTTGATGCCCGAAACAACCACGTCGGCGCCGTCGAGGTGCGCGGTGAGGAGGACGGGGGCGAACGCCCGGCGGGCATAGTAGTAGGCCGGCTTGGGGCGGAGAGCGTAGTCGATGGTGGCCCAGCTGATGGCGGGCCAGCAATCGTTGAGTTGCCAGTAGAGGGCGCCGGCGTTGTGCCACTTGAGCCGCCGCCAGTGCTCGATGCCCGTCTTCAACGCCTCGCCCTGAATGATCTGCGTAAAGAGAACCGCTCGCTCGAAATCTTCGGGTGGGCGGAAGTAAAGGTCGATGGCCTCTTTCAGCCGTTCGTTCCCGTCTTTCGCACGCTGGTGAAAGCGCATCGCCTCGCTGTCCATCGAGAGGTCTTCGGGCTCGGTGAATTCGAGGATGGTGTCGAACGTCGGGAGGGACTGGTAGCCGAACTCGCTGACGAAGCGGGCGCGGTTCTTGCGATAATCGTCGTAGTCGCGGCTCCTGTGCCAGACGATCCAGTTATGATGATCGCCGTGGGTCTCGCAGTTTGCCTTCGGGCCGCCGTAGGGGCTGCTCGGCCAATAGAGCCGCACCGGGTCGAGTCGCTTGCACGTTTCCGGGAGAATGCTGTGATAGATTTTTTCCGCGCTGAACTTGGCGGGCCATTTCCAATCCTCGTGCGCCCACTGATTCTCGTTGTTGCCGCACCAAAGGACAAGCGACGGGTGGTTCCGCAATCGCTCCACCACCGACTCCGCCTCCCTCCGCACAAGGTCATGGAACCAGTCCAGGTCGGGATAGTCGGCGCAGGCGAACATGAAGTCCTGCCAGACCATCAGGCCGAGCTCGTCGCACAGGTCGTAGAAGACGTCCGGCTCGTAGATGCCGCCGCCCCAGACGCGGACCATGTTCGCGTTCTGCTCCACGGCCAGTTCCAGGAGGTCGCGGTATTTTTCGCGGTGGATGCGCGACGGGAACGAATCGGCAGGGACCCAGTTGGCGCCCTTGCAGTAGATTCTCCGCCCGTTGATTTTGAAGATAAACGACTCGCCCTCCCCGTCGGGGGCGCGCTCGACTTCGCACGTGCGGAAGCCGATCCGCAACTCCCGGCGGTCGAGTTCCTCGTCGCCCGTGCGGAGGCAAACGGACAGGTCATACAGGTCGGCGTCGCCGAACCCCGCAGGCCACCAAAGATACGGCCGCTTGACGCAAAGCTCCAGTTCGGCAGACTCGCCCACATCGTCAATCTCATCCAACGCCACCGTCTTTCCCTCGCGGCTCAAGGTCGCAACAACCGTGATTGGCGCGCTGTTCGTGCGCGTCAGTTCGACAGACAAGCGCACGGTCCCCGTATCCCCATCGAGTTCGACGGGAGCGTAGACGTTCTGGATGCGCGCGGTGTGGAACGCACGCAGGAACACGTCGCGCCACACGCCGCACGATGGCAGCACCGGCCCCCAGTCCCAACCCGTTGCATACGGCGGCTTGCGGGCATACGGCGCCGGGCCGAAAAAATTGCTCGGCAGTTTTCCATATCGCTCCTCGCGCTCCGTTGCAATGCGGTTCGAGGAATCGAACCGGACGGCCAGGGTGTTCGTCCCCTCGCGCAAAGCGGCCTTGACCTCGAAGACGTGCTCATGGAGCGCGTTTTCGACCCGGGCGATCTCCCGCCCGTTCAGCAGGACGGTCGCAAACGTATCCAGCCCCTCGCAGACCAGCTCGACGCGGTCGTGCGCGAGCACAGCGGCGCTTACGTCGAAGTCCCGCGCATAGAGCCAGTCCTTGTCTGCGACCCACTTCACGGAGGCCGCATTCATTCGGTGAAACGGGTCGGGAATGCGTCCGGCTGCCATAAGGTCCGTGTGGACGCAGCCCGGCACCGAGGCCGGAATCCAATCGCCCCGACGCGGGTCCGCGTCCACGTCGCCCGAGGCGACTTCACAAAAACGCCAAGCTCCGTTGAGCGAAAGAAGTTGCACGGTGGGACTCCTTTTGTCTGATGTGACCGGCGGCGGATGATATACGGCCGCACAAGGTCTGTCAACCGAGCTGCGCGGCAGGTATAATCTTGGGCCGTTGGTCCGGAGGAGCCGATGAAAGCGTTTGCACTGGTTGCGCCCGGCGTCTTTGGCCCGGCGGAAATCCCCGATGAGCCGCCGCCCGGCCCCGGCGAGGTCGTCGTCCACCCGACCGTCTGCGGCATCTGCGCTTCCGACGTGCACTACTGGCGACATGGCCGCATCGGCGATGCGGTCATCACGAAATATCCCTACGCCGTCGGGCACGAGTGCGCAGGCATCGTCGTAGAGCAGGGCGCGGGGGTGTCGAACGTGAAGCCGGGCGACCGGGTGGCCATCGAGCCGGGGCGTTCGTGCGGCCGCTGCCGCCCCTGCCGCGAAGGACGGGAGAATATCTGTCCGAACGTCATCTTTCTCGGCACACCGATGG
>CAZBRH010000073.1:0-261 GCA_964494245.1 uncultured Planctomycetota bacterium | reverse complement strand
TCAGGGCGCGATGCGCGAAACCATCCTGACCTCCGCCCGAAACGTCGAGCGGATTCCGGATGCGATGCCCTTCGAGCACGCAGCGCTCTGCGAGCCGCTGGGCGTCGGCATCCACGCGGCCCGGCTCGCCGGCGTCGCCGAAGGCGAGACGGTCGCCGTCTTCGGCGCCGGCCCCATCGGCCTCTCGGCTGCTGTCGCGGCGCGCTGTCGCGGCGCCCGCCGGATTCTCATCATCGAGCCGATCCGTAAGCGGCGGGACAT
>CAZBRH010000072.1:8631-15855 GCA_964494245.1 uncultured Planctomycetota bacterium | reverse complement strand
ACTCGACGTCACAACGCGCGTCCGGATGAGCGCCCCCGAAGCCCGGAAGCGCTTCCAACGCGGACTCCTGCGGCCGGTGCTCGACCTGGCCGAAATCTGGTTCGAGAAAAACGACGCGATTACGTTTCACGACCCGCTTGCGGCAGCGACCATCTTTCACGAGCGGCTTTGTCGATTCGAGCGCGGCGCCGTCGGAGTCGAACTGAACGACCCCGCTCTGCTCGGGCGAACAACGTGGGCGCCCGGCGGCAACGCGCCGCACGAGATCGCCGTCGACGTGGAACCAGAGCACTTCTTCGAGCACTACTTCTCGGTGTTCGAGTGAACGCGCTTGCCCCTTAGTCGAGGGTTCAGAATGCTTGACGCGCTTATCATCGGGGACTCGATCTCGCTTGGGTACACGCCCACCGTCGAGCGCGAGTTGGCTAGCATCGCGCGAGTCCGGCATTGTCCGGGGAACTCCGGCGACAGCGCGAATCTTCTTGCGAACCTGCGCACATGGCTCGCGGAACCGCGGCCAGACCTCGTCGTGCTAAACTGCGGGTTGCACGACGTCCGCCGCGAACGCAACACAGGGAATCCTCAAGTTCCGATTGACCAATATCGCTCAAACCTGCGCGCCGCCTTCGAGACGATCCGAACAACCGGATGCTCGATCGTCTGGGCGACCACGACGCCGGTCATTGAGGACCGGCATCAGGCCTCGAAGCCATGGGATCGTTGGAACAAGGACATCGACGCATACAATGACGTGGCGCTCGAACTTGCCCGCGAAGCAGGGGCGCTCATCATCGACCTTCACGCGGCGGCGCGAGCCCTCGGGCTTGATGCCGCCATATCGAACGACGGCGTCCATTTCACCCACGGTGCATACGAGGCGCTGGGGCAAATGCTTGCGGCCCAACTTCGGGAGATCCTCCAATGTCGGCCAAGTTGACCTTGATTTATGTGACCGCTCGAAACAAGGACGAGGCGCGGCACGTTGGCCGCGCGCTTGTCGAAAGCCGCCTCGCCGCCTGCGTCAACATCATCGACGGCATGAACTCGATGTATTGGTGGAACGGCCGGGTGCAGGATGACAGCGAGGCGGTCCTGATTGCAAAGACAAAGGAATCGCTCGTGCCCGAGCTGGTTGCGAAGGTAAAAGAGCTGCACAGCTACGAGTGCCCCTGCGTCGTCGCCGTCCCAATCCTCGGCGGGAATGCGGACTTCTTGAACTGGGTCGCGAAAGAAACAAGGTAAGCAACGCGAACAGACAACTTCCTTTCGCCGGTCGAAAAAAGTTATCTGTCCCCGTTGCTCCGTTGAAACTGCCCGAAGCCGCAGTTACGATACCTGAGCCACAAACGCGCCCGTTCGGGAGGACCCGCCCATGTCCATTTTCAAGCTGCGCGAGAACAACACGACCGTTGGAACGGAAATCCGCGCCGGAATCGCGACGTTCCTGACGATGTCCTACATCGTGTTTGAACAACCGATTATCCTTTCGGGGACTGGCTTGAGTTGGAACACAGTGTTCGTGGCGACGTGCATCTCGTCCGCCGTCACGACGCTGCTGATGGCGTTCTTCGCAAACTACCCCATCGCGCTTGCCCCGGCGATGGGGCACAACGTCCTCTTTTTGATGTATTGCCAGGACGGCACGATCAACTGGCAAACGGGCCTCGGCGCCGTGTGCATCTCCGGAACGCTCTTCATAATCATGTCCTTCTGGGGGATGCGGGAACGGATTGTCCACGCCGTGCCGGAATCGATCAAGCACGCGATCGCTGTCGGGATAGGGCTTCTCATTGCGTTCATCGGGTTCCAATGGGCAGGGCTGGCGGTGGACGACCCCGTAATGCTCGTCCGGGAAGGGGACCTACAATCGACGCCGGTCCTCTTGGCGTTGGGCGGGCTGCTTTTCACCGGGGCGCTGATCGCCCTGCGGTTCAAGGGGGCCATCCTCGTCGGCATCATTGCGACGGCGGTTGTCGGGGCGCAGCTGGGGGTGACGCCGACCGAGGAGGTCGCGTCCCGATACAGGGGCGCTCGGGAGCAGGGCAGGTCGCGGCTTGTGGCTGCCTGTCGTTCGGCCATCAGCGTGCCGGAGACGGACAAGCAACCGCAGCTCTCGATTCTGCCCGTGCAGGTTCCAGAAGGTCTTGCCGTAGATGTATCGACCATATTGCCCGCCCTCGAAAAGTCGGCCCGTGAGAACTACAAGAAGGGGACGTTGGCCGCCACGCCCGCCGACGCAGGCATCGTGCTGGCCCCGCGAATCGAGGCCACGAAGAAGCAAGACGGTTCCGAAAGCGCCGTGCTGCGGGTGACCGCCCGCGACACAAAAACGGGCAAAGTGTGGCGGGAGTATCACCCGTTCCCGGTTGCAGACATCGGAAACGAAGCCCGTCTCGATCACTATGCGAAGGACGTGATTCTCGGCCTTCCGGGGCATGATGGCCTTCTGAAGTTCGATGTTCTCGGCGCGTTCAAGCTCGGCCTGCTACACGTCATTTTCATCTTCTTCTTCCTTGACCTGTTCGACACCATCGGAACGCTGATTGGCGTGTCGCAGCAGGCGGGCTTTCTCAAGAACGGCGTGTTGCCACGTGCTCGCGGGGCGATGCTTGCCGATGCGTGCGGCACGGTACTCGGCGCGCTGCTCGGCACCTCGACGGTCACGAGCTACATCGAGAGTTCCGCGGGCGTGGCGGAAGGCGGCCGGACGGGGCTTGCGAACGTGGTGACGGCCCTGCTCTTCGTCGTGGCGCTCTTTTGCTCGCCGCTTGTTCGGATGATTGGTGGGGACTACCACGGGCTGCATCCGGCGGTCGCCCCCGTGCTCATCATTATCGGAAGCATCATGATGAGCAGCGTCCTTCTGATCAAGTGGGGCGACGCGACGGAAGCGCTGCCGGCGTTCCTTGCGATCATGATGATGCCCCTGACGTTCAGCATCACGGAGGGCATCGCATTCGGGTTCATCAGCTACAGCTTCCTCAAGCTGGTCACAGGGCGAGGCCGCGAGGTGAACTGGCTCGTGTATCTCTTCTCCGTTCTGTTCATCGTGCGATACGCCTATGTGGGACGTTGACGCCAGCTCTCTTTGGTCGGGGACGGTGCTGAACAGGTTGTATCTTTGCGCCTGCGTGCTGGCAGGTGCGCTGATGTGTTTTTTCGGATACCGCGCGTTCAAGGTGGTGCTGGGCGTGTGTGGCACTCTGGTCGGCGGCTACGCGGCCGCATCCTTCGGATATGAGATGGTCGAGGGGAACCGAGCTCTTGTCGCGCTCCTGTGCGGGCTGGCGGGCGGAATTCTCGGCGGGGTGCTGATGGTGGCGTTATACCTGCTGGGAGTGTTCATCGTCGGGGCGACACTCGGAGTCGTTGTGGGGACTGTCGTAGCGGCTCATGCGGGCGCAGATGTTCGGCTCATCGTCATTGCCGCGCTGGCGCTCGTGGGCGGGTTCCTCGCCCTGTTTGTTCAGCGGGCCATCATCATCACGGCGACAGCGCTAAACGGCGCGGCGCTCGTGGTCGGCGGCCTCTGGATGATGGCCTCCGACGTTCCACCGGTGCGGCTGTGGGCGGCGTCGCAGCCCTTCGGCACAACGAGGTATGTACTTGTAGCCGTATGGATTGTTCTTGGCTGCCTCGGCGTCTGGGGTCAGTTCTCCGCCGAGCCCGTGCGCGCAGACAAGTCTCGTAAGGAGGAAAAGTGAGTCGGTCCATTCGAGAGCCGGAGCGGGACGTGCCCGTTATCCACGAGACCGACATCTGCGTCGTCGGCGGAAGCTGCACGGGAGTATTTGCAGCCGTGCGCGCGGCGCGGCTCGGAGCGCGCGTCGCCCTGATCGAAAAACAGAACTCCTTCGGAGGTGTGGCGACGCAGGGAACCGTCAACGTCTGGCACTCGCTTTTGGACACCGAGCACCGCCGCGAGATCATCGCGGGACTTACCCGCGAGGTGGTAGAACGGCTCCGGAAGCACGAGGCCATAAAGGAGGTTCCGAAGAGCCGCGCCGTCGGCTTTATTCTCAACACCGAAGAGCTGAAGATTGAGCTCGATGAACTCGTCCGCGAGAGCGGAATCAAGCCATACCTGCATACTTTTTTCGCCACCCCGCTGGTTCAGGAGGGCCGTCTCGATGGGGTCTTCGTCGAGAACAAGTCCGGACGTGGAGTGATCCTTGCAAGGATGTTTATCGACGCCACGGGCGACGGAGACCTGGCGTATCGGCTTGGTCTCCCGTTCACGCTGCGAAGCCATCCGCAGCCGCCGACGATGTGCGCGAGGATTTTGGGCACGCAGGGTCTGCCCATCGGCAAGCTCATCCACGAGCACGGTGCGGAATACGGCCTGCCCGCCGATTGGGGCTGGGGCGGAGAGGTCGTCGGCGTGCCCGGCGTCCGATTCCACGCCGAAACGCACGTCTTCGACGTGGACTGCACCAACGCGGACGACCTGACAAAGGCCGAGATGGAAGGCCGCCGCTCCGTCCGCGCCTACATGGACATCATCCGCAAATACACCGACAGGAAGCCCGTCCTCGTTGACCTCGCTTCCCACCTCGGCATCCGCGAGACGCGCCATGTCCACGGCGCCTACCGCCTCACGGAGCAGGACGTGCTCCACGGTGTCCGCTTTGACGACGCAATCGGCTACGGCAGCTACTGCGTGGACGTCCATCACGAGGACAGGGCTGGCATTACGTTCCGCTACCTCGATGGCACCGAGGTCGCGTTCGACCGAGGGGGTGCGGAGCCGCGCCGCGGCCGCTGGCGTCCGGAGACATCCGAGAACCCGACTTTCTACCAGATCCCCTACCGCACGATGGTCCAAAGTGCGCACAAAAATCTCGTCGTCTGCGGCCGCGCCATCGACACCGACGCCGGGGCGTTTGGAGCCATCCGTGTGATGGTCAACACGAACCAGACTGGAGAAGCCGCCGGTGTCGCCTGCGCGCTGGCACTTCAGAGCGGCGGCACGGCGGCCGCCGTCGATCCGCAGCGCCTGCGGAAGGCGCTGGCCGACGGCGGATCAATCATTCTCTAAAGGCCCGGACCCGGATCCGGCCTTGGGTCAACGCTGTCCGAGATATGCGACGATGTCGAAGAAGACGTGCGCATAGGCGGCGACGCCCAAACCGCGAAACACGTAAATCGCCGACCAGACAAGCCCGCAGCAGAAGAAATAGACCAGCAGCATCCAGTCCGTGCGGGTGACGGGCGCGGAAATGTGGCACACCGCAAAAATCAGGGAACTAATCAGGACGGCAAATGCAGCCGCCCGCTTCCTGTCTTCCTCGAACAGTTGCAGCCCCAACCAGAAAAGGAAGCTGGTCAGCAAGAGCCGAAAGAGAACTTCCTCATAGACGCCCGCGCCCACCGCACTCACGAGGTTGCGGAAATCCGGCGGCCCGCCCGGCCCCGAAGGAATCTGCTTCCGCAGCAGGGCCCGCATGACGAAAATGGCGACGCCCATGTGCGCCGCCGCCCATGCCGCGCTCTCCAACACCATCGGAATAATGAGCGCCAGCCGCAATCGCCGCCGGCGCGCCAAGATCACTACCGACACCAAAAGAATGGCAACCGCTACGGCATTGATGGCGATGCCTGCCCGGGAGTGAAAGACCCATGAGAATGCATGCCGAACCCAGCCGCCCGCCCCCTGCGTGCGTATCGCCGGGTAGTAGATCAGCGCCGCCTCATAGACAATCAAGAGCGGCGCAATCAGGACGAAGCTCAAGGTCAAGCTGCGGGACTGCTCGAAATACCCTTCGTAACTCTCCGCCGAACCTAGAACCCAAGCGAGCCAGCCCTTGTTTTGGCGAGAATCCGCCCCTCTGGTGCCTTTGGACTTCCGAGCCATTCTGGGAAATCAGTATACGAACGAACCGACCGCCGGGTCAACCGCGCGCAAGCGAGGGAACAGGGACAAGGGAGCGAGGTTTACGGGTTGGCGCTCGGCGTGCGGCGCTTGACGATGTAGCCGCCGGACTTCTCGTCGCGCTCGAGTTCCAGAAGCCCACGCTCCTGCGCCTCTTCCAGAAGCTGACCAAAGGACCGGAATTCGTAGTAGGACTCACTGAACCCTGGCTTCCGACGCTTCAGCGTCTGTTTGATCATGGACCCCCAGATTTTTTCGCCCTCGCCGCGTTCGGCGACGAGTGCGTCGTAGGTTTCGAGGATAAGGTCAAACGCTTCCTGCTTCTTATCAGTGCCGGGCGCGGTCTTCCCTGCGTTGGATTGCGCCGGTTTGCGCCGGGCGCTCGCACGGGTCGCTTTGGCTGCCGCCTCTGTCCGCACGAGGTCATCGTAGTAGATAAACTCGTCGCAGTTCGCAATCAGCAGGTCCGACGTAGAGTTTTTCACGCCGACCCCAATGACGGTCTTGGCGTTTTCGCGGAGCTTGCTGACCAACGGCGAGAAGTCCGAATCTCCGCTGATGATGACAAAGGTGTCCACGTGCTCCTTCGTGTAGCACAGGTCGAGCGCGTCCACCACCATGCGAACATCTGCGGAGTTTTTTCCGGCCTGGCGGACGTGGGGTATCTCTATCAGTTCGAATGAGGCCTCGTGCATCGCCGTCTTGAATTCCTTGTAGCGGCTCCAGTCGCAATAGGCCTTCTTGACGACGATGTTCCCCTTGAGCAGGAGTCGCTCCGTCACCTTGCGGATGTCGAACTGTGCAATGCCCGCATCGCGGACGCCCAGAGCGATGTTCTCGAAATCGCAAAACACGGCCATGTTCTTGGTCTCGGTCGGCTGCGTCATCAGAAATCTCCTTTCCTCAGGTGGGCACGATTCTACTGTCAAACAGACCATTGTTCAAGCAAACGGAGAAATGCCAAGCAATAGTTCCGACAGGTTGCGTCTCTTCTGCAACTGCCGAAGCCGATTGCGCCTCGATTGTGCTTGCGCCACGGATTGACCGTATATTGCGGCAAATCTATAATAGCGAGCAAGGGACACATTGGAACGGCACCCGCCGCAAGGCCGCCTTGCTGCCCTGCGTCGCATACGAAAAGGAGTCCGGGCGTGCAACCGCCAAAGGACGCCAGACGTCCACCGCGTAGAACTCTGCGAATCATTATCCCCGCGTATCCCGCATTCAATATCTATTCGAGCGTCGCCCGCGTGACCACATCCCTGGGTCCGGTCTCCGTCGCGACCGCGGTGAACGACATCCCCGGCTGGGATGCCGAGGTCATTGACGAAAACAACTACCGGAGCGGACCG
>CAZBRH010000072.1:3851-8524 GCA_964494245.1 uncultured Planctomycetota bacterium | reverse complement strand
CGAGATTGCCGAGTTCTACAAAGGGCTGGGCGTGCCAACGGTCGCTGGCGGCCAGCACTTCGTCGACGACACCATTGGCGAGGCGCTCGGCCGCGGTGTCGATTTCATCGTGCTCGGCGAAGGCGAAAAGACCATCGGCGAACTGCTGGCATACTTCGACGGGCGGAAGGACAAGGCCGAAATCCGCGGCCTCGCCTACCTCGAGAACGGGAACGTCGTGCGGACACCGCAAGCAGAGCCGCTGACCAACTTCGACGAACTGCCCATCCCTGATTTCTCGCTTGTCCGGTATGCGCGCATCCAGCTTTACCCCGTAGGGCGCGTTCGCGGCTGCGGCATGAACTGCGAGTTCTGCACGGTCAAGGGGCGGCCCCGCTACGCATCGCCGGAACGCCTCATGGAGCAGTTTGCGTCGCTCTACGAAAAGCGCGGGGCGAAGTGGTTCTTCATCGTTGATGACCTCTTCAGCCAGGATCGAGAGGGAACGCTTCAGCTTTGCCGCCTCCTGCGGGATTACCAACGTCAGGTGCGGACGCGGTTCAAAATCACCGTCCAAATCCGCTTGGACAAGGCCAAGGATGCCGAGCTGCTGCAGGCGATGCGCGACGCCGGAATCAACATGGTCGCCATCGGCTTCGAGTCGCCCATCGCCGAGGAACTCGAGGCAATGAACAAGCGGCTGAACCCCGAGGATATGATCGCAATGACGCGCCTCTATCGCAGGGCGGGGTTCCGCGTGCATGGCATGTTCATCTTCGGCTATCCGGCGCACCCCGATCAGCCCTTCCGGATGGGCGCAGCGGAACGTGTCCGTCGCTTTCGGCGGTTTATCCGGAAATCGCGGCTCGATACTGTGCAGGTGCTCCTGCCGGTGCCCCTGCCGGGAACGGAGCTCACCCGGCGGCTGCAGGCCGAAGGCCGCATCTTCTCCACCGACCACATCGGCTGGGAGTATTACGACGGAAACTTCCCCTTGTTCCAGCCCGATGAGCCGATGACCCCAGAGGAGATGCAGGCGTCCATCCGGCGCATCATGGGACGATTCTACCGGCCGGGACATCTGCTGTCCGTCGGGCTGTATACACTGTCGCTGCCGGTGGTCGTCCTTTGGCTGCACAATATCCGGGCCGGGTGGCGGCTTTGGGTGCGCCGGTGGTGGAAGAACGTGATGCGCTACAGCGGCTCTATTATCGTGCGGCGGTGGACAGCGAAGCTCGAGGCGGGGAACTTTCACCAAAAGCTCGCAGAGGCCGAGGCGACACTACGGTCTGGGGAAGAACCGACGGCTCGTGCGGAATCGCCTTCTGCTCGCGACGTCGAAAGCGCGTGAGGGGCGGGCGCTTGGACCCTCCCTCCCCGCCCCACAAAAAACGTTCGCGCTAACAACACGCGTGGACACGCCCCGGACCAATGTCCGAGGGACAATCGGACAAGATGTGACAAACGTCCACGCAGAAGGCCGTAGGCCAGGGCACCCGGATGCCTCACCCGGTATGCCGCTGGCATCTATACGCCGCCGCTGGGTGGCTGTCAAGAAAAAAATTCCGCACAGTCAAGGCGCCAAGCAGAACCACAGAGCAACCCGGAATGCCGTCGGCGACATTTCCCCGGCGGCACGGTGGTGCGACGCAACTAGCAACCGCACTGGCCTGCTTCCCCGACATCGGCGAGGCCGCGCTGCGAGGACTGTCCCAAGATTGGCTGAAAGCAAGACGGCGGCCTGTCAGCAGCGGCCGTAGTAGGCGGCAGCAAGGCCGGAAAGCGCCATGTGGGGCCGAATGTGGATTCGTGTGTGGCAAAGACCGAGGAGCCGCTCGGCATCGCCGCCGGTGAGGGCGACGGGAGCTGGCTTGCCGAGTTGGATGGCGATGTCGGCGACGAGGCGATCGATTGCGCCCGCAAGGCCGCGGAGAAGCCCTGCGCGGATCGCCTCGGCAGTGGACGTCGCGAGGGCCGGTGCAACGGCGGCGGGATCGACCTCGGGCAGCAATGCGGTGCCGCGGGCAAGGGTATCGGCGGCGAGCCGGAGGCCGGGCAGGATGGAGCCGCCGAGGAACACCGGTTCGCCGTCCACGGCATCTACCGTGACGGCGGTGCCTGCGTCAACGATGATGCAGGGCGAGCCGAATTCGAGGTGTGCCGCAACGGCATCGGCCATGCGGTCGGCTCCAAGCGACCCGGGCGGCTGGTAACGGTTCCCGAGAGGCGCAGGCACGTCTCGCGGAAACCGGAGCGGGCACAAGGCGAAACGCTCCTTCACCCAAGCGGCAATGGCGGCTTCGGCGGGCGGATTGACGGACGCAATGAGGACGGCCTCAACAGGGATACCGGGGACTTCAGGAGGGACAAACGAGCCGGATTCCCCGAGCAGACAGGACTGAACGTAGTCCGGCGTGGGGACGCTCACACGTGGCCGTGCCGTAAACCATCCAAACCCAGTGCGGGTGTTGCCGATATTGATGGCGAGCAGAGCGCCCACGGATGTCCCACCACATCTGCCTGTAATCCCGTCCTACATCGTAATCCCAATCCAGGAAGATACGACAAGGGGCACGATTAGGATTGCTCGTGAGAATCGGATCGAAGCGCGCCTACTCGACTATCGCGACCTTACTCTTGCCTTCAATCAGGAAGTCATAGAGCTCTTGGACGTCGGCATCGCGGAGCCGGACGCAGCCGTTGGATATGCTCTGCCCGATGGTGTTCTCGTCCTGTTGCCGCGTCCCGTGGATGCCATAGCGTCCATTGAAGCCGATCCACCGGGAACCGAGGACGTTGCGGGGGTCGCCGTAGGGGATGCGTCCCTGCGGGCTATACCAGACAGGATTCGTGAGTTTGTTTTGGACGACCCATTCGCCGGTGGGCGTTGGGCTTTCTTGGGAGCCAAGTCCGACGGTGTATGTTTTGACAACCTTGCCGTTCTGGAGGAGATAGAGCGTATGGGTGCTTTTGGAGACGCGAACGTCGAACGGGCCTTTGGGGATTTTGATGGTGCTGCCTACTTGGAGCATGTCGCTGGTGAGTTTGTTGGCGGTGCGAATGGCACCGATGCTGGTGGCGTATTGGCGGGCGATCTTCCAAAGCGAATCGCCCGGTTGAACCTTGTGGGAGACCGTCTCGATCTGCGAGATGGCGGGTTCGGCGGTCGCCTTTTCGATTTCCCTGAGGTCGGCGTCAACGCGCTGGAGCACGGCCTCGGGGAGCGGCGTGCCCTTCGCAATCAAGAACCATTTTCTCGCGTTGGCGGGGCTGCCGGAGCGGTTATAGAGGAAGCCGATGCGTGCGGCGGCTTCTCCACCCCACCGTCCGGTCGGGCTGGCTTCATACGCCTTGGTGAGGCCGTCGAGAAGAGCGCGAGGTTCCGTGGCGGCAAGCGCTTTCTCAAGAAGCTCTTTGGCGCGGCCTTCGGCCTCTGCGGCGGCCAAGTCCGCCGGCGGGAGGCGCACGCTGTCCCGGTCGCGCACCGTGTTTGTAGTCCCACTCCCTGAGCCGGTTCCCCCTTCGGCAACGGATGTTTGATCAGAAACGGGCGGCTTGCTGCTGTCGGGCAGGCAGAAAAGCCCAATGAGAATACCAACAAGAATAATCGCCCCGAACACATAAACCCTTCTGCGGCTCATGCCCAAACCTCCGCGCCTTCACATGGGAATAAGAACAATGAGCGATCAGCCCACGCGGACTATCGCCTTTGGCCTATATATGTATCGACATGAAGGGAGGCAAAACTTTAGCGAAAAATTTCCGCGTTCACGAAAAAATGGTGCGTTTATCAAGATCACCACGCTCGCGGGGCGCGTGTTGCTGTGTCGCAACGCGCGCCACTTTGACTGCCCGAAGTGAGGAATAGGCAGCGCGTTCCATGTGCCTGTGCGCGATGCAGTTGAATCATCAATTCCCTTTCTGTAAACTATTTCGCAGGTTAGGGAACAACTTTTGCGGCAACGCACGTCGTGCTGCGGCGCGGCCGCAGCGTGAAACCCGAACCCAGTTCGCAAGGAGGATGGCCTATGCTGTGACGCGGCAATTCGCTTCGCCGCAAGTAGAGGAAATGGAAAATGTTGTCGACTGCGGGTGTCCCCTCTTGGGGATGAAAAGGGAAGCCGGAAAGGCGCGATCCCCGTCGCTGTCGGCGGTTGCGTTTCGGGCCAGGTCACTGTCTCCCGTGGCCGCTCTTGCGTAGTTTGGGCTGCGGAGGCGGGAAGGTCTGGCCGCAAGAGCCGCCAGTCAGAAGACCTGCCCGCAGTCCGGTGCAGCGCTTCGGGGCAAAGCGGCTGGCCGTGAACGTTTGTGTGCGTTCCGCAGGCCGGCCTCCGCGCCCTGGAGCCGGCCTTTTTCGTGTCCGCGCGGCACGGGGGCTTGCCGCGCCCAACACTACGGAGCAAACACATGAAGTGCTGGCAGAACATCCTTGCGGTCGCTTTGACCGCGCTCCTTCTGTTTTCCGCGACGCCGTCGTTCGCGGATTTTGTCGAAACGTTCGTTAGCGATCCCATCGGCAGCAACGCCATCATCGAGGGGAGCAACAACTCGCGCGAGACTTCCCTGAACGAGGTGTCGCCGTTCGTTCATTCCGTCAGCGGCACAATGGTGCACAACCTGTGCTCGAACTGGCGCATCACGGGCGGGAACGTGGACACGTCGAGCTTCGAGGCCGACGGTTCGCGGCTTTCGTT
>CAZBRH010000072.1:1797-3829 GCA_964494245.1 uncultured Planctomycetota bacterium | reverse complement strand
CGGCAGGGTGTTCACCGAAGCCGACTCGTTCTCGTTCGGCGCGACGCTTCGCATTCTGAGTGAAGGCATCTACTCCAACGGGTGGATGCAGGTCGCGTTCGGATTGACGAACTCCGCCACAACAGGGTTTGATCGCACGAGCTCACGGTCCACCGCGGGAAACACCTACGACGGGATAGAATGGAACTTCTTCCCCACCGACGATCCCTCTGGCTTTCCGACCGCGCAGGGGCTTATCTTTGGCACGCAAAGCGGGGCGTCGTCCTTGTTCGACCGCATGGCCGCAGCGTTTGGTTCGCTTCTGCCCCAAGACCCCGGACGCGAGTTCGGACTGCCGCTCGATACGTGGATGAACGTGGCGGTTCACTATGACGCGGCAACGCGAACGGTTTCTGTCTCCATCGTTGAAACGGCAAGCGGCACGCCCCTCGTCGATAAGACGATGGTGCCTGACGCGATTCTGCCCGCCAAGTGGAGCGACGACGCGCCTGCCGGGTTTGCGGTTGACCAGCTGTCCGTAATGAACTACCAAGATGGCTGGGGTTGGGGATCGATGCCTTCACTGCTTGCGACAGTCGAATACGACAAGGTTTGGTTCGCGGAAGCGGGAACCGAACAACCGGTGCCGGAGCCGGGGTCCATCGGATACCTCGGATTAGGACTGCTCGCGCTGGCCTACGGAAGGAAGCGGAGGGTCTGACGGCATGCCCGGCTGCGTCTCACAACGCGCTCCGTTGCGGCTGCCTGCCCGCCTCGCGCGGGCAGGCGCCGCGGCGGGGTTTACGCTCATCGAACTGCTCATCGTGATTGGCGTCATCGGCATACTGTCGGGCTTGCTTGTTCCGGCGCTCGGCTTGGCGCGGGAGGCGGCCCGCTCGGCTCTCTGCAAGTCGAACCTCCGCCAGTTAGGAATTGCGATGCAAATGTATATTGACCGACACAACGGGCTTTGCATGCCAATAACGAACGACGGAGGCCAACACAGCTTCTGGTTCGGCAGGCGGCCTGTGCCGTGGCCGCAACCCGGATACCAGAACTACGACCGGACGAAGGGCTACCTTTATCCATACCTTCAGGTGACACGCGCCGTCGAGCTTTGCCCCGACTTTCTTGTCCCGACGCGGTCCGCCGACGGGAAACTCGTGGGCTACGCCTACAACTACGCCGAAAAGGTGCCCGCGGGTGCGGTGCGCATCGGCGGCAAGTGGGTGACCACATACCTCGAAAAGGGGTTGGGAGCCACTACCCGGTTCGATCGCATCGAGCGGCCGAGCCGCTTTGTCGTCTTTGCCGACGGCGCCCGCGTGTCGCGCGGCGGACCCGCTTACGACAACACACCGCCCGGCACAATCCAAGAGAACACCCATCTGGGCTATCCCGAACCGGCCAACTTTGACTGCGGCGTCCACTTCCGCCACAACGGCAAGGCAAATGTTCTTTTCGCCGACTGGCATGTCGAGGAACTCGAGCCGCGGAGCACGGCGACGACCGGCGACGGCCTCGTCGGCCACTTCTGCGACATGAGCGACTGGACGGGCTATTACTGTCTGAGTCAGCAGCCGAAGCCCTAGGTCGGCTCGCGCCGAGCTTGCAGCAGACGTCGCTCCTCGTGTATCATTACAGATGAAGGTTCTCTTCCGCTTGGGAGACGGATGATGCGAATGTTTCGCGCCCTATTTGCCTTCGCTCTTCTGTCAGGCGTCGCCGCCCGAGCGGAAGAAATCGCTCCCCGCGACCTGCCTGCTCGGTGCACCGTCGCCATTACGGCCAAAGTCGGCTCACAATCCTTCTTCGGCACGGGGTCGATCATCTCGCCGCTCGGCTACGTGCTCACGTCCACCACCGTTGTCCCGCCCGGCGCCACGGAGATCAAAGTCGTCTCGCCCGGCCGCTTCACGCTCGACGGCGTTCTGCTCAAAGCCGATGAAGCCACGGAACTTTCGCTTGTTCGGCTCGTTGCGCCGACGGAAACGACCTATCCGTCGTTTACGATACGCGACTCGAAGACGGTCATGCTCGGCGAGGTCGTAAT
>CAZBRH010000072.1:0-1696 GCA_964494245.1 uncultured Planctomycetota bacterium | reverse complement strand
TTACCTCGGCGAGGCGCTCGAGACGACGGCCTCGACAAATCCCGGCTCGGACGGCGGCCCGCTGCTCGACGGGAGCGGACAACTTATCGGCGTGTTGAGTCTCAACGTGTCGAACGCCCGCTGGCTTGGTGTCGCCGTGCCCATCGAAGTGATGTTGCCCGATATCGAGAAGACGATTGGCGACGACCTGGCGGCGCGAAAGATTGCCGTCGAGGGTCCGGTGCTGAACGTGGCGAGTCGGCCAGGTGCTCCGATTTTCCCGAGGTGGGAGGCCCGCGCCGCGCTGTTCCGACAGGCCGCCGAGAAGGTCGCTCCGTCCGTCGTGGCGATCAAAGTGAACCGCACGGCGGACGACCCGCGTTTCACCGCGCGGATACCGGTGGGCCGCACCGGCGGTCCGGCGCAGTTCCTTGAGGAGTTGTTCAAGCGCCCCGAGGGCGCCACGGTTACCGGCGTCATCGTCGACTCCGGCGGGTGGATTGCGACAAGCTACTTCAACGTCGCCGGCACACTGAAGTCGGTCTCCGTCGTGCTCCCCGGCGGCAAAGAGGTCAAGGCAGAGGTGGTCGGCTGGGACCAGGAGCGCGACCTCGCGCTGCTAAAGGTGAAGGCGGAGGGACTGCCGGCGGTCGAGTTTGGGTCGGACGCCAAGCTTGGGGCGTATGTCTGCGTGCTCGGACGAAGCCCGACGCCGGACAGCTTGACGCTTACGTCCGGCATCATCAGCGCGGTCGGCCGCGGAGAGGACTCGCTGCTCCAGTTTGACGCGAAGGTGAACGTCGGCAATACGGGGGGGCCGCTCATCGGCTTGGACGGCAAGTGCCTCGGGATCGTCTGCGGCGTGTCCACGAACTCGCAGCACGGGCAGAACTCCGGCATCGCCTTTGCCGCGTGGTCGCGCATTCTGCCACAGGCGATTGCGGACATGAAAGGCGGCTCGAAAATCCGCCACCGGCCCCGGCCCACGCTTGGCATTGTTGTCGCACCCGGCGCCGTGGACATTCCCGGCGTGCTCGTCGCCCGCGTCCTGCCCGAATCGCCCGCCGAAAAGGCCGGCATCCAACGGAACGACTCCATTCTGAAGATCGATGGAGTGTCGTTGGACGACGCAGCGGATCTCGTGAACCTTGTGCGCGACAAGCAGCCCGGAGACAAAGTCAAGCTGCTCGTGCGCCGCCGGGCGCGCGAAATGGAAATCGAAGCGACGCTCGAAGTGAGGGAATAGCATGGCCCGCCGCAATGCAACGTTCTTCCTTGTTGGGCTCCTTCTTGCCGTCGCCAGCACCACGTCCTTCGCCGCCGAGGAACTGGAGATCGAGGACCTTGTCGCTCGATGCAGACCGGCCTATGTCTTCGTCGGCGGCGGCTCCGGCGCCATCATCTCGCCGGACGGCTATGTGATTACCAACGCCCACGTCACCCAGGGCAGTAAGCGTTGGAAGCTGCGAACGCCCGACGGCAACTATCACCTCGCTCAGGTCGTCGGAACCAGCCCCGGCACAGACCTCTGCCTGCTCAAGATAGACGCAGCCGAAAACCTGCCATACCTTCCTCTGGGCGATTCGGACAAGGTCGAAGTTGGCGACGTCGTGATTGCCATCGACGAGACGCCGGTCGGCGTGTTCGTCGAGCTCGAAGGCAGCGAAGACCACATCCACGAGACGGCACGGCTGCTCGGGCGCTCCCCCGCCGATTA
>CAZBRH010000071.1:15714-16010 GCA_964494245.1 uncultured Planctomycetota bacterium | reverse complement strand
TGAATTGCATCTACGTGAAGAACCTCGTCGGGGCGATGTTCCTCGCTCACGGGCTGCCAAAGCTGATGGGCGGAGCGGATACCTGGGAAAAGCTGGGCGGAGCGATGGCCTTTTTCGGCATCACGTTCTGGCCCGCCGCCTGGGGCCTGTTCGCGGCGTTGGCGGAATCCCTTGGCGGGATCGCGTTGATGGCTGGGATGCTCGTCCGGCCGTTCGCCGCGTTGCTGCTTGTCGTAATGATCGTCGCGCTGCGGATGCACCTGGCGTTAGGGCACGACTTCAACGCGTGGTCCCAC
>CAZBRH010000071.1:15443-15694 GCA_964494245.1 uncultured Planctomycetota bacterium | reverse complement strand
GAGCTTGGGATTGTCTTCCTCGGCCTGATTTTTACGGGCGCCGGCAGGTTCCGCTGCACGCTTGTCCGCCGCAGGCACAAATCCGGAATGGCGGCATGAGACGCGCCGACCGCGGGAGAAGATAATGGCGGCTGCGTCACGGGCTCTCCGGAACGCCGCGCGCGTTCTTCGGTTGCCCTTTCTGCCGGTAAGCGTGTTGCCGTTCGTCTTCGGTTCGCTCCTTGTTCACGGCGAATTTAGTGTGATTCGCT
>CAZBRH010000071.1:14665-15414 GCA_964494245.1 uncultured Planctomycetota bacterium | reverse complement strand
GTCGTAGCCGGGACTCACTTGAGCGCGACAGTGATAAACGACTACGGGGATTCCCGAAGCGGAGCCGATTGGCAGGACGCCGCGCACTACGGCTTCTTCGGCGGTTCGAAACTGATTCAGGAGGGGGTCTTCCCGGCGCGGGTATATCTGCTGGTTGCCATCGGCCTTGCAGCGGCGGCGATTGCAGCCGCGGTCGGGCTTGCGCTGCTCACGGGGAATCCGCTCTGCATTGTGCTCTATGGAGCGGTGCTCGTGATGGCTTGGGGCTACACGCTGCCGCCGCTGCGGCTCTCGCACCGAGGACTCGGCGAATTGGCCGTGTTTCTCGCCTATGGGCCAGCCCCCGTCGTGGCGGGATACTTCGTGGTAGCGGCCAAGTTTCCGCCGCACTCGGTGCTTATGCTCTCGCTCCCGTTCGGTTTTCTCACTGCGGCAGTGCTCCTTGCGAACGAAGTGCCGGACGCGCCTGATGACGCGGCTGCCGGCAAGCGGACGCTCGTGGTTCGGGCAGGCGCCACAAATGGGTATCTGCTGTATGCAGCGGCGGCCGGGAGTGGGCTGGTAGCGGTCGCCGGCTGCGTAAACGCGCGGTATCTTAGCGTCTCCTCCCTCCTTGCGTTGGCCGCCGCGGTTCCCGTGGGCTGCGCCACCTCGATTCTCAAGCGTTCTGTCGGCGAGAAGACAGAGCTCGTGGCATCGTCGAAACTGGCAATTGCGGCACAGGCGCTCGTAAGCGGGGCAATGATCGT
>CAZBRH010000071.1:0-14655 GCA_964494245.1 uncultured Planctomycetota bacterium | reverse complement strand
AATTGGGGGCGCCATTGCGTGACGCGAATCGTCATCATCGGCGGCGGATTCGCGGGCCTGGCAGCAGCGGAGCAGCTTCGTGTGCTGCGCGGCGAAGCCGAGGTGATCCTTGTTGATCGCAAGGCGGCATCGGATTTTCTGCCGATGCTCCCGGACGTCATCGGAGGGCGCGCGAACCCTGACCACCTGAGCTACGACCTCTCCGCCCTCGGGCGGCGGTTCGGGTTGCGCTTCGTCCGCGACAGCATCATCGCCGTCGATCTCGAAAATCGGCTCGTCCGGGGCCTGCAAACGTTGCTCGGTTATGATTATCTTCTGATCGCTTCGGGCTCGGAGACGAACTTTCACCAGCGGAAGGATGCGGAACGACACGGGTTCCCCCTCGACGCGGTCGAGGACGCTCGCCGCATCGTCACTGCGCTGAGCGAGGACGCGCACAGCGTCTTCGTCGTCGCCGGAGGCGGATACACGGGGGTCGAGGTGGCAACGAACCTTTGGGCGTTCTGTCGGCGCCGCCGCCTCGCCAGGCGGATCGTGCTCTGCGAGCGCGGGCCGAGCGTGCTCAAGGTTCTGCCCGAGAAGTTCCAGCGATACGCGACTGCAAATCTCGCACGGATCGGGATCGACGTTCGCACGGAGACTGAGATCGCCGAGGCGCGCCAGGGAGCCGCCGTCCTGTCCACGGGCGAGACGCTCGACCGCGCGCTGCTCATCTGGACGGCCGGCGTGCACACGGCCGGGTTTGTCCGGCAACTTCCCTTCGCAAAGGACGAACAGGGGCGTCTGGAGGTTGACCAATATCTGCGCGTCAGCGAACGGTGTTTCGTGGCAGGCGACGCCGCGCGATATGCAGTGGGCGCGAAACCGCTTCGAATGTCCGTGCAATTCTCGCTCGACGAGGGCCGACTTGCCGGAGCGAACATCGTTCGCCTTATCCGCGGGCGACCGCTCAGGCCGTTCCGTCCGCGCGACCTGGGCTACGTGGTTCCGATGGCAAACAACCGATCGTGCGGCGTGGCCCTCGGCGTGCCGGTGCGCGGGCTGCCAGCAACCTTCCTCCATTACTTCATGTGCATCCTCCGATCGCGCGGGCTGTGCCGGCGGCTGCAGATGATCAGGGCGCTGAGTAGCGTGGCGCTATGACCGGCTCGCCTAAATCATCGCGGCGAGCCGCTGGAGCACCGTTCCTCAAAGAGGCCGAACGGGCGGCGGCGGAGCACCGGAGGTGCTGACGGAGGCGCCCTCAAGCCCAGAGAAGCAGCAGGCAGGCCGTGCCGAACACGACGAGCGTCGGAGCGGCCAGCTTCCGGTACACACCGCCCCAACTGGCGTCGAAATACTCCCGCGAAAGCACAAGGCACAGGTGCACCGGCGAGAGCAGCACGCCGAGGAAACCCATCCCGAACGCAAATGCGACCAGCGGGTAGTTCAACCCGCCGTCCGCCAGCCGCATCATCGGCTCGAGAATCGGGTAGGAGATTGCCACGAAGCCGAACGTGTAGCCGAGCAACAGTCCGACGACGGAGACCACGCTGCCGATGACGATGGGCGCGGGCAAGCCAGTCGACGCGAAGAACGCGGCGATGGGGCGAATCGTCCCGGAGGCGTCCATAACTCCCTTCATAACGCAGACCCCCAGGACGAGCGCGGTCATCCTGAGCGTGATACCGCTGCGGATCAGCCGCCACGACTCGGCCCGGCTGACACGGGCGGCAATCAGCAACGCAGCAATCACCACAAACAGTGCTGCCAACATCGACATCTCCGATGCCGTTCGGAGGAAATCCTTGTCTAGCCACCGGACGCCCCCCGGCACGAACGCAGCGGCTTCCGGCCAGTTCTTGATGACAACCGAGAGCGCCTGCGGCATGACCGCCGCCGCCACAACAATCAGCACGGGGGAGATGGCCTTCGCAACGAGAGCGATCGACCGCTCTCCCACCTCATCGCCCACTCGTCTCTGGTGATGCGGCACAAGCCGCAGGAGAAACACAACCCCACCGACAATCGCCGCAAGCGAAAGAGGCGCCTGCGCCAGCATGAGGCCGGTCACCGGCACGGCGAAGACAGCCGACGCCATCAGCAGGGCGGGATAGAGCGGATCGACGTATTCCCAGATGTGGCGCATCCAATGATTGATCGCCGTCTTGTCCTCGCGGGTCAGGTCAAGTCCTTCGGCGACTTCCCCGACCATCGGCGCCGAGACCATCGCCCCGCCGGGCATCGGCAGAAGCCCGATGAGCGATGAAAGCCAAGCCATCGCCCACCGCCGGTCCCGCAGGAGCGCGAGCAGCGAATCCGCAAGGGCGCGCAGCTTCTCGACACGCTTCAGCACGCCGCCGAAGACCGTGATGGTCAGGACGAGAGCAAGGAGGCGCAGGGATGCGACGCTCGTGGCCGCGCCCGCGACGACGCCGAGCATGTTCCACACGCCGGAGACGATCCTGTGGACGCCCGTCCGCTCGACGTCCGCAAAGCCGACTTCGAGCGCCAGCCCGAGCAGCACCGCAGCCAAAAGCAGCACGTAGCCGATGGCCATCCCGCGCCGAATGAGGACGACCATCACCGCAAAGACGCAGGCGATTTTTGCCAAGGCCCAAAGGCCCGCGTCAGGGCCGAACTGCGCCGCATCCTGTGCTGTAGCGAACATCCACGTCTCCGAAACCCCGGCCGGGGCGTGAGATTCTAGCAAACTTCGGCCCGTGCGCAACGACGCAGCAAGCGGCATCGTGATTCGGGCTATCTACCGTTCCACTCGGCGACCGCCGCTGCAAATAGAACCGTCTAACTCAAGGCATTTGCGGTTATTGGAGAAGAGGCGCCTTGACATGCGGGGCGGCATGGCATACGCTGTCATCGGTTGTGGTGCGGTCGCGTGCGGGCCGCTTGCCGCGACAGGTATAACCAAGTGAGGACCACGCATGGCGAAGGACAAGAGACGGGATAAGCTGAACTGGCGCAGCAAGAAGGCCTGCCACGGCCGCAAGCCGCATGTGGGGAAGCGCCTGGGCAAGAAGAAGAATTGGTCGTGATGTTCCGGTCCAGATCGGAGGGCAACAGAGATGGGGCGACTCGCGTTCGGAACGCCCTTGCTCGTTTTGTGGCTCGCTTCCCGCGTTTGCCTTGCTGCCACGCCGGGGGTGACCACGGCCGAGCGTGGTCTGGCAACAGAGCTCAATACACGGCTCACGGAGAGGCGGACCGCCGACCCGAAACTGGCGCTCGAACTCGCCCGCGTCTATCTCCGCCGAGCATACCTTGTTGACGTGGACCCTGCCCGCGCGGTTGCCCTTGAGCTTCTCGCCCCCGCCCTCCGCCTGAAGGAACAGGAACAGCTTCAATACTTCGCTCTGTCCTTGGACGCCCTCGTCCGCGGAGCGGCGCTTGGTGACATTACAACCATGATCCGTGAGGTGCTTGCGGCGAGCTACCTTGCCGCGGACAGGGACCAGTTCTTCCGCTGGTTCATTGGCGTTGCCTCGCAGCACATATCTCCGATACCGCTGCTACAACTGACGAAGACCGCAACGGACAACGGGATGACAGGGAAGCGGCGCCGCGATTTTATCGCATGGGTCGTCGCTCAGGTGGAGCGCGGTGAAGACCCTGCATATATCAAGCGAGTTTACGACGCTGTTCGCAGGGTCTCCCCATCGTTCACGTTCCAAATCGATTTTCTTGCGAAGTGCTACGACGCTGTCCGAATCGGCGCCTCGCCCGCGATACTCGCCGACGCGGTCGAGCGCATGGCGATGCAGCACAAACTACCGAAGGGTTTGGAGGAACAGCTCGGGAAACTCCTTGACCTCTTCAACGCAGGAACGCCGCTGGAGGAAGCGGTGCAAAAGGTCGTGCCCGACGCTGCAAAGTAGCCGCTACGCTCACAAGGCCCCCTCGAAGCGCAGAAGTTTCTTCTTCAACCAAACGCCGGGGCCATAGCCCCCAAGCGAGCCGTCTGCCCTTATCACACGATGGCACGGAATGACGATAGGGACTGGATTGGCGGCCATCGCCTGCCCCACGGCTCTCGCTGCGCGTGGGTATCCCGCCAGTGCGCCGACTTGGCGGTAGGACCACACTTGGCCGCGAGGAATCTGCGCACACGAGCGCCAAACTCGGCGCTGAAAAGGCGTCCCGGCTGAAAGGTCAAGCGGCACGCTGAAGCAAGCGTCCTTGCCTTCAAAATAGGCGCGTAACTCATCCCGCAACGTGTCTATGTGGTCCCGGGCACGCGGGCATGGCCGAGCGTTGGAGCAGGGGAGGCGAACGGTGATGCGGCGGAGCACGCGTATGCGCGATATGCCGCGCGGCGTCGCTGTGATTTCAATCAGGCCGAACGGCGACGGGATGACCTCGGTCGCTTCCATTCACTTGCCCGCGAGGCGGTTGACGTGGCGCAGCACACCGTCGTAGTCACCCCACTCCGTGGGCGTCGCCGCGCACTTCCGCGTGTAGTGCGGGCCTTCCGGGTAGCGGGTTCGCTTCCATGCCTCTTGCATCGAGCGGCGAAGCGCCCGCCAACCAGGGTCGCGTTCCCGTCCCTCCGCGGCGAATGTGTGGAACTTGCGGAGGAACTCGGCGGCGACAGCAAGGTCGCGCAGCCGCCCGCCGTTCCGCGTTGCCTGCTTTACGGCGCCGGCCAAGATGCCCTCTGCATCGGCGACCATCGGCAGCAGTTCGCGCCCGGCGTGCCGGTCAGCGCGGGAGAAGGCCTTGTTGTGGAATTGGCCAAAGATGACGCGGTCGTATTCCTCGCGGGTCGGCGCAGCCATGTAGATGGCTTCGACGGCGCGCCCGACCTTCTCTGCGGCAGTCCCCTTCAAGCCCCAGAAGTTGCGGGCGAACTGGACGGCGAAGTCTTCCGGCTCAAGGTCTTCGGACGCGAACAGGCAGCCCGCGACCGCCAGCGGGTATTCGATTGTGCCCGCGACGTAGCGGTATGGGCACCACACGGTGACGACCATCCCCGTCACGCCGTCCGCGCGGCGCTGGAGCGCGTAACCGGAAAAGTTGCGGAGGTTGGCGAAGTTCTCGCGGTTCGAAATAATCCGGTTTGCGGCTCTCTGGATCGACGGAGCACCGTAAACCTCGAACCCGCGGCTCGTGAAGAAATCCATCGTGCCTGGGTCGTGCCCCGGTTCGTAGTGCCAATCGAAGATGACCGTGTCGCGCGGCGTGTGTTCGGCGATGACGCCGTCGGGGTCGCGCCCCGGGAGCAGGTGGTCGCCCCACATGGCCATCCGGGTGCCGAGGCCGGTGATGATCTCGTGGCACCAGTTCACGTGGTCGGCGAAGAGTTCGTTCTTCGGCCTCGCTTCGAGCAGTTGCCTCGAGGTCGGATGGTGGCCGAAGTTCACCTCGTCGAGGCCCGCATGGACAAGCCGCGGCTCGAAGATATCGACGGTTTCGCGCAGGAGGTCGCCGAGGACGAGGCGCGCCTCCGGCTCGAAGACACATCCCTCCGAACCGCCCGGCGTCCTGGTCCGCCTCGCTCAGGTGGCGGTAGCGCCGCAGACGTGTTATGAAACCCGTGTGGCCGAAGCTTTCGATCTCGGGAACAACTTCGAGGCCATGCTGTCTGGCGCAGGCGCAGAGTTCGCGCATCTCGGCCACAGTGAACGCATGTCGTGTTGCAAGTTCCGGGTGCGAGTCGAACCGTAGTGCGCAGCCCTGGTCGTCGGTGAAGTGGAGGTGGAGCAGGTTGTAGCCCCACGCCGCGAGGTGGGGCAGGAGCGAGCGGTAGTAATCGTGCCGCTCGGTCAGCCGCGCCATGTCAAGCATGACGCCGCGATGGGGGAACGCGAAAGATGCCATTGCCGCCTCCTGCTGTTTGGGGCGCCGTGTCACAAGACCTTCTCCATCCGCACGTATCCGAGCCGGATCCCCGGAGCGATTTCGAACGCGCCTTCGCCCGTGCGGCGGTAGCCGAGCTTTTCGTAGAAGCCCCACGCGTTCAAGCTGGCGAAGACGAGCGCCCCCGTGTGCCCGCGTTTGCGGAATGCCGCCTCGCTGAACGCCACGAGCGCCCTTCCGATGCCGCGTCCCGCCCACGCGGGGTCCACGAACAGATGCCCTATCTCGTTCTGCTTGATGCCGAGGTAGGCCGCCGGCTCGTCGTTCATGCGCGCGAGGTAGTCCTCCTGCTTCGCGCTTCGTTGGGCAATGCAGTTCGGGCCGTTGTGATCGATCCAGACCTCGACGACCTCCGGCGGGTAGTGGGCGAGGCAAGAGGCGCGGATGCTTCGGTCCACGATTGCGGATGCGGTGGCGTATTCCGCCAGGTCGAGCGGAAGCACACGCAGGGCGCCGCCGTTGGCCGATAGCGGTTCGCGTGCATTCGGGTTCGTTGGCGCCTGGCTGGTCATTGCTCCGGCTTCACGGGCGGCTTGCGAGGCGGAACGGCGACGTAATAGAGAGCCCGCGGGACGTTCCGGAACGCCTGGCCGAAGTGTTTGACCTCGCCCCATGTGGGGCCTTTTGCCTCGTCGAGGCACTTCAACGCTGCGTCCCGGTATTTCTCGTCGCCCGTCTCGTGATAGAGGAACGCGAACGCGAACGTGACGTTCGGAATCATGCTCTGCCGGCCGGCGCCCTTGAGCCAACCCAGCAGGTAGTCGGCCAAGCCCTTGACGAGGGCGAGCGTTTTCGTGTCGCCCGTCAGCCAGTATTCGTAGAGGATGCCTTCCATAGCGATGCCATACATGAACTTGCCGCCGGAATGGGCGAAGGAGCCGCTGCCGGACGCTGCAAACTGCCGCTCCGCGCGGTCAACGATGCCGACCATGCGCTCCAGGTATTTGGGGTCGTGCGTCATCTCGTAGCCCATGTAGAGCGTGGCAAGCTGGGCGCCGGGGCCGCGGCACTGCCTCCACCCATTGTCCGCCTCGCGGTTAGCGAAGGCGTTGTTGAGCTTCAGGAGTGCGACGTCGCGCATCCGCTCATCGCCGAGCAGATACCAGAGGGCAAACGTGGACATCGCCTTGTGGTGATTGAATTCGACCGAGATGTAGGCGCGGCGGTTCGTGCCGGAGTCCTCGTTGCCGATGAGGTTGCGGGGCGGGCAGTAGCGGCATGCGCCGATCAGGTCAGGCCTCGTCGGATGATGGTTTGCGGTGAACGAGTCGGCCTCGTGCATCGTGAACGGCTCGAACTGGTCTACATAATCGAAGTCGCCGGTGCGCAAGAACTGAAGGAGACAGGCGAAGGAAAAGTCGTAGTAGTTGCCCGACCACGAGACGTTCCACGGGAACTCGACGGTCGGATAGAGCCAGAGGACGGCGTCGCCCCACTCGCGGTAGCCGTAGCCCTCGATGAAGAACTTGCGCTGGTCGTCCTTGTTCTGGTAGGTGGCGCCATCGATGCGCTTGATGTGGCTGTCGAGCATCTTGCGGCATTCCGCATCGTAGTTCTTCAGCCGCTCCCAGAGGTCGCCGAAGAGTTTCGGGTCGCTTTCAGCGATGGGGCCGAAGGGCGCCGCTTGACGGCACAGATACTTCGTGTCAGGAAACGCTTGCAGCGGCTTCTGCGAACCAGCGAAAATGTCGTTCAAACGCTCCGGCGCTTCGGGGCCGAAGACGAAGGTCAGGTAATGCGTCCGCGCCTGGCCCATCCAAACGGGGACGGACTTGCCCGCAGAAGCCGGATACAGCCCTAAGCGTATTGTGCCGTCCCGACCCAGCGAGATTTCCGAAGGGAACGTCTGCCAGAACCAGCGCCAGCCGGCGGCGACACCGCCGTCCTTCCGCGTCAGCGCGCCCCAGCCGGTGGTGAGCGGCTTCGTGGACTTACCCTTGCCGTCCGCGAGCCGCTGCATTTCGACGACGCCGGCCCCCTTGTCCACGCCCTTCGCAATGACGTATTCGTCGGACGAGTTCTGGCTGACGCTGAGGCCGATGTCCCGCGGGCCAAGCGCTAACTGAACGGGCTGCTTTTCGGTGCCGACCACGGCCGTGACGCCGTCCAATGCGGTCGTCGGAAGCACGACGCTCAGGTCCTTGACTTCCTGCTTGTCGTTCACGCCGCCGACTTTATTGACGTAGGTGAAAGCGGCACGGACGCGCGGCACGCCCGCGTAGAAGTAGAAGCGCACGCAATAGTCAAAGGACTTCTTTCCTTCCTTGTCCTTCAGAGCGCCTTCACATTTCACGACGGCACAGATGGGGCCTTCGCGCTCGACCTCGACTGTTCCGTCAGGATCAAAGGCCGAGCCGAACTCGCCCGCATCGGTCTGGAGAATGATGCCCTGCGCGGCGCCGTCGGCGCTCTTGATAAGTGGCTTGCCATCGAGCGTGGCGGAGTCGAACAGGTTGAAGTTCTTGCCGCGCAGCCGCACGGCGAACGCTCCGGTCGTAACCGTTACGGCGTCGCTGTCTTTCTTCACGACGATCGGCGTCTTGGGCGGCGGGTTCCGCCCTTCGTCGAACGCCAGCCGCAGCGTCTTCGTCGCCTTCGCCGGAATCGAAGTCACAAAGTCGAGGTGCCCCCATTTCACGCTCTCGTCGCCCACCCACCGGCAGACAGGCGTGAACTGGCACGGCACCGCCGATCCGTCCGCGTCGAAGAGGGTCATCTTTTCGACCGACTTGACCGCGCCCTTTGGCAACGGCACGCCGATACGCACCGGCTCATTCACCCGGTCGTGTCCCGCCCGCTCGATCATCGTCAGGGCGACCTCACGCGCTTCGTATCCCTCGCCCGCCATCGGCTCCGCAGCCGACGCGCACCCGTAGCAAGCATAGCAAGCAACAAGCATTGCACCGAGCCATCCCAACCGCATCGTCCACCCCTCCTGCCACAGCCGGTTTCTGTTTCTTGCCGCATTCTACGGCGGCGCCATCGGCCGCGCAAGGTGAGCGATTACGGCCGGCGAGAAAGTCATTTGTCGCCGTCTGCTGGCACAAGCTCGAAACGCAGCTTCTGCGGCCGCGCGGCCTCTCGGATTTTCTCGTCGGCGTCTTCGACCTTCTTTGCTAGGGCCGCTAACTCTTTCTTCAGATCCGCGGGAGCACCGGCGGCATGCGCCCTCTGCGACAGCGCCCGCCACTGTGAGACGAGCGTTTCCTTTGCTGCGACGGCAGCGAGAATCGCTCGCGCCTGCGCCACGATGGGACTGAGCTCCTTCGCCTGCGGGTGCGGGCCGAGCGCTGTCAGGTTGACGCCTGTCTCCAGCTCGCCGGCGGTCAGCGTTGCGGCGAAAGTGCCGTTGATCTTGAGCACGTATTTCCCGTGCCTCAGGCCTGTGACCTTGAGCATATAACGACTAAGCTCAAGCACGGTCGGGTCGAATCCTACGATGACTCGTGCCTCATCTGGAATGGGGAAGGGCAGACGCTCATCAAGCCGGTCGAAGGCGAGGTTCCCATCCTCTACGGAGATGGCGTCCACCTTGCACCCTTCGCTGGCAACGAGGGTTCCAGTAGCGTCGAGGGTTGCGCTGCTGACGGTTCCATCCGCTCCGAGGGCTTTGAGCAACGCGGCAGCCATCATCAGTTGTCCCGGCGGCCCCGGATGGACGGGGTCGCCCTGCATCGAGACCGGCTTGATGGGGCTTTGATCCTGTGCGTCGAGAAACGCGCGCAGGTGCTCGACGCCAGTGAGGGCGTCATCCCGCGCCAACTGCCGGAACAGGCCAATGGTGTTTGCCAAAATCTCCTTCGGCTTGTTTCGTCCCCAGACGTCTATCAACGCATGGAACTGGTCGGCATATGGGACCTTCTCTTTGGCCGCGTATTCCTTTAGGGCGACGGCATATTCATGGAGCCGCCGGTTGCCATGGTCGAGGTTCTCCATCGTGCTGCCGTTGTTCACCGGGCTGGGCGAGAAGATGACCGGGCGGGCGTTGATGGCGCGGATCCGCTCGACCATCAGGTGCATGTTCGCCACAAATCGGTCCATTGGGGTGCCGCCCTTGTCGTTCATTCCCAATTCCACCGAGACGACCGTCGGCTTCCACGCCGCGATGTCGTAATCGAACCGTGCCAGCGTGGTAGGGATCGTGTGGCCGCTGACGCCGGCATTACGGAAGCAAAACTTCATCCCTGGATAGCGGGCGAAGCAGAACGCCTCGAAGTAATTCGAGTGCAGGTGCTGGGCGGTGATGCTGTCGCCTGCCATCACCCAGACATCGCCGTCGCGCAGCGGGAACTCCGGCTTCGGGTCCGCCGCCGCCCCGGTCGCCGCCAAAGCGAACGCCGCCGACAGAAGCCATCGCCTTGTGTCTCTCATAATGTGTTCTCCTGTCCTTCTCACCTCTTCTTGTTCCTCGGCTTTTTCCAAGGAGCAGTTCCTGTTCGATTGTCAATCCTGTCCCGAAAAAGGCGGTAGTGTCGCTTGATTCTCGCGACGTATTCCTCGTCCCGCAGCAGGACTTCGTGTGTGAGTCTGAGCAGCGCGTCCGCGAACTTGCCCTGAGGACTGGTCGAGTTCAGGACCGGGCCTATGAGGTTCGAGACCGCCTCCGGGTCATCGCGGTGGAGCCATTTGGCGTAGAACTCGCGGGATTCCCAGCCCCAAGCGATAACGGCTTCCGGCCTCGGCATCCGAATCCGAGAACAACACACAACATAGAATAGGACCCGCCTGCAATCGCAGCGTGGTTCGTTGCAGAACATCTCGCCGAATCCGTATGCGTCCGCGGGCAGGCCCGTTTCTGGATCATCGTCGGATAGAATGATGCTTCGCGTTTCCGCTTCGGCGATCTCAGGAAACAAGTCGTGGAAAAACTGGTAGGGCATTCCGCTACTCCTGTGTTGCAAACACGAGGCGCCCGAAGCGCCACGGCACGTGAAAATCGACGCGGCCCGTCGGCGACCAGGCCTGATACTCGTCGCCAGCAGCGCCGCGATCGATCCGGTAAAGGTTCAAGCGCCACGTATCACCCGGCCGTGGCGGCCAACTCGGCGGGGCCAGCTCGCGAACGGGCACGGCCGCCTCGACGTCCCAGCACCGACTGACCGGTCTCCGCGTGTCGAGCTCCCCGTCCACTAGAACGGCTGTCCGCAAGCCCCGGCAATCCCACTCCCGTAGTCCGACGATGTCCCGCACGCCGTCGGGCGGAACCGTCCGGTTCAGAATCACCGCGTCGAAAACGACGTTGTGCGGGCTGACGTTGAACTCGTAATAGACTTTGCCGAATCCATACGGATCGACGAACATCTCGACGACTTCCTGCTCGTATAGAGCATCATCCCGCTTTCGGAACGTGCTCCAGATGTCCTTGTCCGCGGCGTGGAACGCAAAGTAGAGATGCTCGTCGTCGTAGAGCATCCGCGCCGTTGTCGCCTGAAGCGGGGGGCTGCCGGTCACAACATCAACCAGCGGGACGGCCTCCACGCCGCACCATTCCGGCTTAGAGAGGTCGCCGTTGATTTCGATGGGGCGCTCTGCGCGTCTGCACACATACTCCGGCGGACGGATTCCTCCTCCTGTCCCATGCTCCCGTGCCCCCATGCTCCCGCGCTCGCGTCCGCCCACGCCTAGTTCCCCTTCATTTCATTCAGGAGCGCGAGCGCCGCGTCGGCCACTTGCCGAACGGTGATGTGCGTCATGCACTTCGGGTCGTCGCACGACCGCTTCGAGCACGGCCGGCAGGCCATCGGAACTTCGACGACGCGCGTGTGGGGATGCCGGGGGGCATAGACGGCCGGGTCCTTTGGGCCGAAGAGCGTCACGGGCGGAGTATCGACCGCCGCGGCCAGCACCGCCGGTCCGCTATCCGAGCCGATGAACGCATCGCACAGACTGAGCAGTGCCGCAAGCTCCGCGATGGACCGCGTCTCCGGCGAGACTGCCGCGTTCGTCCCCGCCGCTGCGGCCTCCGCCAGTTCCCGCTCGCCCGGCCCCCACGTCACGAGCGAGCCGAATCCGCGCTCGTCCAGGAGCCGGATGACCTCGTTGAAACGCTCGACCGGCCACCGCTTGTATTCGCCGAATCGGCTCGTGCCGGGATGGACGGCGACGACCGGCCGCTTCGTAAGTCCCGCGTCGTCCAGCGCCTTCCGAGCAAAGGCCAAGGCGTCATCGCGGACGTCCACCCGCGGCGCGTCGCCCTGCCGCTTCGCGCCGACGGCTTCGGCAAGAACGAGCGCCCGCTCGACTCGGTGCACGCCGCCGCCGACCGGATAATGGCGGTTCGTGAAGATGCAGTTCCATTCCTTGCAGAAGCCGGGAGCATAGCCCGCCCTGTTCTTCGCGCCGGTCAACGCGGTAGCGATGCCGCTCCGCAGGTTGCCGTGAAAATCAATCGCAAGGTCGAACTTGCGACCGCGAAGGTCACTGACAAACCGTGCAACCTCGCTGGGGAGCGACGCGACATCGTTCACGCGTCGCAGCTTGGCCAGCCATTCCCGCTTGGGCGCAACAATTGCCTCGTCGAGTCGTGGCGGCCGCGGCAGGACGTCCTGCCACGGCGACTCTACCAGCCACGCGATGTGCGCGGTGGGATACGCCGCTCGGAGCGCGTCCAGCGCCGGCAGCGTGTTGACCACGTCGCCCAGCGCCCCGAGGCGCACGATGCAGATGCGGTTCGCCTCCAGCATGACGGGGATTATAGCAGAAACCAGGACCCCGCGCCCACTTTGCGCTGCCCTTACCCTTTGATTACCCCCATCGGCCGCATGCGGCAGACTCTTTTCGAAAGCCCCGCACGGTGGACGACATCGACGACGAGGTCGATGTCCTTGTAGGCGTCGGGTTGCTCTTCGTCGAGACCCTCGCGGCTGCGTGCCCGAGCGACGATTCCCTTCGCCGCCAACTCGTCGCGGATGGAACGTCCCCGCGCCGCTCGGATCGCCTCGCCTCGGCTCATCACCCGCCCGGCCCCGTGGCAGGTCGTGCCGAACGTCTCGCGCATCGCCTGTTCTGTTCCCAGCAGGAGGTAGCTCGCACGGCCCATGTCGCCGGGGATGATGACCGGCTGGCCGAGGTCGCGGCAGTCGGCGGGCACCTCCCTGTGACCGGGACCGAACGCACGGGTCGCACCCTTACGATGAACGCAGAGCGTTTTCGATGTTCCGTCCACTTCGTGCGTCTCGATCTTCGCGATGTTGTGGGCCACGTCGTAAACGAGGTCGAGCCCGAGTTCTTCGTCGGGGCGGCCGAACTGCCGCGCGAAGGCCGTGCGGACGTGGTGTGTGAGAATTTGTCGGTTTGCCCATGCGAAGTTGGCGGCCGCCCGCATCGCGCCGAGATATTTCCGGCCCTCGGGCGACTCCACAGGCGCCGCTGCAAGCTGGCGGTCGGGCAGCTCGATCCCGTATTTTCGCATTGCGCGTTCCATCATCTGGAGAGCATCGTCGCAGACCTGGTGCCCCAGCCCCCGTGAACCAGAATGGATCATCACGGTGACGGAACCGAGGCCGAGTCCGAACCGCGCGGCAGCAGATGGATCGTAAACGTGATCAACCCGCTGAACCTCGACGAAGTGGTTGCCAGCGCCGAGCGTCCCGCATTGGTCCGCGCCTCGCTTATACGCCCGGTCGCTGACGCTATCCGGATCCGCGTCCGGCAGGCAGCCGCCGGCCTCGGTGTGTTCGATGTCCGCTGGGCGGCCGAATCCACGTTGGACGACGAACGCCGAGCCGCGCTCCATAAGTTTCCGCTCTTCGGCAGGGGAAAACCTCACGCGGCCGCCGACGCCCACGCCCGATGGGACTTCATTGTAGATGGCCGTCATGAGCTCCCGGATGACCGGTTGGACGTCGTCGTAGTCGAGGTTCGTCCGAAGGAGTCGAACGCCGCAGTTGATGTCGTAGCCGACGCCGCCGGGCGAGACAACGCCGCCCGCCGCGATGTCCGTCGCCGCGACCCCACCGATGCAAAAGCCATAGCCCCAGTGGATGTCTGGCATCGCGTAGCTCGCGCCCACAATGCCCGGCAGGCACGCGACATTGGCCACTTGCTCCGCCGCTTTATCCTTCCGAATCAGGTCAATGAGTTCGTCGCTGGCGTAGATGATGCCGTCCACCCGCATGCCCGGTCGAGCGCCCTTTGGCACCCGCCAGCGGCACTCGTCGATGCGTTCCATCGGCACGATGGCTTCTTTGCCCATATTTGCCTCCTCAGATGTCGAAGAACACTTGTGCACGCCAGCCGTCAGCAGTCTCTGTGACCTCGAGATCGTGATGCGTCACCGCCTTGATTGCGGTGCGGAACTCATGATGCGGCGCAACCGGCTCGCCGTGAGCCACGGCGGACGCCTTCGTGTCTGAAACGGCCTCGACTGTCAGATGGTGCGTGGCGAACCGCTCGACCTCCAGTAGGTAGAGCAGCTCGCTCAGGACCGCCGCAAGCAGTAAAGCAGCGTCGTCGGCCTCGACGGCGATGCGGCGCTGCTCGCGCGGCGAGACGCGGATGCGGTCGCTCATAATCTCCAGCATGCCGAGCGCGGCGTTGGCGAATACCTCTTCACGCGAGTTGCCGAACGCAACCAGCCCCACGTCCGCCGTATGATCAATGATATCATAAGTTCTTCGCATGCAGACCTTCCTTTCTTCTTCCGGTCATAAATAGCGCCCATCCTCGGGAAGTCAAGCCAGAGCAGGATTCGCTGAGTGAATGGTGACCGAGAACCTTCCTTCGCTTTGCGAAACTTATTTGTCCCCTTTTCTCCAAGCGGGGCAGACGGCGTTCCTTCGCCCGCGAAAAACGTTCCATTGT
>CAZBRH010000070.1:0-16290 GCA_964494245.1 uncultured Planctomycetota bacterium | reverse complement strand
CATGCCGAACGGCGAGCTGGGGCTTGCTGGGAATCGTCGCTCAGGTATACTATGGCCAGCCCGAATCGGCACGACATCTGGGCTGGGGCTTGCTGGGAATCGTCGCTCAGGTATACTGTCCCGCGCCACATGGACGGGCACCTTCTCGCTGGGGCTTGCTGGGAATCGTCGCTCAGGTATACTCCTACGTCTACGGAGGCGCGGCCCTTGCCGGCTGGGGCTTGCTGGGAATCGTCGCTCAGGTATACTGGGCCTCCGCGCATACGCGCCCGTCGTCCCGCTGGGGCTTGCTGGGAATCGTCGCTCAGGTATACTCAACCCCGGGGCCCCCCCAACCTCTGCCGGCTGGGGCTTGCTGGGAATCGTCGCTCAGGTATACTAACACGTCCTACGTCCTCGCTCGCCGCAAAGCTGGGGCTTGCTGGGAATCGTCGCTCAGGTATACTCCTACGTCTACGGAGGCGCGGCCCTTGCCGGCTGGGGCTTGCTGGGAATCGTCGCTCAGGTATACTGGGTCCTCCGCATCCCCTTGGGGATGCGGAGGATCAGCCCGCGCAAGCCGCTAAAAAAGCACGAGTTGCGGGGGCGGTTCTTCGACCTTCTGCCTTGTTTTTCCGTCGAAAACCTCCATCTTTCCGAACTGGCGGTCGGTGACGGCGAGGAGCCGCACGCGCCCCTCTTCGGGGAGCGCCATGCGAACCCTGCGACGATAGACGTCGCTTGCGTCCTCGGTCGGGCAATACCGCGCATATACGGAGTATTGCAGCATGCAGAAGCCCTCGCGGACGAGCGCCTTGCGGAACTGGCGGTAGGCGCGCTTGGCCGCCTTGTCATCGACGGGCAGGTCGAACATCGCAAAGACCCACATCGCCCGATACTCCGACAGCTCTTTGGGCTGCTTCGCCACGGCTACAACTCCGGCAGGAAAAGTTTCTTTTCTTGGCCGGCGTAGACGGCAACGAGCGAAGAGACAGTCCGGGAGAGGACATCGAAGAGCGTTCTGGATTCCCCGGCAACGGTGAAGCGTCCGGTGAGGCCTTCGATGAGGGCGAGTTTTGTGTTGCGCTCGAGGGGGGCGTCGGGGCCGAACTCGCGGCTCCAGCGCGCGACGGCGCCATCCACGACAGGGCGGAAGGGCTCCATAAGGTCATCGGCAAGGCAAAAGGGGTTGTAGCGGTTTTTGTGGTGCAGACCGATCGAGGGGTGAAGTCCGGCGGCGCAAATCGCGCGGGCGACAATCGCCCGGAGGACGGCGTAGCCATAGTTGAGGAGGACGTTGCGGCCTTCGCCGTCGGGGTTGCGGCGGAACTCGGCGTCGGCGAAGACAAGCGGCCAGTAGTGGCGCGAGGCATGGGCCTCGACGTTCGTCGCGTCGCCAGAGCGGACACGAGGAACCAGGGCCGCGAGGCCGCAATCGTCGCCGTGAAGGTTCCGGAGAAGCCGCGCCTGCGCGGCAATCTTGGCGCGGACAATCTGCTGCCAGAGGCGCTTCCGGGTCGGCAGCGGGGCTTCGACTTGGAGCCGGAACCGCTCCGTCTGGGTGAAGTGCGATTCGAGCGGAAGGAGCATCGCCGCGGGCAAGAAGCGCTCGTTGCACGTCACGAGGATGCCGCCGGCGTCGGCAAGGCGGCTGACGACGGATTGGGTGAACGACACGCGGGGATGCGAAACGACAAGCGCGCTGATTTCGGCGAGCGGGACGGTCGCGGGTTCGGCGCCGTCGCGCTCGATGAGGAGCAGGTCGTTGCGGACACAGAGTCGAGCGGGGCCCTCGGAAATGTCGATCACGTGCTCAATCATGCGCGCGACGCACCTCGCCGAGGGGGGTGACAACCACCTTCGCTGCATGCAACTGCCGCAGAGGGTCCAGCAAGGGGCGCTTGAGGTCGCCGCTGGCCCTCATGTCCTGAATGCGGCGCGCGTCGTTGATGTGGGCTAGACGAAGTTGAATATAGTGCGTTGAGCGTTGATCCGCCCTTGCGATTACCCTTACAACGTAGATAGCTCTGTTTCCATCTCCCTCGTCGATCTCGACGGTGTCTCCTCCGCACAGGGAGAAGACGAACTCCTTTCCGGGTCCGTGGTCGCGGCGGACGACGGGTTCACCGGCCTGCTTTCGTCGAACGGCCTCGAGCATGGTGACGATTTCGCCGTCCCATTTGACGCGGCCTTTCTTGTCGGTGACTTCGAAGATTTCGACGTGGTGGTTGGAGCCGGTGAGGACGTGGCGCTGGCCTGGCCCCTTGCCGATGGTGATGGGTTGGGCGGCGACGCGGATGCGGACTTTGTGGATGGGGATTTCCTGTCTGTGGGTTTTGCCATCCTTGGCCTCCTTTTTCACCTTCAGGCATGGGTGGTTTTTCGGGTCAGCGAAGAATTTCTTGGGGTCGTTGGCGCCGAGCTTGGCTTTGACGGCCTCGCGGACTTTGGCGTCGACGATGCGCTCGACTTCCGCTGTCGAGAGGGCTTCAAGCCGCTTGCGGACATGGCGCTCCTTCCGCACCTTGCCGTCCTCGTCCGTGTATGAGATTTCGCGGCTGTAATTCGTCTCTTCGTGGAGGGCCCCGCGCACCTTACGGTCAGGGCGGTGCGAAACGACGATGCGCTGGACGGTGCGGCGGACGTCATCGAGGAAGCCGGGCCAGGGGGGAGCGAGCGGGGCGAAACGGCGGGTTCCAGTGGCTTCGGCTCGCGCGGCGGCGTCGCCGAGCATCTTGACGGTCGCAGGGCTGGTGAGGGCGATGCAGATGGCATCGACAGCGTGGTGGCGGTGGTCGGTTCGGGTTTTCTCACCGCCATCGCCGAGGATGCGGTTCAGGTCCCATTCGTCGCGGAGGTATTTGGTCGTTCCGCCTTTCGAGACTTGGACTCGGAGTCGGCCGTTTGCGTCGATTCGGCCGCCGTAGAGAAGCGCGACGTAGTCGGCGGCGAGGCGCGAGACGTAGCGGGTGTCGTTGAGTTGGCGGTTTTCGAAGTCGTCGAACTCTTCGACGCTTTCGAGTTGGAAGCGGCGGAGTTTCTCGCGGGCTGCGGCGCCCTGAAACTTGCGGACACGTTCAAGGATGGCTTGGTACTGCTCGGCGTCGGCGCCGTATGCCTCGAAGGGCGTGCGGCCCCGCTTGCGGTTCCGGTTCTCTTCGTGGTAGCAGAGGGTTTTGTTGAAGAAGGAATTGTCGAAGCAACGCGAGAGCGGGATGATGTGCTCGATGTCGTATTGGGGTTGTGGGCCGACAAGTTCCTTCATCGAAAAATGGCGGCCGGTGTAGGGGCAAACCCAGCCGCATTCCTCTGCGAGGAGCACCTTTTCGATGTCGTGGCCTCTGGGTTCCAGTCCGGCTTCCGCGAGGACGCGGCTTTTTGCTTTCTGGCGGGCCGCCTCGTTCTGGCGATTGCGCTCCCATATTTCCTTCCGGTCATTGCGGCTTTTTTTGAGGTCGCGCGCGAGTTCGATGCGGACGATAGCGGGCTTGCCGTATTTCGCGACGAGCGCGTTGATGACCTTGCGCAGTTCCGCAAGGCCACGGGCCACGGCGGGGTTGCGCAGGGTCGGGAGCGCCTCCCCGACGGGAGGAAGCGTATCGAGGATTTCCGTCCGGAGCACCGTTTCGCCATAGACTTGCCTTCGCGCTTCGGCGTAGTGGAGGCCCTGTTCCATGAGGGGAAGAAGTTTCCGCATCGCCTTTGTGGAAAGGCCGGCGCGTTGGGTTTCGATGGAGATGTGGGCGAAGTGTTGGGCGGCTTCGGGGTCAAGCCCCCACGCTTCGCGGCCTCGGCGGGCGAGGGCTTCCGGATCCTCGATGCTTAGCAGGTCGCGGACAACGGCGTCGCGTTCGGCTTCGCTGAAGGAAAACCAGCGTTCCTTGCCGAACACAGCAATGGCTGCGGCGTTTGTGCGGTTGCCGGGGAGTTTCTTTTCGCCGCCTTCTTCGAGGTTGAATTTGCATTTCTTCAGGCCGAGGAGCTTGCGGATTTCTGCAAAGGTCATGTCTCCGTTCGTTTCGAGGGCGTCGAGGAGTTTTGAGCGCTCATCGGGGTGGAGTGGCCGGAGTTCTCCGGTGTCCGTGTGGACGAGCTCCAGGTCGTTGACACGTTGAACGAGGCGGAAGCGCTGCGCGATAGGGAGTCCCCAGCAGGCGCGCCGGGCGCCAGGTTCAAGAGAGCATCGGCCGATCAGGTGCTTCTGGTTCTTCAGCGGGCGCTGGAAGAAAATGGCGTCGTGCACGGCGGCTTTCAACTCGTCGGTGAGACGATCGGGGTGGTGCGAGCACTGGGCTGACCAGATGGCTTCGAATTCGTCCTCGTGCATTTTTCGGGCAGTCCAGCGTCCGCGGATCCTCTGTTGTTCCGGATCGAGTGTGGCGAAGTATGCGCCGAGGGTGCGGGCGCCGGCGGCGGCTATGTCGCGTTCCAATTGCGCAATTGCTTCCTTCACTTCGCTGGGTCTTTCGTCCTTCTTGGGCGGCGCCTTGCGGTTGGACTTGAAGCCACGGCGCTGGGCGAGGTGGTATAGCGCGCGGCCGAGCTCATGCGGTTCGAGTTTGTGGTCAAGAGCCCGTGCCCGAAGGAAGTAGGGGAGTTGATCAATGGCTGTGCGAGGTGTCTGGTCCTTGTATTTCACGTAGAGGGTGCGATCCAGCTGGGTGAATAGTTCATTGCGTGCCTGCGGGTCGTCAAGGTTGCCGGACGGAAGGAGGTCTGCGGCCTAAAGCAGGTGAGCAAGCTTCAGGAGCCGGCGTGCGCGGCGACGGAGGAGGACGCGCGCTTGGCGTTTCTCGCGGCGTTCGGCTCCTCTGGAGGCGTCCTTGCCGCTGGCGATGTCGCCCTCAACGCCCGCCTCGAACACGCGCACGCCTGAGTCGATCAGGCGCGCAGGGGAGCCATTGTCGACCTCCAGGATTGCCCACCCGACCGAGTTGGCGCCGAGGTCGACGCCGAGGACATAATCTGCCGCTCTTTTTTCCATAGAAAACTCCTTGACAGAATGCACTTCGTGCGATATTTTATAGCTAGTATACCTGAGCGACGATTGCCGTCAAGTCTCAGTAAGACGAGCTTTCGTCGAAAGGCAAGGCCCTACGGGGCCCCACCGCGCGCGTCCCATCGGGGCGCGTTTTTTTTGCTCCTAGGTTTGTGGGCTTCGGAGCAGATGGACGGAGACATCACACAAGCGGTCGCTTGGCGGGTTCGAGAAGGTCGGGCGGCCGACCAGTCCCAGGCCGCTACGCGCCGCGTGTGCGTCAAAGCCACTTCTTGCGCTTGAAGAAGAGCAGCATCCCGCCGGCAATGACGGCCATTAGGGCGAGCGTCGTCGGGTAGCCCCATTTCCAACGCAGTTCAGGCATGAAGTCGAAGTTCATCCCGTACACGCCGGCGACGAACGTCAGCGGGATGAAGATCGTCGCGATGATGGTCAGCACCTTCATGACCTCGTTCATCCGGTTGCTGAGAACAGTGAGATAGGTGTCGCGCATCCCGGCGATGAGTTCGCGGTATGTATCGATGATGTCCGCCAGTTGAATGGTGTTGCTGTAGGCGTCGCGGAGATACGGGACGGTCTCGTGCTGGACGATGGGCGATTCGCCGCGTGCGAGGCCGTTGATGACTTCGCGGATCGGCCAGACGGCGCGCCGAAGCGTCATAGCATCCTGCTTCAGCGCCCGTATGTGCTTCAGAATTTCGGGGCTGGGGTTTATCACGAGCTCCTCTTCAGCGCACTCGATTCTCTCGCCGACGGCCTCCAGGATGATGAAATAGTTATCGACGATGGCGTCGATGAGTGCGTAGGCGAGGTAATCGGCGCCGGCGTTGCGGACGCGGCCTTTGCCGGTGCGGAGCCGCTCGCGGATCGAATCGAAGACGTCGCCGGGCTGCTCCTGAAACGAGAGGACGAACCCGCGCCCGACAACGATACTCACCTGTTCCGTCTTGATTTCGTTGTGCTTGCCGACGTAGAGCATTTTGACCACGAGAAAAAGGCAATCGCCGTAGTCTTCGAGCTTGGGCCGCTGCTGCGTGTTGGCGACATCTTCAAGCAGGAGCGGGTGAAGGCCGAAGCATTCCCCGATGCGGCGGATGAGGTCAACGTCGTGGACGCCGTCCACGTTGAGCCAAGTCACGGTCGGTTTTTGCTTGTAGGCCGTGCATTCCTCGACAGAGGAGAGAGATCTCTCCTCAAGGTGCGCTGGATCGTAGTCGATGACCGTAATCCGCGCGCGGTCAACGAACTTCTCACCGACGTGGATCAGCGTTCCCGGCGGCAGGCCGGCCCGACGCCACAGACCACTCGTTGTGTCGCTCATTGGAACGCTCTCCGTCCCGCGACCTCACTTGGTTCCCACTATCGCGCATGCATTCTCGCAGGTCAAGACAGCAACGGCAGCGTCATGGGGCTGGCGGCAGAATCGGGTTCGGGGCGCGGTTTCGCATCGCCCTTGACGGCGCGTAGGGACATGAGTACCCTGTCGAAAGACGATGTGGGACAACATGCAGGATAAGGAGTAGCACAAATGGTTTTCGGAATGCGTGGGGTGTGGCCAGTGCTTCTTCCATCGCTCCTGTGCGGAGCTGCCGCCGAAGCAGCGAACAAGGTGCCGCTGCTCAACCCGTATAACGGCACGCAGGCCCGCGAGGAGGTCTTCGAGTTCGTGCAGAAGCCGGAGGTGAAGAAGGATGGCGATCGATGGGTCGTCACCTTTGAATCAAAGGCCGCCTGCGACGCGACCGTCGCCGTTGTCGGGCCTGACGGCAAGGTCGTCCGGCATCTGGCGTCCGGGGTGCTCGGCAAGAACGCGCCGTGGCCGTTCCAGCAGGGCACGCTTTCGCAGCGCATCGAATGGGACGGCAAAGACGACGACGGCAGAGCGGCCGCCGCAGGGTGCAGCGTGCGGGTTTCGCTTGGCCTCGACGCCCGGTTTGAAAAGCTGGAGTCGTGGGCGCTCGTGGCCGGCATCCGCCCGCTCGCGGTGGGCAGGGAAGGCGAGGTTTACGCGGCCAGTTCCGCGCACGTGACGGGCGCGATCCACGTCTTCGGCAAGGACGGCAAGTATCTGCGCACACTCTATCCCCCACCTGTCCACGGGACGGCTGTCGGGAAGATAGCCCCTGACCAGTTCGCTCCGATTCAATGGAACAAGACGGTCAGCGGTGACTACGCTCCGCGCCGCAACCGGTTTGGCGGCGGTTTTAACTACGAACTTACGAAGTATCCAAACTTTTTCGGCGGCCTTGCCAGCGGCGCTGTCACGGCGGGTGGGAAACTCTGCGTGCTCTACACTGGCCGACAGGGGGCGGTGCTGTTCCTGATGGATGCCCGCGACGGATCCTGTCCGGCCGCCAACGTCGTCGACCTCGGCAAGATGGCCACCGACGGCATGGCCGCGTCGCCGGACGGGAAGTGGCTCTATTTCGCAGGACGGCCGGCAAACCCGTGGGCGAAGCAGAACCCGTTCAGCCACGCCGTAATGCGCATGTCGCTCGAAAAGCCGGGAACTCCCCAGGTCTTCATCGGCGATCCCGCCACCGCCGGCAGCGACAACGCCCATTTCAGCGGGCCGACAAGTGTCGCCTGCGACAAGGACGGCAACGTCTACGTCGGCGACAGGGACAACAATCGCATTCAGGTTTTCAAGCCGGACGGCACCCACATCAAGACCATCGCCGGGGCCTCCGGTCTGATTGGTGTCAGCCACAAGACGGGTGCCATCTACCTTTGGTATCAGCGAAGCTGGTCGCAAAGCCCATCTGTCACGAAGCTTGGCGGGCTTGACAATCCCACGAAGGTCGCAGAACTGACTATCCACGGCGACTGGCCGGGCGGCCAGTGGCGCGAAGGAAAGCAGTCGGCCATCCTTTCAAGTGAGTCGGACCCGCCGCTTATCTGGTTCGCTGGCTCCTCTTACACAGGCAAGGCCGTCGTCATCGGCATCGAGGACCGCGGCGATGCGCTTGTTCGCACGACGGACCTGCTCAAGGTGAACGAGACTCCCAGCGGCGGCGACGTGACCAGCCCTGGGATGTGGACCTCGCTCCATGCCGACCGGCGAGCGGGGACAGTGTCGTGGGACCCCGTCGAACCGTCGGGACGTGTCCTGCGGCGGAGCATGTTTTGGAGCGGGCAGCCCGCCAGCATGCCCGACAACAAGATGTGGGTGCTGCGGTATGATCCGAAGGAGAAAAAATACATTTCCTTCGAGCACGGCGAACCAGCCGCCGCGCCGCTCGGCGCCACGCAGGGCTACGCGCCGCTCCTACAGGACGGGCAGCCCGTGCTGGGAATCCCGATGTACTATTCGCGCGGAGCACATCACCACCAGGGGCCGTTCTGCGCAGCGCCGAACGGCGATATCTACGTGGGCGCCACATACGCGAAGCAGACGGACGAAGAATTGGAGAAGGCCAGTCTTCCGCGCCTGCTGCCCAAAATGCTGGGAAATATTTGCGCCCCTGTGCTGCGCGTGTATGAACCATCCGGAAAGCTGAAGCACCCGAGCGCGCTGCCGGGGCTGGCCGAGCTCGAAGGGGTCCGTGTCGGGCGGAGCGGTTCCGTCTATGTCGTCCAGCCGTGGAAGCCACTGGGACAAAAGCTCCCGGATGGGCTTGCCGAAGGCGGTAGCTACGAGGATTCGCGCTGGGGTTCGCTCATAAAATTTCCTGGCAACTTCGAGACATTCCCCATAGGTCGCATCATCGGGGCTTGGGAACCGACACCGGAGAATCCGACGCACGAGGGCGCCGGCAGGCGTGTCCGCATCGAGGGCGCTTTGTGGTCGTATGGTGGCGTCTCGCCGCACTCGGCGAAGTACACCGCGTGCACCTGTATGAAGGCCAGCGCCGACCTTGACGATTTCGAACGTTCATTCGTCTGCGCCGTCCAGACCGCCAGCATCAACGTGATTGACGCGAACGGCAACGTGATGGCCCGGCTGGGCGGATACGGCAACGTGGATGACCTGATGACGGGCAAGAAGCTCGCGTTCAGTCTGCCGCGCAACGTCGCCGCGACGGACGACACGATGTGGGTCGTTGACATTGATCACCGGGCCCTTGTCCGGACCGCCCTCGTGTACCGCGTTCAAGAGACCGTGCCATTGCCTTGATCACAAACCGAGCGGTTCCTGTTCCCGGCCAACAAAAATCGCTGAATCCATTTGAGAGGAGGTGCCTCGTGCGGCGTTCTTTCAGTTTGAAGGCCTGTCTCGCGACATCGTTGCTGTGCATGTTGTCGGTGCTACCAAAAGCAAAAGGGGCCGACGGCTCTGCTCCAACGGTGCCCGCAGGGGAGGCAATCCTGACAACCGGCAGCGCGTGGCAAGGGTTTGTCACGTGGATGCCCGCCGTTACGAAGAAGGATGGCTCGATTGTGCGGGCGAACGTGTGGGCGGGACTGACGCAGACAAGTCCGCTGCCGCCAGAGGACTGGGCGGCTACCGAGTTCGATGACTCGTCGTGGTTCCCGTGGCGGGAGCCGCGTGCACCTATGCGAGCCGCGACCGTCCCAGTTTACGAAGCCGACCAGTATGGATTCGAGCGATCCCTGTTCATCGGCCTGCGGTGCTTCCGCGGGAGGTTTGTCGTCGAGGACCCGAGCAGAGTAAACAATCTCACGCTCTCGCTGGCCTTCCGAGGCGGCGCCGTGGCCTACGTCAACGGGCATGAGGTGATTCGCGCCTTCTTGCCGAAGGAAGGGAAGCTCCCTCTAGATGCCGTCGCCGATGAGTATCCCGAGGAGGCCAGTCTCGCGCCGGGCGAAAAGGTCGTCGAGCACAAGCCCGAAGACCCCCAAACAGTGCGACGACTGAATATGCGCATCCGCACGGTGGATGCCGCTGTGCCGGTTGGCTTGCTGCGGAAGGGTGTAAATGTTCTCGCGCTCGAGGTTCACCGTGCGCCGATGTATATGTCTCCGAAGCGCATTGACGGCGCTGGGAATTGGAGCACCTGCGGGCTGGTGTCCGTAGAGTTGCGTGGCAGCGGGGCCATCGTTCCGGCCGTGTCAAGACCGGTCGGCCTTCAGGTGTGGAACGCCAACGTGCTGACGCGGATAACGCCGTTCAGCGGCGTCATCGCGGGACGTATCTGGCAAGGCGGTGGCGTCCACATGCGAACCTTCGCGTTCAGCTGGGGGTGCCCTCTCCTGCCACTCATTCCCATTCGCATTGTTGGGACACGCAACGGCGTCTTCACAGGACAAATCGGCGTTTCAAGCGACCAACCGATCCGTGGTCTCCGCGCCACAATGAGTGACCTCGTCCACAAGAACGGCCAGGCACGTATTCCAGCCGGAGCCATCCAGGTGTGCTATCAGGGCTTCCCGAGTGCCTATCCCAGGGACCTGACGAAGGACCCGAACGTATCGCTTCTGGACGCGCTTTACGAGGCGCCGCCGGAGGAGGTCCCGGTGCGGGCCGAGCAATCGGGGCCGGGAACATGGACAGACGGCGGCGCGGTCGCTCCGGTGTGGATAAAGGTCCGTGTTCCGCCGGACACAAGTGCAGGCGAGTATCGTGGCACACTGACGGTGCGAGCGGCATCGGCGAAAGAGGTTGCCGTGCCCGTGCAACTGGACGTGGCAGATTGGACACTGCCAGCGCCGAAGGACTTCATCACGCACGTGGGCGCCGTGCACTCGCCGGACACTCTCGCCATCTACTACAAGGTGCCCGCGTGGTCCGACGAGCACTTCAAGCTCCTTGAGAAGACGTTCACCTACGCAGGGGAGTTGGGAGGCAAGGTGGTCTATCTTCCGCTCGTTGTCGGGGCGACCTGGCTGGTGAACAGCCGCTCAATGGTGTCGTGGGTGAAGCGAGCGGATGGGGGCTACGAATACGACTTTCGCCTTTTCAACCGCTACATGGACCTCGTCCAGAAGCACCTCAAGCCGGAAGTGGCGTGCCTCTACGTGACGGATGGTGCTGGCATGAGTAGCATCCGAGGCGTCAACCTGCTCGATCCAGCGACTGGCACACTGAGTTTGCTGCCGGTGCCCCCGTATGAACCAACCCCCCAGTCCATCGACTTCTGGAAGCCCGCGATTGCGCAGACGAAGGAGCGCCTCGCCAAACGCGGCCTGGGGGACGCCGTAATGCTCGGCCTCCTTTGGGAGTCCAACGCGGGCAAGAAGGGGAGCGATGCGGTGGAGCTTTTCAAACAGGCAGCGCCCGACCTGAAACTCGTTCAGATCGCCCACTATGCAGGTCAGCAGGGGCAAAGCTTCGGTGTGCCCTTCGGCTACGTCATGTCCGTCTGGGGCAACAAGACTCCGGTCAGGTCCAAGGTGTTTGGTGCACGTGATTTGCCCATCAAGGTGGCTTGGCACCCGCGAGCCGACGCGCACAACGACATCCGGCCGACAGCCCCGCGCGGTGCGCTTCGGTGCTCACTCGAACGCAGCTTGCGCATGGAGACCATTGGAATCGCTCCGCTCGGCATGGATTTTTGGAACCTGCCCAGCCGCGGTGCGCTCGAAGGGGCCGGTGCATGGAACCTCAGCATGTCGAACTTCACGACGGCCGCACTGCTGGCCCCGGGGCCGGAAGGCCCGGTTTCCACGGCTCGCTTCGAGATGCTCCGAGAGGGGCTTCAGGAATCTGAAGCCCTGCATGTTGTCGAAAGAGCTCTCGCAGATCCGGCCACACAAGAGAAGTTGGGCAAGGAACTCGTCGGCCGCTGCCGGGGGATGCTTGCCGAGCGCGCGCGGTGTATGGCCTTCGCCCACGCGGGGGAATGGAGAGCACAAGGCGAGGGCTGGCAGTGGTTCGCTGCTTCGGACTGGGAGAGCCGGACATACCAATTGTTCGCTCTCGCAGGCGAAGTTGCGAAGGCGCTTGGCGCGAAGTGAGAAATCCTGCGTTCGCGGTGGCAGAGGTTTCTTGCGGAAGACCTGAGGCGGAACCGCCCCGGATGCGGCACGGCTACCTTGTCGGCTCCCAGACATACCGACCGGAACGGTCGATGTATCCCTGCTTGCCGCCGACCTCGACCCGGGCAAGGCCGTCCGAGAAGCTCCAGCCAATGTCATACTTTGGTTCGATAGCAATCTTGCCTACCTTGTCGATGAAGCCGACCTTTCCGCCGACGACCACACGGGCAAGACCATCAGAAAACGGCGCGATGAATTCGAACTGCGGCTCAATGACGACCTTGCCGGTGCTGTCGATGCAGCCCCACCTCGCGCCGACGCGGACGGCGGCAAGATTTTCGGAAAAATCGTGCGCCTGATCGAACTGGCCATCGAACGCCTGCTTGCCTGTCTTGTCGATGAACACCCACTTCTTATTCGCCTGCACGCGGGCGAGGCCGCCGCAGAACGGACCCGCGGCGTCGTATTGATACGGTATCACTTCCCTTCCCGTATGGTCGATGTAGCCATACTTCCCCTGGGCCGACGCGAACGCCGCAAGACCCTCCGAGAACCTTCCGGCGGGCTTATTTGTGAACGGCCGGATCTCCCCCTTTGTGTTCATGTGGCTGTGGCGCATGTGGACGTTGAAGATGAAGCCGACGCAGGCCTCCCCCTCGTGGAAACTCTCAGCGATGGCCAACTCTCGTCCCTTCGGCTCGACGGCGATTTTCCCAGTCTTATCGATGTAAATCCAGTAGCCCTTGTTCACGCTCTTGTCGAACCAGCCGGTGGGCACCATCACGGCGGCGAGCCCTTCGCTGAACTCCCACGCGATGAAATACTTCGGCTCGATTACCATCTTCCCGCTGGGATCGATGAAACCGCGCAGGCCGCCGACTTGCACGCGAGCAAGCCCCTCGGTGAAGTCCCAGGCGGCCTCGAACTGCGGCTTGATGACGATCCTTCCCTCTTTGTTCATGTAGCCCCACTTGCCGTCTTGCACGACGGGGTAGAGCTCAACGGGCTTGTCCTCGCCAGCGCAGACAAGCTCCGGGCAAATCAAGGCAATCGCAAACACCATCAACACCGAGAATGTTCTGACCGAACGCATGCTCATCTCCCTTCGTGCCCGAGCTTGTTGCGCAGGATTTCGTGCGTCCGCCTGCGCAGCTCCGTCGCGATGTCTCCGACCTTCGGGTTCATTGCCATCTCAAGTGCTGCGGCTTGCCGAAGCTTCTTGACCACAATGCGGCATTCGGCGACCAAGTCATCCTGCGGAGCACCGATGCCGTCGCGAATGGCGCCCATGATGCGCTCTCCCGACACCTTCGGGATGTCCAACATGATGGACTCGCGCAACTGGTCGGCCAGCTTGTCCACGTCGGCCGTGGCAGCCCCCTTCTTCCTCTCGTACCGCGCACGGATTTCCCTGGTGACATTCTCCATCTTTGTGATGAACTCGGCCAATTCGGGGCGGTTCTTTTTCTGCTCATTGAGGTAGTTGAGTATCTCGTCGCCGAACTTGACGAAGTCGAGGATCCGATTGCGTATGGCGTGGACGAAGACGCAGGTCTCCTTGAGCGTCTGGTCTATGAGAACGCGCTCATCCTTCTCCCGACCCAGCTGGAAGATGGGCACGAGCCGGTCATATGCCGCGCAGGTGTAAAGTCCCTTGCTGCCGACGGTCTGGCCGGCCATGTCGATGATGTATTCGCACGGCCCAACGCCGAGGCACTGCCGCATAACGTCCACGACGGTGAGTTCGCCCAGAGGAGTCTCCTTGCTTCGGTCGATGGGGTATGCGATGGCAGGCCCCACGTACTCTGGGCCTTGCGTCTCGACGCGGGCGACCAGTTCTCCCGGCTTGCCGTCAATCCAACAAGGATAGATATAGCGGCCAACGGCCGTCGCCCACATGCTGCGGTCTTTTGGGTGGTCGAGAAATGCCCAACTGTCGGTCGTATGGTCAACGCGGACGAGGTTGGCTTTCCACTTGGCCGGGAACGGGAGAAAACCCTCGAAGGCGACGGGCTTCCGGACGTTTTCGGCTTTCATTTCGAGGTGCTTCCAGATGCCCTTCCCTTCCATCACGGCCAACCAGACGCTGCCGCCTTTGGCGACCGGCACCTCGATCCCCGATATCAAGCGGCCATCGCCCGCGCCCGAAATCACCAGACCGATGTCCTCGCCACCCTTGTCCCAGATAGTGAGCACGATGGCCTCGCCGTCCCCCTGCATATTGAGAAAAAAGTTTTCGCCGGGCACCTGCGAACGGTCAAGCGGAACCGCCGTGGCATCGATAACCACATCGTCAGCAAAGAAATCGGGGAGCACACCAAAGCGGGATGGGGATTCGATGCGGATATTGTTCACACCCGAACGCGGTGTCAGCTTGACGGCCGCGCTGCCGGCGCAGAGCGCCACGTCAACAAAAGCTTTGCCGCCCGTTGGAGTTTCAATAGTTGCTTCAACTGACGTTGCGCCGCTCGGGTCTTCGAGAACCAGGAGCGCCGATACCTTTGCACCGCGGCCATTTTCCCCTTCGGCTTCGGTCATCGGAATGAGGGCGGCTCGCTGCGTTGCCTTGGCCGCAGCAACAGAATACACCTCCACGCGGACGGAAGCGCGGCGGACCATCACCGCCAACCGGTCATTCACGAGCACCGCGTCTCCCTTGAACTTGTAGCCCTTCTCGCCCGCTTCTATACGCGTCCATCCTTCCCGACTGGCCGGTGTGTCCGCCGTAAAGAGTCCTGCCCCTGGCGGTCCCGCATCATATAGGCGCACAGCCGTGTCCCCTGCCCCAACAGCGCCTGTTTCGGGCTCAGCGCCCAGCCCGCGCACCGAACAAACACACACGAAAAAGCAACCGATGAAGGCACGCAGACCCATTGCCCGTCTCCTTGCCACTACAGCGCTGACCAGACAACGAAATTGCCCACACAGGCCGCATCGCATCAGCGCGGACTAGCAACTATGCCACAATTCTAATCCGCCCTGAGACAAAAGGAAAGAGGATGTGTCCGTGGGTTGGAAAGGCACGCTCGGCACAGTTTCATTGGGCCGAGCGGTGGCGGATGATGCGCCCCTCAACGAGAAAAATGAGGTCCTGGGCGATGTTTGTCGCGTGGTCAGCGATTCGCTCCAGGTTGCGCGACACGGAAAGCAACGAGATATATGCGACCACATTGTCAGGGTCGCGGCGAATCGAGGCGTGCGTCGCGTCGAAGGCGACTCGATTGAATTCGTCAATCTCATCATCGGAGGCGCAAACCTGCCGTGCAAGGTCCGCGTCGAGACGAACAAGCGCATCAAGACTCCTGGAAAGCATCGCCTGCACCTTGTCTGACATGGCGACGAGATCGAACGGGATTTCAATCGGCTCAACGGCCGCGAGAGCAAGAGCCCGGTCTGCGATGTTCACGGCGAGATCGGCGACTCGCTCGAGGTCGTTGTTCACCTCGAGCACCATAACAATGGAACGCAGGTCGATGGCGACTGGCTGGTAGAGAGCGAGGATCTGGATGCCCTCCTCTTCGACGGCCACCTCGGCTTCATCGATCTCGCGGTCGCGGTCGATGACTTGGCGGGCGAGTTCCGGATCGCGGCGCTGAACCGCCAGCACGGCCATGCGGACGCTTTCTTCGACCGCGGCTCCCTGCGAAAGGAGCATCTTCCTCAGCTTCTCCGTTTCTTTCCGAAGCATCAGCGGCATGTTTCTGTCTCCTGTGCAGGTGGCGGCGGGCTGGCTTAGCCGAACCGTCCGGTAATGTAGTCCTCCGTCTGCGCTTGCAAGGGCTTTGTGAAGACCTGCTTCGTCGCGCCGAATTCGATCAGGCGGCCTTCGTAGAGGAACGCTGTGAAGTCAGATACTCGGGCGGCCTGTTGCATGTTATGCGTGACAATGATGATGGTGTATTCGCCGCGGAGCGTGCTCATCAAGTCCTCAATACGCGCGGTGGCCTTAGGGTCCAGCGCAGAGGTCGGCTCGTCCATAAGAAGGATTTCGGGATCGACGGCCAGTGCGCGGGCAATGCAGAGGCGCTGCTGTTGGCCGCCGGACAGGCCCAAGGCGTTGTCGCCCAAGCGGTCTTTTACTTCATCCCAAAGAGCGGCGCTGACGAGACTTCGTTCAACGACTTCTGCCAGGGCGTTCCGGCTGCGGATGCCCAGCAAGCGCGGTCCGTAGGCGACGTTGTCGAAGACGGACTTCGGGAATGGGTTCGGCTTTTGGAAGACCATACCGACGCTGCGCCGGAGAGCAACGACGTCGACTCGTGGGTCATAGATGTTTTGGCCATCGAAGATGAGCTTTCCGGTGGTGCGGCACGCGGGAATCAGGTCGTTCATTCGGTTGATCGCCCGCAAAAGCGTGCTCTTGCCGCAGCCGGATGGCCCGATGATTGCGGTGACATAGCCCCTGGGGATGTCCATAGGCACGCGTGCGACCG
>CAZBRH010000069.1:0-16315 GCA_964494245.1 uncultured Planctomycetota bacterium | reverse complement strand
GTAGAGTCCTGGGAGAGTTGAGACGCGGAGGTCGTAGTCGATCCCGCCGGCCTGCAGCGAGAGCCGACCATCCTGCGGGAGCCGTTTTTCTGCGATGTCCATGTGCGAGATGACCTTGATACGCGAGACGACGGGCCGGGCGACGAGTGGCGGCATCCCGGGGCCGTCGTGCAGCACGCCATCAACGCGGTAGCGGACGCGGACGGTATCGCGTTCGGGCTGAATATGGATGTCGCTTGCTCCGCTCGATATGCCGCGCGCGATGACGGCGTTGACGAGGCGGATAATCGGCTCCTGCTCTGCGGACGAGGCCAGTTCCTCGATGGAGATTTCCTCGGAGTCGTCGGAGCGGAGTTCGACGGCAGTGGCCGGGAGGTCGCGCGTGGCACTGGCAATAATGTCGTCCGCATCACCAACTCCGGTAATCTGGTTGAGGTGGCTGACGAGCATGTCCTCGGTGGTGATCACGGGGTCGATTTCCAGACCGGTGATCAGATGCGCGTCGTCCACGGCGCGGATGTTCAAGGGGTCAATGATAGCCAGCGTCATCCGTCCGTTTTTGACACAGATGGGGAGCATCTTGTGTTCGCGGAGCAAGTGCTCGGGCAGCAAGGCGACGGCTTCCTTTTCGACTATGGCGTCGTTCAGGTCGAGATAAGGAATTCCCCATTGGGTGCCGAGGCACCGGGCCTTGTCCTCTTCGGTAATGCCGTTCAGTCGGATGAGGACATCGCAAAGAGGGTCGGTTTTTCCAGCGTGTTTGGACTGGCGTTGGACTTCGAGGGCACGCTTGAGCATTTCGTCGGAGAGATGCGTCTGCTCGCGGAGGATGGCGCCGATGGGGCGCGGATCACAGCGGGTAATCGGAGACTTATCCATGTCGCTGCTCCTCCGGCGGGGCACCGCAGTTGCCCAGGGGCTTCTCTGCGCGGTCAACGATGGACTCCATTTGCGCGATGAGCGGCGTAATGTGTCGAACAGAAGCGTGGGATTCGCCGCCAACCGGACGAGCGATTGAGATGACGATGGTCCCCTTTCCGGCCTTCTTGGCGGCATACATCGCTCGGTCTGCGTCCTCGATCAGTTCCTTGCGCGTGGTGGCGTTTGTCGGGAACGAGCTGATGCCTATGCTGGCCGAAATGCGGCTGATGGTCTTGGTATCGACGGTGACGGAGACATCGGCGAGGTTGCGCAAGATGCGGTGGGCGACCACACTGGCGCACTGGCTGTCGGTCTCCGGAAGAATGACGACGAACTCGTCGCCGCCCACCCGGCCGGCGAAGTCCGTTTCGCGGGTGCTGTTTCGCAGGGCGTGGGCGACGGCGCGCAGCGTGAGGTCGCCCGCCGCGTGGCCGTGTTGGTCGTTGATCTTCTTGAAGTCATCCAGGTCGATGTAGAGCAAGGACAGGGGATTCCGCGAGAGTTGTGCTTCGTTGAACTCGTCGGAGAGGAACTTGGCGATGTGGCGGCGGTTGCCGAGTCCCGTGAGTTCGTCGGTATAGGTCAGTTCTTCGATGCGGCGGCCAGCCCCGACGCTCAACTGGCGGAGGAACACGATCTGGGCAACGGTCATTGTGATGCAGGCGAATGCATAGAAGCAAAGACCAGCAAAATCAAGGTAGCTGATTTTCTCTCGCGTGAGGAGGAAGACGCGGACGCTGAGGTGTCCGAGGATGAGCAGGGTCACGAGGGCCATGCCCAAGAGAACTAGGACAAATCGGCCACGGATCCTCCGTAGTTCCCGAAGCTTCAGCGTGTGTCTTCTCGCCACCCCGTCTCTCCGCCCGTTGTTGGTTTCCGGTGTCTATTCAGCGATGGCGCTCCGCCTTGATCCAGCGGCCCTTCGCGACGAGAGAACCGCGACCGAGGGAACGACCGCCTCGTCGTGAGCCGCTGTCGGTGACTGTTCCCATCCCTTCGCTCGGGGGCTCGGGTTCACTATATTCCGGTGTCCATCCGTCGTCAAGGGAGCCGCGAACAAGGATGGCGTTGTTTGCCACGAGATTGGATATCCACCAGTGCCCCATCGACCTGCCGTCACCGTTTTTCTGATCGTTGAAGAGGTGCAAAGTCATTGTTTCGTCGACGATGGTGTAGAGCCGTCCGTTCTGGAGCGGGTAGGGCTCTCCATTCAGTATCATGGAGTTCTGATTTCCGTTGCCTTTCGGCTTGAAGCGAATGAGCCGCGCTCCGCCGACGTATTCGAGCTGACGGTTCGAGGCGTGGAGATCGTCTCTTGTGATTGTCTCACCGGTCGGCTTCTGGAGGTAGAACTCGAAGTTCGAGTTGTTGTTCGGGTTCAGGTTGATCATGCCGCCGATCCGCTGTGCGTTGGGGTTGCCTTGTCCTTCGGGCGGTCCGGCGGACTCGCGGACCACTGGCCAGGCAGAATTGTTTTGCGCCGCAAACGCATCCGCGGCCGTGCCCATGCTCCCGCTCGAGTTGTAGCCGTCGAAGCCATTGTTGGCGTTGGCGTTGTGCAGTTCCTGCGGCGTGAATGTCAGGACGAGAACGATGTCCTGGAACCCAGCCGACGGGTTCGAGGCGTCCTCGTAACCGAGCTCATACATTAGAAGAACCTGATTCGCTCCTACGGTGGCGGTGCGGGTGCCAGAATCCATCACCTTGGCCATGTAGTTCTTGAAGAACGGAGGCGGAGACGAGGCGAAGCGATCTGGGACTTCGCCCTTGAGCACGGTCAGCACATGGCCGGTTCCGTCGGCAGAGTGGTAGGATGCACTGTTGTTTCCGTTATAGGACCTTGCCTGAAGGGCGATGGTCGAGCCGGCCGAGATGAGCTGTCGATAGAGGTCGCCTGCCTTGACCTTTTGTCCCCCGTTGATGTTGCTCCAGTTGTCGTTTACTCGAATCTTGAGCGAGATCGAGACGTCCTGTCCGTTTGCCTTCTTGAGACTGGTGCCGAGCACGCGGACGCCAAGCGAGCAGTCCTCGTGAACCGTGATCAGGTTGCCAGCGTTTACGAGGGCGTAGTGTCCGTTCGCAGGAAGGTTGGTGCCGGGTTCCCCGGAGCCGCCGCGGGTGATTTCGGCGAAGTCCACCAGGAGCACAAGGTCTTGGAAGTCGGCCGCCGGGCTTTGCATATTCGTTGTGCCCAACTCGAACAACAGCAGCGCTTGATGGCTTTCGATGTTGATCCTGCCGGTGGCGCCGTCAATGACGGATTGGCAAAACGTTCTGATCTCCGGTTGGTTGTCGAACGGAGCGAATTGCGGCGGCGTGTCGCCCCTCAGCAGCACGAGAACCTGTCGGTGGTCCCGCGTCGATTCATACTCACGGGCCCAGGAGCCGTAGCTCGCCCGCCCCTTCACGGCGATGGTGGTGCCCGCCGTAATCTGGCGCTGGTATTGTTCTCCGCCATAGACCTGATTTCCGGAGAAGAGCCACTGCCATCCCGCGCGGGCGATGTTTGCACCGACTTGGACGGCGCACGCAGGCCCGCCAGCGCCATACGTAATTGCCTTGCCGAGGACTTTGATGGTTGCGATGCAATCGCTGGTTGCGACGAGGTTGTGCTCCTCGTCAATCGCAAACGAGGTCGACGCGTTCGATCGGTCTTCGACCACGCTGTCGACGAGTTGCCCGTCGGCGACCGTCTTGCCATCGACGAGCACCTCGCCGCCGCGCGAGGAAACCTTTACCCTTCCCGTTCCCTCTAGGGGTAGGAACTGCACGTCGGCGACGCCGTCCCGCAGAAAGACGAGGGCGGGCTGCGCGGCGATCTCGACAACAGCCCCTTCCGCAGCAATCGCAGTGAGCGACCCGATTTGTGTCCCACTATACTTCACGACGTGGATTGGAGTGCCGTCGTTGGCGACAAATGACTGGACGAGCGTGACGCTTGTCCCATCCGAAAGCTCTACGCGGCTGCCGTCGTTGAAAGCGATGCTGCTTCCGGTGAGGGAGCCGCCCGCTCGGATTTGGTCGGTTCCGACGGATACAGGGAGCTTTTCGACAGTTTCGACAACCGCGTTAGCGTAGAGGACGACGGCGCGGCTGTCGTCGTATGCTGAATCGAAGCTCAACACGTAGCGGTCGAGGTCGTTCTCAACGGGGGCAACGTAGGCACGGTTCACCGCTTCGGCTCCGGCATCCGAGTTTGCGGGGACGACGAAGAAGTCGGGGCTTTTGATGTAGGGCGCCAAGTCGGATTGCAGGTCTGCGGGATATGCGTTAGGAAACGCCCGGTTGTTCTGATAATAGAGTTGGAGTGCGGTGCTGAACTGGTTTGCCCGGCCTGTCAGGGCAACGATCTCCGAGCGTTCCTTGGCCAAGCGGTAACCCTGACTGCCAATCCCCAGGAGGATGGCAATGACGCCTATCGCCACAAGCATTGTGATGAGCGTGAAGCCCGCCTTGCGGTTCCGACCAGCATATGCCATCATTTCAGTTCCTCCAATTGCGTCGAACCATTATTCCTGCCTCTCATCCTACACGGGGGGATAGCCCGCCGCCGCGCGGGGCGGTAGCGCGGCGGCAGGCATCCACACGGGCGGAGAGGGGGCGTGCGGACTTAGCCGGGCCGATACTGGCGTTGCAACGAGACGCATGCTATTGTTCCTCGGTTCGGCTTTGAGCAAAGGACGTTCCCGATTGGGCGCTATCTCCGGCGGTTGCTGGGGAACCGTCCTCATCTTCTTCATGGGCAATAAGATACGAACGTGCGCTGTTGACCTACCGAGGACACTTGGTGTGAGTTGCCAGTGCCTTGAAATGTATCACGACAATACGCTGCCTACTGTGGTATGGACATAACCAGCTGTTGACGAAAGGGTTATGTCAGGCGTGCTGTTTTGACGAGAAACGTATCGTTGCGATACATCCTGGCGCGTGAGCAAAGCGGCGGACGTCGTTGAGACCCCACCGCTTACTCATGCGACGGCCTCTTGAGGCCGTGCTTTGCGATTTTCCGGTCGAGCGTTGCGCGCGTGATGCCGAGTATCCAAGCAGCGCTTGACTTTTTCCATCTCACGGCGAGCAAGACCTTTTCAATGTGCTGCCGCTCGGCTTCCTCAAGCGTTCCCAGTCCCCCCAAGCCGCTCTTGGCCTCATCAGTGTGCACCTCGATGGTAAGAGGGAGATCCTCGATCCAGACGGCATCATGGCTTGCCCTTGCGACGCCGCTCTTGATGACGTTCCGAAGCTCCCGGATATTTCCCGGCCAGTCGTATTTGAGGAGTTGAGCCATCGCGGCATCGGATACACGTCGGGTGTTCTTGCCGAATTCGGCGCTGACCTCGGCCACGAAATAGGCGACGAGTTCTGGGATATCCGCGCGCCGCTCCCGAAGCGGCGGCATCGGAATCGAGAGCTCGCTCAGACGGAAGAAAAGATCGCGTCGGAATCGCCGCTCCTGCACCAAGTTTGCAAGGTTGGCGTTCGTAGCGACAATGAGGCGGACGTCCGTTGGGACAGTCTCCTCGCCACCGACACGCATCACCGTTCGCGTCTCGATTACGTCCAGCAGTTTCGCCTGTGCACGTGGACTCAGCTCCTCAACCTCATCGAGAAAAAGCGTTCCTCCGTTTGCGAGCTCGAACTTGCCGGCGTGGCGGCGCTCAGCCCCTGTGAAGGAGCCCCGTTCGTGTCCGAAGAGCTCCGAGTCCAGCAGGGTTTCCGGCAAGCTCGCGCAGTTCGTCTGGATGAATGGATAGTCGCGGCGACGGGAGAGGGCGTGAATCCGGCGCGCGGCCACCGTCTTCCCCGTGCCGCTCTCTCCTGTAAGGAGCACCGTGATATCGGATTCCGCTGCCGCGTCGATGAGGCGGTTGACTTCAGCCATCGCCGCGCTTGACCCGATCAGGACGGGCGGCTCCGGTGTGCTCGGGCTTGACTGTGTCATCGTTCAGAGCTCCGGCCGAATCACTTTGCACTTCATTTGCTCGAGTGCGGCAACCATTGCCCCGTATGCGTCATCCGGAGGGGGGATTCCCACAATGGCCCCGCCGGAACCGCAGAAATGCGCGTGCGCTCCGTGCTTCCGCGCGATTTCGACCATGCGAACATCCGTTGGATCAAGTTTGCACATGGAGCGGCGGACGTCGAAGTTGCGATCCATGAGTTCGCCGATTTCGGCCCCTCTGCCAGCAAGCAGCAGGTCCCGAGCGCGTTCGGCGAGCCGTGCGCACTCGGCCATGCCGTTGACGACGGTGGGATCGCCGAGCTTGAATCTCTCCTTCAGGTCGCTGTGAGTTACGGTGCTCAATTGGGCCACGTCCGTTCGGTAGGCGACAAAGAGCGGGGGCAGCAGTCGAGTGTCGATCGGCTCGTAGCGCCCATGTCCTGTTTTTTCCATCAACGCGCGGTCAAAGTCCATGTAGACGGCGCCGCCGTAGACCTGAACGACGCGGTCCTGCAATCCAGCCGTAAGCCCAAGCTCCCGTGTTTCGACTTCGAGGATGAACGAGGGCAACTGCTCCTTTTCCGGTTCGATACCGTAGAACCGGCAGAGCGCTCTTGTCGCGGCTGTGATGATGGCGCTCGATCCCGCAAGGCCCACTTGGCGAGGGATGGTTGTCCGATAGCGGATAGTGAAATTCCTCGAAACGTCCGCCAAGTCGTCCTTCAGAAATGTTCGTGCGAAGCGATAGATGGTCGCCTTGAGCAGGCGGACGCCAGCGTAATAGCCATTCAATTCGACATCCCCGACAAGCTGCGCGAGCGAATCGTATCGGAGCGAATCCTCTTGCCCGGGAAGGACTTCGAGCTCGGGCGTCTCATACAGCGTCACCTCCGCGGCGAAGTTCTTTGTGAGCGCCGCGATGGTCTTGCCGTAGTAGCCGTCTGACGGATTTCCGACAAGCCCCACGCGGGCGTAGGCGGTCGTGTGGATGATCATTCTCTTGTTCCTCTATCGGCAATTTGCCGCCGTTGGATGATAGCACAGTCGGAGTTGCGTTGCCAAGCGCCTTCGAGGGGGTGGCATTAACTCTTTCGGCTTACTGCCCGTTGCGCAGTGATGCAGTCCCTTGTACAATGCGCCGTGTGGTTGGAAGCTTGCCCCTAACGCGCAGCACGACATGTTCGGAATAAAAAGAGGAACTCGTGGACAGCGTCTGATATGACCCGCTGTGCACTGTGAGTTCTGTCACCCTGAGCGAAGCGAAGGGTCTCCATGCTTCGCGCCGTTTCCTTCTCACGCGCTGACGTCGCTAGGTGGTATCCTCGGTATACATGGGAGACAGAAGATGTTCAGGTTCCTTCGGGAGCATCGTGAGCAATTCCACATCATGAGCGCACTGGTGCTTCGAGAGTTCTTATACAGTCTTTGACTGCTTACTCGGAGGCGACGTGCAACTGCTCTACGCCCCCAAGCGTTCGCGTGCGGAAATCCTAGAGCAAACTCCCCGTGCCGTTTTTCGGAGCGCAGGTATCGCCGAGGCGTGCAAGTCTGGCAATCTCCTCATACAGGGCGACAACTTGCAGGCGATGAAGGCGCTCTTGGCAGACTGCGATATGGCTGGCGCCGTCGATCTCGTCTACATCGACCCGCCGTTCTCGACAAATCAGGTCTAATAAGCACAGCGCGAAGCGAACGCAGACCGTGAGCGCCTCTGCCGCCGACGACGTTGCATACTCGGACACATTGACGGGGGCGCATTTTCTGGAGTTTCTGCGGGAACGGCCTGTGCTGATTGATGAGCTATTGGGCGCGAACGGGTCGATTTATGTGCATATTGACTACAAGATCGGGCATTACGTCAAGGTCATCATGGACGAGGTGTTTGGCGCCAAGAACTTTCGGAACGACATAACCAGAATAAAGTGCAACCCGAAGAATTTTGCACGGAAGGGATACGGAAACGTAAAAGACATGATTCTCTTCTACGCGAAGGGGCGGGACTTTTGCTGGAATGAGCCGGTCCAAGCCGTCAGTGAAGCAGATATTCTTCGTCTGTTTCCGAAAGTTGACGCCTCTGGCCGAAGATACACGACCACGCCGCTACACGCTCCCGGAGAAACCCGCAACGGCGAAACCGGCCAAAAATGGAAGGGGTTGTCGCCGCCTCGCGGATGGCACTGGCGACATAAGCCGGCAGTTCTCGACGAACTTGACGAAAGGGGGCTTATCGAATGGTCGTCGTCAGGGAACCCGCGCAAAATCATCTATGCCGACGAGGCAACGACAAAGGGCAAACGGCTCCAGGACATTTGGGAATTCAAGGACCCACGATATCCGCGGTATCCGACCGAAAAGAGCATCGACCTCCTGAGAACCATCATCCGAACATCAAGCCGGCCGGGCGACCTCGTTATGGACTGCTTCTGCGGGTCAGGGACTACATTGGTGGCTGCACAGGAGCTCGGCAGGCGATGGATCGGCATTGATCAATCCCGCATTACCGTGGAGATTTGCCGGTCCCGGCTGGACGAAGTTCGCAGCAACCTGCTCCCAAGGGCTCCGGACTACGTGTGCGAGCGGACCGACAGCGCTTGTGCAATTCCCCCACTAGGGCACGGAACGCGGGCGAAACCCACGAGCGGCGTTGCCAAGTGCCGGGGTAAGTCCCACAAGGAAACAAGCCACACCCACATCGAGGCGGCCACTGCGGCGCCGCCTGAGCCGCACCGCCTCCAGTCTAGGAGATACCCCGAACCGCGGTGATGCGGTGGTTCCGTGCGTCTGTGTGTCCTCGCGCGGGAGCCAACATGGGGGCCAAAGTGCCTGCGACACAACAGGGGGCGTGACGCGTTTCGACCGCACGTGACGGATTACTTGGCCAGTGCTGGAAGGGCGGCGATGAACGCCGCGGCTGGTGCCGCTTATCCTCCCTTCAGGAATGCGATAATTCCCTGGGCGATCGCAGTGGCAAGCGCGCGTTGATACGCGGGATCGACTAATCGTCTCTCTTCGGCGGGATTCGACATGTACCCCAGTTCAACAAGCACCGCCGGACCGAGCGAACGGGAAAGCACACGAAGCTCACCTAACTGCACGCCGCGATCGGTCGCCCGCGTCGCCCGACTCATCTCGTCCCGAATGCGTTCGGCCAAACTTCGGCTTCGGCTCCGATTCGATGCCAGGACCCGCCGGCATCTCTCCACATCGAGCCCGCACTCCAACGCAATCAGATCAGCCCGGAACGCCTCTGTGTATTTCGTGTGGCACACATAGACCGTGAAGCCGCTGACGGTGGGAGACGTTGTCGCATCGGCGTGAATCGACACGAAGGCATCCGCCCGGAGCCGATTGCCGATAGCCGCCCGCTCGTTCAAGTCGACAAACACATCGCCTGTACGCGTCAGCGTCACGCGGATTCGGGCGGCTTCGAGCTCTTGTTCGATGAGGCGCGCGACAGCGAGGTTCACCGTTTTTTCGTAGTTTCCGCTCGCACCAATAGCGCCGGGATCGTGGCCGCCGTGACCGGGATCCAGCACCACGTGAAAGCCGAACTCCTTAGCGGACGGGTCCGAACGGCGGGCTGGTTTCTTGGGTCTAAGTAGCTTTTCACATTGGTCGATGAAGCCCGGAGGGACGCTGACCTCATCATCTTCGATGACAACAGGGTATCCCCGGAACAGAACCTCGTCTCCAACGACGATGCCGTGGAACCGAGGGTTGAATATGACCGTGCCGCGGTCGCTAGAAAGTCGCAGCATCCCGCTTGTTGGGTCGAGTGATGCTGTCATCCCTAGCCGATCGGCCAGACGGCTGATGGGCATCATGTGCGATGAGGGCGTGGTGGGATCAACGTCGGCCGTCCGGCATCCGGCGAGCGCCGCTGCGAAAAACACAAGAAGGATTTGCCGATAGGTTCGAGCAGCCACCGGACAACCGAGAGCCCGTTGACGAGAACCAGACCCGAATGACGACTCACCATTATCGGCAGGTGCCCTAGACCGTTCAAACTTTATTTCAATGCTCTTCTGGAAAACCGTGCAGATATTTGTAGAATGTCCTTCGCCTGCCCGGACGGGTCGTTCGGGCTGTTGCGTTCTGATGTGGCGTCGCGGCCGAATCAGATTTGCGTTAGTCGAGTTGAGGAGCCAGAAGAATGACGGAAAGTCGCAATGCAGCACTGAGTGAGATTCCGGCGATTGCCAACCGCATCCGAAAGTTGTCTATCGAGATGACCACAAGGGCCGGTTCAGGGCACCCAACCTCCTGCATGTCCGCGGCCGAAATCGTCGCCACACTCTTCTTCCGCGTCATGCGCTTCGACCCAGGGAATCCGCTGTCCAAAGACAGCGACCGCTTTGTTCTCTCCAAAGGCCACGCCGCACCTGTGCTCTATGCCGCACTCGTTGAGGCCGGGACGCTCTCTGCCGACGAAGCAATGACACTGCGGCGAATCGACAGCCGCATCGAAGGGCACCCAACCCCGCGCTATCCCTACATTCAGGTTGCGACCGGCTCGCTCGGGCAGGGGCTTTCCGCAGGAGCCGGAATGGCCATCGCGGCCAGGAAGGATGGCTCGGCCCGCCGTGTGTTTGTGCTCCTCGGCGACGGCGAGGTCGCCGAAGGCGCCGTCTGGGAAGCCGCCGCTTTCGCCGTACATTACCGCCTCGACAACCTCATTGCCATTGTGGATGTCAATCGGCTGGGCCAAAGCGAACCGGCGATGCTCGGCCACGATGTTGACGCGCACGCTGCGCGGTTCCGCGGCTTCGGCTGGAACACCATCACGGTCGATGGGCACGACCCCGCTGCGCTCGCTGATGCTTTCGGGAAGATTCCCGCGGCTAACGGCCTCCCGACGGCCATCCTTGCGCGAACGTTCAAGGGGCAGGGCGTTTCGTTCCTCAAGGATAGGGAGGGCTACCACGGCAAGCCCCTCTCGCCCGATGAGGCCGCGAGGGCCATCGCCGAACTTCACGTTATCGAAAAGACCCCACCCAGGGTCCAGACGCGGACGGACAAGCCCGTGCCGCTGAAGGTAGAAAACATCGCACCGCCTGCATACAAGAAGGGGGCCGCCGTGGCCACCCGCCAGGCCTATGGCGCCGCGCTCGCAAAACTCGGCACCGTCTGCCCGCGCGTCATCGCGCTCGACGGCGACGTAAAGAACTCGACGTTTGCGTGCGACTTCGCAACGGCTCATCCCGACCGCTACATCGAATGCTTCATCGCCGAGCAGAACATGGTTGGCGTCGCGATGGGCCTCGCCGCCGAAGGATTCGTTCCCTTCGTCTCCTCCTTTGGTGCCTTTCTTATTCGTGCCGCCGACCAAATCCGCATGGCAGGCATCACGCAGAGCAACATCAAGCTCTGTGGCTCACACGCCGGCGTCTCCATCGGTGAAGACGGCCCCTCGCAAATGGCAATGGAAGAACTCGGCCTTATGCGCTCCATCCCAGGCGGCATTGTCGTTTATCCGGCCGATGCCGTCGCGACTGAGCGGCTCGTCGTCGTTGCCGCTGAACATCGGGGCTTCGCCTTCATCCGCACCGCGCGCCCCAAGACCCCCATCCTCTACGACAACGCCGAGATGTTCCCCCTCGGCCAGCTCAAGGTCCTCCGCCGCTCCGACTCCGATATGCTCACTATCGCTGGCGCTGGCGTTACACTGCACGAGGCGCTCACCGCGCACGACACGCTCACGAAGGCTGGAATCCCCGTCCGCATTGTTGACCTCTACTCCGTCCAGCCGCTGCCTGTCGCCGCCCTGCTCGAAAACGCGCGGGCGACGCGAGGGACGTTGCTAGTCGTCGAAGACCACTACCCCGCCGGCGGCTTGGGCGAGGCGTGCGCCGCTGCGCTCGCGCCCGAGGGCATTCGGGTCCATTCCCTTGCTGCCAACAAGCTCCCAAGATCGGGCAAGGGAGAAGAACTCTTGGCCTACTGCGGCATCGACGCCGCCTCGATCTGCAACAAGGTCAGGCAGCTCGCCGGGCGATGAGCGACCAGCCGCCGGCGCTGCGATTCAGACAGCGTTGCGGCGTGGCTGCGGCCAAGCAGCGGGCGTGGCTTGGGTGGTGCCCAGAGACAAACGTGCCCTTACTTCTTGCGGCCGCCGTCTCCGCGGCTCCGCCCAGTGCAGGTGCAAGGTTGGCCGCGATTCTGTAGCTGCCCTCCGACAGGGCCGAGAGCCCCTGCGCTCAATGCAGCCCCTTCGGCGGAGGAAAACGGTGACTGTCCCAATGCCCACGTGCGTTTCCGTGTACACTCCGCGCCATCGCCGTATGGCCGTCGAACGGGCAAGAGTTGGAGAGTCCGAGTCCGGGGAACATAGCAAAGGAGGTGGGGGTGAAGGCCTGGGCGCATAGGATGATCGGGTTTCTCCGGAGGGATGTCTGGCGGATTCCGCTGGAGGGGCTTCCGCGCGGGAAATCGTTTCTTCTGAAAGTACTGCGGATTGTGCTCCTTGCCGTCCGCGGCTTCCACGCCGACCAATGTGCCCTGCGGGCATCGGCCCTGACTTTCTATTCGATTCTCTCGATCGTGCCGGTCGTCGCGGTGGGCTTTGGCATCGCCAAAGGGTTCGGGTTCCAAGCGATGCTCCGTTCCCGCATCGAGGCCGCCTTTGTCGGGCACGAGGAGGTGTCGAGGTACGTCGTGAACGTGGCGGAAGACCTGCTGCGGTCCGCCCGGGGCGGCGTGATCGCCGGCATTGGCGTGGCCATCCTGCTGTGGGCGGTCATCCGCGTCCTCGGGAACATCGAGAAGTCGTTCAACGTCATCTGGGGAATCCGGCGGCATCGCCCGCTGTCGCGCAGGTTCACGGACTATCTGTCGCTTCTGCTCATCTGCCCGCTGCTGCTCGTCCTGTCGAGCGGGGCCACCGTGGTCGTCACGAGCAAGATCGAGGACGTGGTGCGGAACGTGGCCGTGGTCGGTTTCTTCGGCCCGGTCATCCTGCCCGTGATCCGGCTGCTGCCGTACTGCATCGTCTGGGGGCTCTTTGCGTTTCTCTACATCTTTATTCCCAACACCAAGGTGAAACTCCGCTCGGGCATCCTCGCCGGCGTCCTGGCCGGGACGGTTTTTCAACTGGTCCAGTGGGCCTACATCAGTTTTCAGATCGGGGTGACGGGGTACAATGCCGTGTACGGCAGCCTGACAGCGCTGCCGCTGTTCTTGGTGTGGCTCCAGGTGAGTTGGCTTGTGGTGCTGTTCGGGGCGGAGGTTTCGTTCGCGCACCAGAACGTGGAGACGTATGAGTTCGAGCCGGATTGCCTGCTTGCCAGCCATTCGTTTCGGACGCTCGTGGCGCTGAAGGCCGCCCATCTCTGCGTGCGGAACTTCGTCGACGGAGAGTCGCCCAGGACCGCCGCCGGGATCGCGCGAGAACTCGGCGCCCCTGTCCGCCTCGTCCACGACGTCCTCGACGAACTGGTGGATTCCGGGGTCCTGACGCGGACGCAGGAGGAGGAGTTGCGCGAGCCCGCCTATCAGCCGGGGAAGGACACGGCGATCCTGTCCGTGGGATATGTCATCCAGGCCCTGAACGAGCGGGGAATCGACGACATTCCGATGGCGAAGTCGCCGGAACTCGATCAACTCTCCCGGTGCATCCGGGGACTGGCCGAGGCGGGGCAGAAATCACCCGCGAACGTGCTGCTCAGGGACATCCGTTGAGGCCTGGTCTGGTCTGCTCAATTCTCTGGTATTACCGGACAACGCTGGAGAGAATAGCGTTCTTTGGCGTACCGCCGCCGCCTCGGCTCCGCCGGGGCGCAGCCCGGCTGCCAGACACACGAACTCGGCAACAGGGACAGGCCCGAGAGCTGAATGACCCTGCCGCCGCGAGCGAGTGTTCTTACGTGCGAGCCGGGCCAGTGGTAGAATAACCCCCGCCTGCTTTGTTGCTGAGGTTCTCGGACACTGCGATGGCCGATCTGGGCGCTCTCGTAGAACAATGGTTGAGGGATTCGCGGCGGGCGGGCAGGATCGCCCACATCGCCCGGCTGCCTGCGCGGCCTGCGCGTTGGGTGGATGTGCCACCGACCGCGCAGCCCGTGCTCCGTCGAGCGCTCGGAGCGCTCGGCGTCGAGCGGCTCTACGTCCATCAGGCGGAGGCGTTCGAGCGAGTCAAGGCCGGCGCCGACATCGTCGTCGTCACGGGCACGGCGAGCGGGAAGACGCACTGCTACAACCTGCCCGTGCTCGACGACCTGCTCCGGAACCCTGAGGCGCGGGCGCTCTACCTGTTTCCGACGAAGGCGCTCGCGCAGGACCAACTCGGCGTGCTGCGGCGCTGGACCGATGCCGACCGCGAAATCGCCGACGTGCTCCGGCCCGCAACCTACGACGGCGACACGCCGACACAGGACCGCAAGCGAATCCGCACAGACGCGACCGTCGTCCTTTCGAATCCCGACATGCTGCACGTCGGCATCCTGCCATACCACCCGCGGTGGGCGTCGTTCCTTCGCAACCTCAAGTACGTCGTCGTGGACGAGCTGCACACCTACCGCGGCATCTTCGGGTCGAACGTCGCGCACGTGATGCGGCGGCTGGCTCGCGTCTGCGAGCACTATGGCTCGCGTCCGCAGTTCATTTGTGCCTCGGCGACGATTGCGAACCCCGGCGAGCTGGCGGCAGCCGTGCTGGGACGCGGATGCGAGGTCATCGACACGGACGGTAGTCCGCGAGGCGAGCGGATATTCGTCCTTTGGAATCCGCCGCGCCTGCCGGACGACGAACTGCTCCGCCGCAGCGCGAACATCGAGGCGGTCGAATTGCTCACGGAACTCGTCCGCGAGCGCGTCCAAACCATCGTCTTCGGCAAGGCGCGCGTTGTGGTCGAACTCATCTATCGCTACGCGCGCGAACGTCTGGAACGCGACGACCGGCCGCTTGCGAAGCGCATCCGGCCCTACCGTGGCGGATACCTGCCGGAGGAGAGGCGGCGGATCGAAAGAGAGCTCTTCAGCGGCGAGCTTCTTGCCGTGTGTGCGACGAGCGCGCTCGAACTCGGCATCGACGTCGGCTCGCTCGATGCTGCGGTGCTGGTCGGCTTTCCCGGAACGGTGGCGTCAACTTGGCAGCGTGCAGGCCGCGCGGGGCGCAAGGATACCGCGTCGCTATCTATGCTTCTTGCCTACAACGACCCCATCGACCAGTACATCATGCACAACCCGAAGTATTTCTTCGAGCAACCGGTGGAACACGGGATCGTCGATCCGCAGAACCCGTTCATCCTGGCAAACCACCTGGCGTGCGCCGCGTGCGAACTCCCGCTGCGGGCCGAGGACGAGGCGTTCTTCGGGCCGCTGGCCGCCGACGTTGCCCGCGTGCTCGCCGACGACGGCAAGCTCCGGGAGATCGACGGGCGCCACTACTGGTCCATCACCGAGAACCCTGCTCAGAAGACGAACCTCCGCACCATCAGCGACGACACGTTCACCATCGTCGACGAGACCGAGGGCCGCGCGATGGCCATCGGCAACGTCGATTCCATCAGCGCCCCCGAACTTGTCTATCCCGGCGCGATCTACCTGCACGAGGGCGAGAGCTACCAGGTCCGCGAACTGGACTGGGCGGGCAAGGTGGCCCGCGTGAAGCGAAGCGAGACGGACTACTATACGCAGCCCGTTCTCGCCGACAAGTGCCGCATCCTGCGCGAGATCGAGCGCAAGCACGAGCCGGGCGCGTCCGTGCGGTTCGGCGAGATGGAGGTGACCTGGCAGACCGTTGCGTTCAAGAAAATCCGCTACTACACGCAGGAGAACATCGGCCAAACGACGCTCGACCTACCGAGCCAGACGCTGCGAACGACGGGCCTCTGGCTCGTGCCCGACGGCGAGGTAATGGACGGCATCGCCTTGATGGGCCTGCGGCCAGTCGAGGGACTGGTGGCCGTCCGCAACCTGATGCTCGTCTGCCTGCCGATGCTGGCGATGTGCGACCGGCGCGACCTGTCAGGCATCGTTGAGTCATCGAACACCGGCGCGCCGACGGCGTTCGTGTATGACCGTTTTCTCGGCGGGCTTGGCTTTGCCCAGAAGGGCTACGAACTATTCCGTGAGCTTGTGGCGATGTGCGCCGACCTCATCAAGGGGTGCGACTGCGAGGAGGGTTGCCCGAGTTGCGTCGGGCTGGCGAATCTCCGGCCGCCAATTCATCAGGACCCAGACCTCTCGCAGGGCTATCATATTCCGTCGAAGCGGGCCGCGCTTGCTCTGATTGAGCGGTTGACCAGATGAAGGGACTGCGATGTTGACGCCGCAGCAGTGGGAACGGTTGGCCCGATTGAATCGGGAGGTTGCGAGCAAGCTCGCGGGGAAGACCGCCCCGCCGACACGGAAAACAAGGACGGACAACTTTCCTTCGCCCCGCGAAAAACGTTATCTGCCCCCGTTCTTCTTTCCCGCGCCGCCGCCTAATTTGGATAAGATGCTCATTAGCCAGCGC
>CAZBRH010000068.1:16373-16661 GCA_964494245.1 uncultured Planctomycetota bacterium | reverse complement strand
CGGAGGAGGAGTTCGACCGGCTCTGGGTCCGAAACATCCTCAAATACGCCCTCGGCATGACCGAGATGGAAATGCACGAGGTCTTCAAGCGCTGGAACGAGGGCGACCTGAACTCGTATCTCATCCAGATTACGTCCGAAATCCTTGCGAAGGTGGACGCGGAAACGGGCAAGCCGGTCGTCGAGCTTATTTTGGACAAGGCGGGGCAGAAGGGCACGGGGAAGTGGACGAGCCAGAGTGCGCTTGACTTGGGCATCGCCGCGCCGACGATTGCCGAGGCGGTCTTTG
>CAZBRH010000068.1:12300-16362 GCA_964494245.1 uncultured Planctomycetota bacterium | reverse complement strand
AAGGGCATCACCACGGCGGACGCGGCGAAGGTGCTGCGCGGCCCGAAGCGCGCGTGGAAGGGGAACCGCGAGCAGTTTATTGAAGCCATTCACGCCGCGCTCTACGCCTCGAAAATCTGCTCCTACGCACAGGGCTTCCAGCTCATGGCCGCGGCCGCGAAGGAATACGGCTGGAACCTCAAGTTCGGCGAGATCGCAATGATTTGGCGCGGCGGCTGCATCATCCGCGCCCACTTCCTCGAACGCATCAAAGAGGCGTTCGAGCGGAAGAAGGAACTCCAAAACCTGCTGCTCGACCGCTATTTCCGCGGCATCATCCACAAGTCCCAGCCGAAGTGGCGCAAGGTCGTCGTCGAGGCGACCAAGCTCGGCATCCCCGTCCCCGCGTTCAGCTCCGCGCTGGCGTATTTCGATAGCTACCGGCGCGATCGGCTGCCCGCGAACATGATTCAGGCGCAGCGCGACTACTTTGGCGCACACACCTACGAGCGCGTGGACAAGCCAGGAATCTTCCACACGAACTGGACGGGCGAGGGCGGCGCGACTACGGCGGGAACATACGTCGTCTGAGGGCGGCTATCCATCGTCAGGGAACAGTCGGCGGTTCGCCCTCCCGCTGGCCGCTGGTCACGGTTCCCTTCCTTTCTCCCCTGCGAGCGCTGCGGCAAGGTCGTCCCGGCTGAAGGGCTTCTTGAGGACGGCGAAGGCCTCCTTCAGGCATTCGGCGGGGATGTTTTCGACGCTGAACGCCGTGGAGATGATGATGCGCGCGTCGGGCATCGCTTCGCGGATGCGCCGCAGGACGTCTGCGCCATCGGGGCCACCGGGCATGAGCATATCCAAAAACACGTAATCGAATTTCCGTTCTGCGGCGGCAGCAAGCGCGGCGCCGCCGTTTTCGACCGCGACGGGGTCGTATCCGAGTCCTTTCAGATGTTCGGTGAGGACGAGCCGGATGAGTTCGTCGTCGTCGATGACCAGGATGGCCGCGGTTCGGGGGGGCAGCGGCCTGGTGAGCACGAGCCGTGCGGGCTTGGCGGTGGGAGCCGTCCGCACAGGGAGCCGCACGGTAAACCTTGCCCCGCAGCCGGGCGAGCTCTGGACGTCAATCGTCCCGCCGTAGTCGCGCACGATGGAGAGCGATTCGCGGAGGCCCAGTCCGAGGTGCGACGATTCCTGGCCGTCGTGGTCTGCTTCGCGCTTTGTCGTGAAGAAAGGATCGAAAATCCGCTGCATGATCTCCGGTGCGATGCCGGGACCATTGTCCGAAACCTCAATGGCAATCCAGTTCGGCTCCGGCTGATGTGAGACGGCGACGGAGATGGTGCCGTTGCGGCCGATGCTATCGCGGGCGTTGCCGATGAGGTTCAGGAGAACCTGGAAAATCTTGCCCTCGTTGACCCACGTGGCTGGTGTGGACTGGTAGGATTCTTCGATGTTGATGTTCCGCGGGGCGAGCGACGGGCGCATCATGTTGACGGCGGTGCGGACAAGGGCAGCGAGGTCGGCCTGGCGCTCCTCGCCGAGAGCGTCGGCCTTTGCCAAGGACGTCATCCGTCTGGCAATGGCGCCGCCGCGTTCGGCGATGGCTCGGCAGGCGCTGATGAGCCGGGGAGCGAGTGCGGCGTCCCGTTCGGCCAAGTCGGCCAGCCCGCCGAGTCCGCCGAGCATGTTGTTCAGTTCGTGCGAGACGCTCAGAGCGAGCGTTCCAATGGCGGCCATGCGCGACGCGCGGATCAGCCGTTCCTGCAGCCGCACTTCCCTGGTGACGTCGCGGGCAACGAACAGGACCTCATCTTCGGACGCGGAGCCCGTAAGGGGCGACACGCGGACGCTGACCCAGACCACATGGCCATCCTTGTGGCGGCAGGGGAGGCGGTCGTTCGACCACGCCCGGCCGGCCTCGAGCTCCCGCATCACCTCGGCATCGAACAAGTCCGCCCGGTCGGGGTCCCGCAGCAACTTCCGAAGCCCCTCGCCCGGAGCGAAGTCTTGCAGTCCATACCCAAACATCTGCTGTGCGCTCGGGCTCCAGTAGGTGACCGTGCGTTCTCGGTTCACCACGCCGACAGCGTCGGTGATGTTGGCGAGAAGCATGGCTTGGCGGCCTACCTGTTCCCGCGCCCGTTGTGTCTCGGTCATGTCACGGATGATGAGCAGGTGGAGTTGCCGCCCGTTGGCTTCGAGGTCTGCTGAAACCGTATCGATCCAGACGATGGTCCCGTCCTTTCGCCGTCCGCGATGGAGCGAATACCTTCGCGGAGAAGGCCCTTGCAGCCGGGCTTCGATCTCGGCCTTGACGCGGGGCCAGTCGTCGGGGTGGATCATGTCTGAGGGGCGGAGGGGGCTGCCGACGAGTTCCTCGCGGCGAAAGCCGAACAGGGCCAAGAACTCGTCGTTGGCTTCGACGACCTCCCACGTCTTGGCGTCGTAGATGAGGCAGGCATCCGGAATCGCCTCATACATGGAACGATAGCGTTCTTCGCTCTCGCGGAGAGCGTCTTCTGCTCGCTTGCGTTCGGTGATGTCGATGTTGATGCCGACGAGTCCGAGCGATTCGTTCCCGGTGCGGATCGGGGCGATGACGTTGAAGAGGTGCCGCTGCTCGGAGCCGACGGTGTAGGCGACTTCCTCGCGGATGGTTTCACCGGCAAACGCGCGGCGGTTGTTCGAAAGCCAGCGCTCTCGGGTGTCGGCGGAGACATCGAGGTCTTCGGGGCGCCGGCCGAGGACGTCGCCCCAGCGCTCGCAGCACGTCGAGTTCTGAAGAATGTATCGGCCGTTGTTGTCCAGGGCGAAAATGTCGAAGGGGATGCTTTCGATGACGGCGTGGAGGAGCGCCTGATTGCGGCGGAGAGCGTCCTCGGCGAGTTTGCAGTCGGTGATGTTTTGGACGGTGCCTTCGTAGTAGAGTGTGCGGCCGTCGCGGTCGCGGATGGCAGTCGCGCTTTCGCGGACGTAGAGCGTTCGGCCGTCGCGGGTCGTCCATGCCGAATCGAGTCCAACAACGCGGCCATTTCGCTCAATCATCTCCCGGAAGTCGGAGCGGGAGTATCCGGGCTCATAGCCCGTTTCTTCCAGGTTGCGGGCGGCAAGCTCCTCGAACGACTTGTAGCCCAGCATAGCGAGCAGCGCTGGGTTGGCGGCAAGGATACGGCCGTCCGGCGTCGTCCGATACATGCCGATGGTCGAGTTTTCGAACATGCTTCGGAATCGCTCTTCGGACTGGCGCAGGGCGGCTTCCGCCTGGCGACGCTCGTCGATTTCCGCCCGGAGCGCGCGGTTGGCGGATTCAAGCTCGGCCGTCCGCTCGGCCACGCGGCTCCCCAGCTCCCGGTTCAGCCGTAGGATTTCCTCTTCGGCGCGTTTCCGTTCCGTGATGTCCTCGATGACGCCATCGAGCCAGAGAATATTGCCTTTCTCGTCGTATTGGACCTTGGCCGTGCAGGAGCCCCAGATGGGCGTGCCGTCCCTCTTCTTGAGCCGGAGCTCCTTGTCCTTGACGAACCCGTCCCGAAGCGCCTGCTCGACGAACTGTGCGCGCTCCTTTGGATTCTGATAGAGGTCGGCGGTGTGGACCTTCTTGAACTCCTCGACGGAGTCGTAGCCGAACATGCGGGCGATGGCGCGGTTCGCTTCGAGGAAGGTGCCGAGCGGGCCGCCCGTGTTCCGGTAAACGCCAATGTTCACGTTCTCGATGATCGACCGGTAGCGTTCTAGGTCGCTTCGGACTGCGGCGAGTTCTGCTTCGAGCTCAGCGATGCGAGCCGCCGAAACGCTTCGCACGGATTTCTTCGCGGGCATTCCGCCTTCCCCCCTTCGCGTATCTGGAGGTGGATACCGACAGGCCATTGTAAGCCGCCAAACGGCGGATGCAAGACGGCGCCCCGCTGCGTGCGGCGCGTAAGCCGTTGCGGCGGAGCCAGCCGGCGAATATGATGGGCGCGGAACAACATAGGTCTTATTGGACCTATACGACCCATAGGAGATTCGCATGGCTTTCGGCTTCGGTCACGTGGACCGCTTCATCACCGAGGACGATATCCGCGGCGTCGTGGCGCG
>CAZBRH010000068.1:1437-12290 GCA_964494245.1 uncultured Planctomycetota bacterium | reverse complement strand
TCTGGACGGGGCGAAACTCGGCGGGAAGCGGGTTCTCGCCATCATCCCCGACAGCACGCGCACGATGCCGATGCCGCTTTTGTTCCGGCTGCTGACCGAGCGGCTCGCGGGCAGCGCGAAGGCGATGGATTTCCTCGTCGCACTCGGCACGCATCCGGCGATGCCCGACGCCGCGCTGAACCGCCTCGTCGGCATCACCGCCGCGGAACGCGCGGGCAAGTATGCGGCGGTCAGAATCCTCAACCACGTCTGGGACGATCCGTCCGCGCTGAAAACGGTCGCGACGATTCCCGCCGCCGAAATCCGCGAACTTTCGGGCGGGCTGATGAACGAGGACGTCCCCGTCGCCGTCAACAAGGCCATCTTCGACTACGACGTGCTGCTCATCGTCGGGCCGGTCTTTCCGCACGAGGTCGTCGGCTTCTCTGGCGGAAACAAATACCTCTTTCCCGGCATCGCGGGGCCGGACATCATCCATTTCTTTCACTGGCTCGGCGCGGTCATCACGAACCCCGTCATCAACGGCACAAAGGACACGGTGACGCGGCGGGTGGTCGAGCGCGCGGCCGCGGCCGTTGGAATGCCTTCGCTCTGCTTCGCGCTTGTCACGAAGCACGAGGGCGTGCACGGCATCTTCTTCGGCACGCCGCAGGAGGCGTGGTCTGCCGCCGCCGACATTGCCGCAAGGACGCACATCCGATACGTGGATCGCCCATACAAGAAGGCGCTCGGCATCGCGCCGAGGATGTATGACGACCTCTGGACGGCCGGGAAGGTGATGTATAAGCTCGAACCGGTGCTGGCCGATGGCGCCGACCTTGTCATCTATGCGCCGCACATCGACGAGGTCTCCTACACACACGGCAAAATCCTCGACCGCATCGGCTACCACACCCGCGATTATTTCCTGAAGCAGATGGAGAAGTTCGCGGGCGTGCCGCGCGGCATCATGGCCCATTCGACGCACGTCAAGGGCATCGGCCGGTTCGCGGGCGGCATCGAGCGGCCGCGCGTCAACGTCATCCTCGCCACGCGCATCCCGAAGGAACGCTGCGACCGCATCAACCTCGGATACCTCGATCCCGACTCGGTGGACGTTGCGGCGTGGGAGCGCGACCCCGATCCCGGAACGCTCGTCGTCCACGAGGCCGGCGAGACGCTTTACCGCTTGAGCGACGGGACGGTGCCGAGGATCGAGGAGTTGTAGGAAGGGCTGCGACTGAGGGTTCCTGCTTGGAGGCGGAATTGAGGGAAGTTCTCGCAATGCTCATCGTTGGCGGCACCGGATCGGGCAAGACGCCTTTGGGTGACCGGTTGGAGGCGCGCGGGCTTTGGGGGCGGCCGTGCGCGCATTTCGATTTCGGCCGCGAACTCCGCGCGGCTGCCGCAGAGCGCTGGAGGCCGGACGCGGCGCTCACACCGGACGAGGTCGCGTTCGTCCGCGACATCCTTGCCCGGAATGAGCTGCTGGAGGACGGGCATTTCTCCATCGCCTTCAAGCTGCTTCGGCGCTTTCTTGCGGCCCGGCAGCCGGCGGACAACGCGGCGAGAATCATCGTTCTCAATGGTTTGCCGCGGCGCGTCGGGCAGGCGCGGGGCCTTGCTCCGCTCGTCGATGTCCGCCTCGTTGTGCATCTGGGCTGTCCGCCGGACGTGGCCTGGGCGCGGATCCGCGCGAACGCCGGCGGGGAGCGCGACGGCCGCGATGATGATTCGCCCGAATCCTTCCGCAACAAGCAGGAACTTTTCAGGCGATATACCCTTCCGCTTCTCGATTACTACCGCGAGGCCGGCGCTGCCGTGGCGGCGTTGCCCGTCGGGCCCGAGACGAGGCCGGACGAACTGATTGACCGAATCGAGTGCGACATACCTCCGGTATTCGCCATCCCAGTGGGCAGGAGTCAGAACGCATGAACTTTCTTTGGATTACGACGGATCAGCAGCAGTGGCGGACGATTGCGGGGCGGTCGGCTTGTCGGACGCCGAACATTCAGCGTCTGGTCGAAAGCGGCGTCGTCTTCAACCGGGCGTATGCGCCGATGCCGGTCTGTTGTCCGGTGCGGGCAATGTGGATGTCCGGCGCGTATCCGTGGCACAACGGGGTTCACACGCAGGTGCACTCGGCGCCCTCTTTGACGCTAGACCTGTGGGACGACGTGGTGGCCTATTCGCAGCGGCTGCGCGACGCCGGGTTCCGACAGGGCTTTGTCGGCAAATGGCACGCCAGTTGGTTACGGACGCCGTTGGATTTCGGGTTTGATGAACTGGCCGCGCCCTGTGCTTACGGGCCCGGGACGCTGGAACGGGCTGGGGTGCCGCGTTATTCGTCGGATTCTGCGGCGTTGCGCTACACGTGCGAGAAGGAATTTCAGTGGCCGGGAAGCGAGCCGTTTGAGATGTGGGGGCATTTCTCCGGGCCGATTTCGGAACTGAGCACCACGCGGGTCGCCGACGCGGCCATAGCGATGCTCGGCCGGTTCAGCGAGAGCCGCCAACCCTGGCACATCGCCGTCCATTTCCAGGAGCCGCACGACCCTTACAACCCGCACGAATCTTACCTGCGGCGCTACGATTCCAAACAGCTCGAGGCGCCGTCGAGTTTCCATGACACGTTCGAGGGGAAGCCGGGCATGCACCGACGCGAGTCGGAAACGTGGGGCGGCTTCACGGAAGCCGACGTCAAGGAAGGGACGGCCCACTACTTCGCGTATTGCGAACAAATCGATGAGCAGATCGGCCGAATCCTCGGCGCTTTGGAATGTTCCGGCCAGGCCGATGATACGATTGTGGTGTTCACCTCAGACCACGGGGACATGCTGGGCGCACACCGGATGTGGATCAAGAGTTGGATGCCCTACGAGGAGGTGTATCGGATGCCGCTGGTCGCGCGGGCGCCGGGCGTCGCGCCGGGCGTTTGCGACCGGCTGGTTCAGACGCACGACATTCCCCACACGGTTCTCGACCTCCTGGGTCTGCCGCCGCTCCCACACGCCGACGGGCGCTCGTTCAAGCCGTTGCTCGAAAATCCCAGAACAACCGACTGGGAAGATGCCGTGCTCTGCGTGGGCTATGGCTGCGAGTTTTTCGTGACGCAGCGAATCCTCATCACCGACCGATACAAATACGTCTTCAACGGGTTCGACTTCGACGAGATGTATGACCTCGAAAAGGACCCGTTCGAGATGCGGAACGTGATTGAGGACTCGGATTACGCGGCGGCTCGGTCGGCGTTGCGGCGGAAGCTGTACGAGATGATGAACCGCTTCGCCGATCCGTATGGCGACCAGGGGCCGGCTCCCCGCGGCCTGAGCTGGCCGAACCGCTACGGCGCACCGCGCTATCTGCCGCGCTCGTAGCCCAGAGAGCCGAGCCGAGTTCGTGGCCTACTTGTATTGGAGCACGACCTGCATCACGTCCTCCCGCCCTTCGTCGATCATGCGGTAGGCCTCGGCCGCATCCTCCACGTCGACTTCGTGGCTGATCAACGGGGCGAGGGTGAGTTCGGGCATGCGTTCCAGGACGGCGGCCGCCACGCGGCTGTGCGACCAGCGGTTCGAGAACTCCGGCGCAATGCCCCCGGTCTGAGAGCAGAGGAGCTGGACGCGGTTGTGGTGGAACTCGCGGCCCGGGAAAACGTTCTTCAGGGCGCCGGGATACCACGAGAGCACGATGACCCGACCGTTGTAGCAGACGGTGCGGATGGCTTCGTGCAGAGCGACGTCCGAAGCGGAGACCTCGATGGCAATATCGGCCCCGCGGTTGCCCGTCAACTTTCGGATTTCCAGCGCGATGTCCGCCGTCCGCTTCGGGTTCAAGGCGATGTCCGCGCCGCTCGTCTTTGTCGAATGGAGCAATCTGCGGTCGTTGAGGTCTACGGCCACGATTGGCTTGGCGCCGGAGAGCTTCGCCCATTGAACGATGAACTGGCCGAGGATGCCCTGCCCGAACACCACAAGGCATTCGTTGAGATGGAGGCCGGCATCGAGCACGCCGATGAACGTCGTTCGCAGGTTGGCCAGGAAGACGCCGAGTTTCGGGTCCAAGCCGCGGGGCAGGGCAATGAGTTCGTCTGCCTTGACCACGTGCGCGGATCCGTGGGGGGCCTCGCAATAAACGACGTCGCCCTTCTTGACCCCTGAGACTCCGGGGCCGACTTTGGTAATCTCGCCGACGAGGGCATAGCCGTATCGAAGCGGATACCGGAAGCTCGTTTGGTCGGAGGAGACGAACAGGCGGGTCTTTCCATCGAACCGCATGCTCCACATCGGCGCGTCGCCCCGGTAAACGTTCATCTCCGTCCCGTGGCTGATCGCCGAATACAGCGAGCGGATTTGCACTTCGCCCGCGGCGGGTTCCGGCACCTTCTCTTCGCCGATTTCGATCTTTCTCGGTCCGGTGATGAGGACAAACTTGTTTTTCATCGTGGCGTTCCTTTCGTGCTATTGTTGGGAAAGGGAAAGCGCCTCTGTCAGGGCTTTCCGCTCCGGCTTTGTCGGTGAAAACTCTAGTCCGATGAAACCATCGTAGTTTGTTTTTGCTATTCCGGCGAAGATGCTGCGGTAGTCGAGTTCGCCGCCCGCGAGTTCGTGCCGTCCGGGCACGCCCGCTGCGTGGAAATGCCCGATACTCGAGATGTGCTGGGAGATGTTCGCAAGGATATTTCCTTCGGTGATTTGTTGATGGTAAATGTCGAAGAGGATTTTGAGCCGCGGCGAGCCCACTTCCTGCACGATCGAAGCGGCGTCGGCCGACCGTGTCAGCCAATAGCCCGGATGATCCACAAGCGTGTTCAGGGGTTCGAGCACGAGCGTGATGCCCTCGTCTTCTGCGACTTTCGCCAGCGCCTTCAGGCCCCGAACGACCCTTTTTCGCGTAGCCCCGAACGACTCGCCGGGGACGGCGTTGCCGGTGGTGACGATTAGCCGTCCGCAATCCAGTCGGCGTGCGGCGGCGGCGGATTCCTTCATGCCTTCCGTCAAGTCGCTCTCCCGCTTGAATGCGACAAGCGGCGCCGCCGTGCTCAGACAGAACGCCGCCGCATCGAGCCCGGTCTTGTCCTTTGCTGCGCGGAGCGCGTCCAGATCCTTGTCCTTCCATCCCCAAAACTCGAAGGCAGGAAAGCCCAGTTCCTTGACGCGGGCCAGCTTCTTCTCCGGGCTCAACCCTTCCCAGAACATCTCAATGCAGACGGACAACTTTGTCATTTGGTCTCCTCGCGTTTTCGGACACGGTTCGCCACGCTCGGTTCCGGCCGAGGCCGACGCGGCAACACGGCGGTAATATAAACGTTCCTCGCAGAAATGCAACTGGGCTGACTTGATGAGCAACGGTTTCCTTGCCTTTCTGCCGCCCGACCGTATAATCCCCTTGCCTCCGCTTGAGCGCCTTCGGCAGAGGGGGATCGCAATGCGCAAGGCCGTCGTCGTGCTCGCAGTCGCTGCGGTCGCCGTCGGGATTTACGCGCTCATTGTGGCGGATCGCGCTGGCGGCCCCGGCGCTCGCGAAGACACTGGAACAACTGCGCGCCCGCTCGCTCCCCCGCAGGTTTTCCGCTTCAACAATGGCGCCGAGCCCGAAACGCTCGACCCGGCGCTGATGAAAGGCGTTCCCGAACACACGCTCGCTCTCGCGCTCTTCGAAGGCCTCGTCACCTATGACCCCAGGACGCTCGAGCCCGCGCCCGGCGTGGCAAAAACCTGGAGCATCTCCGAAGACGGCCTCACCTACACGTTCCACCTGCGCGAATGCACATGGTCGAACGGCGACCCGCTCACGTCCGAAGACTTCGTTTATTCTTGGCGGCGGGCGCTCGACCCGCAGACCGCGGCGGAGTATGCCTACCAACTTTGGTATATCCGCAACGCCGCTGCGTTCACGAAGGGCACATTGACCGATTTCGCCGAGGTCGGAATCCGCGCGCCCGACCCGCACACGCTCGTCGTGACGCTCGAACACCCGACGGCGTTCTTCTTCGGCCTACTCGCATTCGAGACGTTCATGCCCGTGCATCGCGGCTGCGTCGAAAAGCACGGCAAGCTCTGGACGCGCGTCGGCAACATCGTTTCCAACGGCCCCTTTGTGCTCGCCGAATGGAAGCCCGAACAGGAAATCGTCATGCGAAAGAATCCGCGCTATTGGGGCGCCGCGAACGTCCGCCTGGACGCCGTCATCGCCTATCCCATTGTCAACGACGACGCCGCCCTGCTCCGCTACAAGACGGGGGAACTCCACTGGCTCCGTTCGCTCCCCGAGCCGATGATCCCCGAACTCTCGAAGCGGCCCGACTACCGCAAGACGCCCTACCTCGGCACCTACTTCTTCCGGTTCAACTGCACACGCAAGCCCTTCGACGACCCGCGCGTCCGCATGGCCTTCCACTTGGCGTTCGACAAGGCGAAGCTCTGCGAGCACGTGCTCCAGGGGCAATACGACCCCGCCACGTCGTTCGTCCCGCCGATGCTCCCGCCCTACGAGCCGCCGAAAGGCCCCGGCTACGACCCGGCCCGTGCCGCCGCGCTCTTGGCCGAGGCCGGCTACCCCGGCGGCAAGGGCTTCCCCCGCGTCTCGCTCATCTACAACACAAGCAAGCGCCACGAAGAAATCGCCGAGGTCGCACAGGAAATGTGGAAGAAAAACCTCGGCGTCGAAATCAACCTCGTCAATCAGGAATGGAAGGTCTACCTCAAGACCATGAGCCAGCTCGAATACGACATCATGCGGTCGGCGTGGATCGGCGACTACATGGACCCCAACACCTTCCTCGACATGTTCGTCACCGGCGGAGGGAACAACCGCACGGGCTGGAGCAACGCCCGCTACGACGAACTCATCGCCGCCGCGGCGCGGACGGCCGACGCCGCCCGCCGACTCGAACTCTTCCGCGAAGCCGAAGACATCCTCCTCAACCGCGAGACCCCCATCCTGCCCGTTTACTTCTACGCCAACCTCAACCTTCTTCACCCCTCCGTCCGGGGCTTCTACGGCAACCCGCGCGACCTGCACCCGTTCAAGCACATCTACATCGCCCAATAGGCCCGCCCACGGACACGGAAAAATTGCACGAAAAAATTCTGCGAAATACGGGTTGAATCAAGCATGCGGTAAAACTATCATGGCAGCACCGTATCTTGTGTGCGGCGTGCGCACGAGTTGGCTCATTTTGTGAGGGCGAAGACGTGAACAGAGACGCGAAGATTGGGGTTGTTGTGGTTTTGATTATCGTCGGTGTGCTGGTCATCATCTGGGCCCGCGGCGAACGCGAGGAAGCAAGACTCGCTTCTGCACCAGGAAGCAATGAACCCATGTTGCTCAACAACCTTAGCCCAAGCGAACGTGGCGACAGGCCGCCCGGATCGGGCGGAAGCGCCAGCAGCGGAGGTGATTTCTTCCGCGATAGCGATCTTGTTCTCCCAGCCGCGTCCGAAACGCCAACGACCGCAACAGCCACGACGACCGCTTCCACCACGTCCGCAGCGGCGAACACCGTGAACCCTGCGACAGGGGCCGCGCCCGCGTTGGCGGCCGCCGACGCCGGGGCGGCGTCCGGAGGCGCACCGTGGGAATACACGGTTGCCGCGGGCGATGCGCTTTCGACCATCGCACAAGGCCAGCTGGGCAGCGTTCAGCGGATGAAAGAGATTGCCGAGTTGAACGGGCTCCAGCCGCCGTATGCGCTCCGCGTGGGCCAGAAGCTGAAGATGCCCGCCAAGGGTTCCGCGCCGGCCGCGGCCATGTCGTCATCCGTCCTCGCCAGCAGCCCGCGAAAAGAATCCAGCGAGTCCGAAGACAAGCCCGTGACAATCACCAAGACCCGCCGCTACGTCGTCCGGCCCGAAGACATGGGGATTATCGACATTGCGGAGCGGCAACTCGGCAGCGCGTCCAAGTGGAAGATCATTGCCGACCTGAACCAACTTGAGAAGCCGTTTGCCGTGACGCCGGGTCAAGTGTTGTTGCTGCCCGACTGAAGGCATCCTGTCGGGGTCTGTTTGCCGAGGTGAAAGCCGGGGGCTGGCGCGCGGAGCCGCGTCGGCCCCCGTTTTTTTGGAAGGCACGATTTTATGATCCGTATCGGAGCCGATCTCAAAGCCCCTCGGGTGCTTGGCCGCCCCGTCGCCACCGTCGGCATGTTCGATGGCGTCCATCGGGGCCACCAGCGCGTGCTCGGCGACCTCCGCCGTTGGGCGGCGGAACTCGGCTGCCGGTCGCTCGTTGTTACGTTCGAGCGCAGCCCGAAGAGCATCCTCCAGCGGCGGCCCATCCCCTGCATCACCTCGCTCGAACACCGCCTTGTGCTCTTCGAACAGCTTGGGATCGACGCGGCGGCCGTGTTGCGGTTCAGCCCGCGGCTGCGCGAGATGTCGGCGCGCGATTTTGTCCTCCGCGTTCTGTTGGAGAAGTTCCGCGTGCGCGGGGTGCTGCTCGGTTTCAATTGTCGGTTTGGGCGGAACGCCGAGGGCGATTACGAGCTTCTGCGCGAGATGGCCGCCGAAGGGCTTTGCCTCGCGCGGCGGTCGGTGCGGCCAGTGAAGGTGGGAGGAGCCATTATTTCGAGTTCGGCGATTCGCGCGGCAATCGAATCAGGCCGCCTGCGCGAGGCGGCGGCGATGCTCGGCCGCCCCGTGTCGATCCTCGGCACGGTCGTGCGCGGTTGCGGCATCGGCTCGCGGCTCGGATTTCCAACAGCGAACCTCAACCTGCACCACGAGGTCAGGCCGCCTGCGGGCGTATATGTCGGCTCGGCGCGAATCGGTCGGACCTGGCGGCCGGCCTTGACGAGCATCGGCTCGCGGCCGACAATTCACCCTCGCCAGCGCAAGGAAACCGTCGAGGTGCTGCTTCCGGGACTGCGGCGCGACCTCTATGGCCAAGACATCGAGGTCCGCTTCGCTCGCAAGCTGCGCGACCAGGTGCGATTCGATTCGGCGGACGCGCTGGTCGAGCAGATCCGCCGCGACGTCGCGGCCTTGAAAGGAGTGCCGAGATGAGCAGCGACCAGCCGCTATCGGAAGCGGGACAGCGGGAGCTCCTGAAGATCGCCCGGAGCGTCATCGAGGCGGCGGCACGCGGACTCCCCGATCCCGACTGCCGGCCGGCGGGGCTGCCCGAACTCGAACAGCCGCTCGGGGCGTTTGTCACCTTGCACAAGCACGGCCAGCTCCGCGGCTGCATCGGCTGCTTTCTCCCCGACAAGCCCGTCTGGCAGGTCGTTGCCGAAATGGCTCGGTCGTCGGCGATGAACGACCCGCGGTTCGCCCCCCTCGCGGAAAAGGAGCTTCCGCACGTCCGCATCGAGATTTCAGTTCTTTCGCCGCTCGTGCGGACGAACGATCCCTTGTCGCTCGAACTCGGCGTGCACGGCATCTACATCAAGCGCGGCTGGCGGTCCGGCACGTTCCTGCCGCAGGTCGCAACGGAATACCACATGTCGAAGGAGGAGTTTCTTTCGGCCTGCTGCGCCCACAAAGCCGGCCTCCCGCCCGACGCATGGAAAGACCCCGACACGGAAGTTTACCTCTACACCGCACAGGTCTTCGGGGAAGACACATAGCCGCGACGGCAGGAGGAAGACGCCCTGCCGCGAAGCACGCGGCGCCCCCACTCGGCCCGGCCAACGTCTCTGCGATCTCCGTGGTGGGACATTCGCGCACGAAAGGCCGCATTTGGCGTTTGGAACTTGCGCGGTTGGTGTCTGCTTGCAATTTGCTGCCGAAGATTTGGGGTTCGGGCAGGTTATAGCCCCTCGCCCGGGGCGCCACCCTTTTCCGTTCGGAGCATCGCCTTGATCGCGGCCGTCTCGGCAGCGGCCGAAAGCGCCAACACGGGGACGATGACCAGCACATACGCCAGCGCCCGCGGCACCAGCGCCTGCTCGAACGTCGTCCAGTTGAAGCTCGCCCGCATCAGGTGGCCCATCCGAATGCCCATCCCGATCGCAAACCAGAACGAACTCAACTCGGCCACGACCACAAACAAGCTGCAAAAGCCGACCCACGCCCTGGCCGGCGCGGCCGCCGTCGGCTGCGGGTCGGCTGCCGCCTCCCGCGCATCCTCCAGCAGAACCACGCCGGCGTTGAGGCCCGTCAGCATCCCAAAGACGATTGGCAGGAACACAAGCCCGCCCGACACCATGTAGCAGAAAATCGCAACCGTGTTGAAGCAAAAGATGAAGGCGAAGAGCAGGATGGAGCTTAGCTCCGGGCGCAGGTATTTCCTCGCAACGCGAAGCAGCCACTGGGGGAAGACGAGAAGACTCCGCACCCGAAGCTGCACGACCGGGAACGCGAGGACGAAGCCACAGGCGAACACGGCCATCGCCCAAAGCGCCGCCCCGGTATGCTCGGCCAACGTCCGGAAAGACATCTCATACATATCGGCCATGCCCGAAATGATAACACCCCCGGCCAGCATCATCAACGCGGCGCCCGGCTTTCATCGGCTGGCTTGCCGCCCGTGAACCTGAACCGGGCCGGAAGCTCGACGCACAATCAGGCGTGGTTCCGCAATTGCAACTCGACCGGATGCGGATTGAGATACCACTGAGCTTGAAGGTATTGCTGGCCATACTTGCGGACGTAGTGATTGACTAGCGTGATGGGCACGATGAGCGGGATGTGGCCCGCGCGATACGCATCGAAGACCTCCAGCAACTCCTGCTTCTCGTCCGCCGACAGGTCGCCCTTGAAGTATCCCATCAGGTGCAGAAGGACGTTGTGGTGCTTTGGGGGAGTGGCCTTGAGCCGCAGGGCGTCGGCAAGAAGCGTCGCGTATCGCCGCCGCAGTTCGCCGCAGGGGATCGTCTTCGCCGCGGCCACAAGCGGCCCAAGCTCGCGGTAATGCTTCGGGCTGTGCGA
>CAZBRH010000068.1:0-1396 GCA_964494245.1 uncultured Planctomycetota bacterium | reverse complement strand
CGGCCGGATCGCTCGCGTTGCTTCCACCTCTTGCCAACGCCGCTGCACAAAGACGCGCTCGATGAAGTTCTCTCGGAGCGCCAGGTCGTTCAACCGTCCTTCATCCTCGACGGGCAGCAGCGGGAAGTGGTCCATGAACGCCCGCGCGAACAGCCCGACGCCCCGCTTCACCACCGATCCGCCCTCGCCATAGACCCGCACCCGCTCCATCCCGCTGCTCGGCGAACCGGACTTGAGCGAGGCCAATCAGCTGCTCGACCGAGGAGTCAAGGTCCTCGCGATCAACCGCTATAACGGAAGCAGGCGAATCGTATCGGTGAATCCGGACAACCGTTACGGCGCCTATTCGGTTGCGAAGCACCTGCTTAAGCTGGGCCATCGCCGGTTCGCCTTCTTGGCCGGCCCTACCGACAACTTCGACGCCGTCGAGCGGCAAAGAGGAGTGGAGCAGGCCCTGCGCGAAGCTAAACTGGCGCAGACGACCCTTGAAGTTCTTGAAGGCGAGTTCCTCGAGGACAGCGGCTATGAAAGAGCCCACGAACTGATTCGCAAGAAGCATTTGCCCACCGCCGTGCTATGCGCCAGCGACTTGGCGGCAATCGGCCTGATGCGGGCCTTCTTCGAAGAGGGGGTCGCCGTGCCGAACGACGTAAGCGTGGTCGGCTTCGGCGACTTTCGACTCGCCGGCTACACCACACCTGCCCTGACAACGGTGCGGCTGCCTTTGGTCGATCTTGGCGCTTGCGCCGCCGAGGCCCTTTCCAACCTTTACCGAGGTATTCGAACGGAGTCGCGCAAGCTTGACTGCCCGTTGATTTTCAGAGAATCAGTCTGTAGACCCAGAGAGTAGTCGTTTTGCTACCGATTTTGCGAAAGCCGTGATATAATGGCATCAACATCTATATAGATGTTGAACATGGAGGGATCGCTATTGAAACGTGTCGGAATAGGTTTGTCGCTGATCTTGCTGGCCCTGTGTTCAACGGGTTGCCGGAAAGACACTAACGTCATCACGCCGGAGTCCGTCAAGGCTGCTGACGACTTTCGCATCAAAGCCATCGATAACGACAAGACGATGTCTCCGGAGGACAAGAAGAAGATGAAGGAGATGCTCGGGCTGATACCTGGGAGGCGTCGACCGGGGAACCGCTAAGGCGCTTCTCGGTTGCATCCTGGAGCCAACCCTGCGGCAACTTCCAAACCTAGTAGAGGTAAACAATGGCTGATATCACCTTGAGAAAGCGCGCCGCTTTCACGCTTATTGAACTGCTTGTCGTAATCGCAATCATCGGCATACTAGCCGCTATCCTTCTTCCCGCATTGGCACGTGCGCGCGAAGCAGCTCGCCGCGCAAGCTGTCAGAACAATCTCAAGCAACTTGGTCTTGTCATGAAGA
>CAZBRH010000067.1:12357-16719 GCA_964494245.1 uncultured Planctomycetota bacterium | reverse complement strand
AGTCAGCATGTTCTGGACGCGCCAGCCGCGGATATTCTCGAACTGTCGTTCAAGGACGTAGCCGGACCAAAAGCAGATGCGTTCCAATGCGCGGCTCAGGGGCTGGGCGCTGCGAACGATGCCGACGTCGCGCCACATGGCACTCCGCAGAGAGCTTCGGACGTCGTCGAGGTCGATGGCTCCGGGTTCCACGCGGCGGGCCGGCGTCCGAATTTCACGGGGGACAATCGGGCTGGCGGCAGCCGCCGCCCTAAGAGCACACGTCTGAATCCGTCAGCCGCCGCCCTGCCCGCAGCATCGCCAGCAGCCCTGCCGAAGACAAGGCCTTCCAGCAGCGAGTTGCTGCCGAGCCGATTGGCGCCGTGCAGCCCTGTGGACGCCACTTCACCGCAGGCGTAAAGCCGCCCGATGGTCGTTTGTCCCCGGTGGTCGGCCGTTACGCCGCCAATCATATAGTGGGCGCTGGGGCAAACGGGGATGAGGTCTTCGGCGATGTCGATGTCGAAGAGCGAACACATTTCCTTGATAAGCGGGAAGCGAGCGGCGAGCCGGTCGGGCGGAACGTGGGTCAGGTCGAGGTAAACGTTCGTATCGCCGGTGCGCTGCATTTCGGCAAGGATGGCGCGGCTGACGACATCGCGCGGGGCGAGCTCCTTCATTGGGCTGTATTTTTCCATGAACCGCTCGCCAAGCTTGTTGACAAGGATGCCACCTTCACCACGGGCGGCCTCGGAGATGAGGACGCGGGCGGCGCCTGCGACGTAGAGCGTTGTCGGGTGGAACTGGACGAACTCGAGGTCCCGCAGTTCGCAGCCAGCCCGATAGGCCATCGCAAGCCCGTCGCCGGTGGCGACCCGGGGGTTCGTTGTCTCGCGGTAGACCTGCCCCGCGCCGCCCGTGGCAAGGATGACGGCCTTCGCCCATATGAGCGTCAGCCCGCGCGCGTGGGACCATGTCGCCGCTCCGAGGCAGATGCCGTCGAGGGTCAGAAGGTCGATAGCAAACGTGTGCTTGATCGTCTGGATATTTGGAGTGGATGCAACCTTGCGAAGCAGCGTCTCTTCGATTTCCGCCCCGGTCGCGTCGCCCCGCGCGTGAGCCACGCGCGCACAGCGATGCCCCCCCTCGATGGCAAGGGACAGCCCGTCGCCCTCGCGGTCAAACGCCGCCCCCCATTGAGCCAGCTCGCGGACAAGTTCCGGCCCCTGCTCAACGACGAGGCGGACGGTGGCGGGATCGCAGAGGCCGCAGCCGACCGCGATGGTGTCAGCCGCATGCTTTTCGGGCGAATCGCCAGGACCGAGAGCAGCGGCAATGCCCCCCTGCGCTCTGTCGGTGCTGCATTCGTTGAGCTCATCCTTTGTGATGACGACGACATTGGCGTGGCGAGCGGCCTCAATAGCCGCACGGAGTCCGGCGACGCCCGAACCGATGACGAGCACATCCGTGAACCGGTGTGGCAGCAATGGGGAATCAAAGCCAACGAGGTAGCGGGGCGTCATAGGCCTGTCCGATTGCGGATTGCCGATTGCCGATTGAAAGGCGGAGATGAAAGCGCGGCCGCATGCTCAGCAGAACTCCTGAAGCACAAGCTTGGGGAGCTGGATGCCCGTGCCACTCGTTTGGGCTTGGACGAGCGCATGGGTGATGGCGTCGTCGAGGCCTTCACCCGGTTGCTCGATGGCCTCGAGCGCCTCGTTGATGGGCATGGGCTTGCCGTTGTGTGTGGGGTCGGAGGCGAGGTGGTCGAATCGGTTGGCGACGGCGACGATTCGCGCAACCAGAGGGATGTCTTCGCCGCTCAGCCCCTCCGGCCCACCGAAGCCGTCCAGCCGCTCGTGGTGATAGCGAACGCCGGGGGCAACGCGGCTGACGCTGGGAATTCCCTCCAACATCCTTGCGCCGAGGAAGGCATGACAAAATTCCTGTGGAACGGACTGGCCGATGGCGGCGCTGACCGCGAGCCGGGCGGTCTCCGAAACGACGACTTTGCCGATGTCGTGCAGGAGAGCCGCAAGGGTGACGTCTTCCACTTCTTCGGTCGAAAGGCCAAGCCGGTCGGCGATGGCGGCCGCATAAGCCGCGACGCGCTCGCTGTGGCCACGAGTTTCGGGCAGGCGCAGGTCCATTGCGCCCACAAGGGTCTTGACGAGGGACATGAGTTCGGTGCGGCGCTCGCCCTGTGTGGCGATGTTTTCGAGTGCGATCCCTGCTTGGAAGGCGATGGCCGTGGCGAGCTCAAGGTCGGCATCGGTGAACGGCTTCGCGGCAGCATCGCGGCCCAGGTAAAGGACCCCGTTGATGTGGTCGCGCGCGATGAGGGGGGCGCAGATGACGGACCGGATTTCGCCAATGACCACGCTTTCGCTTTGGTCGAACCGTGTGTCGGCGCCAGCGTCGGCGGTGAGGATCGAGTGGCGAAGCTTCATTGCCCGCATGACGATGGAGCGGCTGATCTCGCGCCGCTGGAGCCGCTTCGGGTCGCGCCAGGCCTTCGGAGTCAGGTTGCCGTCCGCCTCGTCGCGGAGAAAGATGTAAGCATAGGTCGGCTCGACAGAGGCGGTTGCTAGATCGAGAACCTTGTCGACAACGCCCTGGAGCGAGGTCTCGCGTCCGAGCGCGCGGGCAACCTCATACATCGTGAGCAGGCGGCTCATCGCGGGGCGTGGGGCAGCGGCGCCGGCCTGTGGGACGACGTGGGCGGCCCGTTCGCCAAGCTTTATTTCGACGGTGCCCTTCGCGGGGGCAACGTCGTGGACAAACTCGACGGCGTGCTCGCCCTTCGGCTCGGTATCGAAGAGAAGCCGTGCGGCGCCGATGCGGATTTCGTCGCCGCGCCGCAAGGGGGACTCCTTTTCGATTCGTCTCTCATTCACGTAGGTCCCATTGCGGCTGCCGAGATCGCGAATGAAGAAGATGTTACCCAGGCGGAAGATTTCGGCGTGTTTGCGGCTGGCGGCGGTGTCGAGTATCTGAATGTCGCCGCTACGCCCGATGGACTGCGGTTCGCCGGTAAGCTCGAATCGACGGCCCCGAGCAGGCCCGGTCTCGATGGTCAAACTCGGCATGCGAATCTCCTCAGACCGGCGGGCGTTCACGCGGCATTCTCTTTGGTCAGTTTTCGGAACGCCGCCAAGAGCTCGAGCGTCCGCTTCCCCGGCTTGCCGTTGCCAACGGGCCGACCGTCGATGCGCACGACGGGGATGACCTCGGCGGCGGTGCCGGTCAGGAACACCTCGTCGGCGGTCATCAGGTCAAACCGAGTGAGCGGGACCTCGCGGACTTCGATGCCCAGGTTGCTGGCGAGTTCAATGACAACGCCGCGAGTGATGCCCTCCAGGATGCCAGCATCAGGCGGCGGCGTCTTCAACACGCCACGAACAACGATGAAGATATTGTCGCCGGTGCATTCAGCGACTTCGCCTTTGTGGTTCAGCATGATGGCCTCGATACACCCCGCCTGGATTCCCTCGATTTTGGCGAGGATGTTGTTGAGGTAGTTGAGCGACTTGATCCGGGGGCTGATGACGTCGGGCGGCTTTTGCCGCGTCGCTGCGGTGATGATTTCGAGGCCCCTGCGGTAGAACTCTTCGGGGTAAAGCTCGATGCTTGCGGCGATGATGAACACGGTTGGCTTGGGGCACTTGCGTGGGTCGAGGCCGAGGTCGCCGACGCCGCGGGTCACGACGGCGCGGATGTAGGCATCGCGGAGTTTGTTCGCCCGCAGCGTGTCGTGCATCGCCTTTCGGAACTCGTCCGGCGTAAGGGGGATTTCGAGCGCGATGGCGCGGGCCGATTCGTAAAGCCGCCGGACGTGCTCGTCCTCCCGGAAAATACGCCCGTTGTAGACGCGAATTCCCTCGAACACGCCGTCGCCATACAGGAGCCCGTGGTCGAAGACGGAGACCTTTGCCTGCTTCTCGTCGACGATCTTGCCGTTCAGGTAGATTTTCAGGCCCATGCGCCTATCTCCTCAAGTGCGGTTGACCGTGATCTCCGAGACTTTGCCCGCGTGCATTCGTGCAACCCGGTGGCTGCGCGACGCGATTCGTTCGTCGTGCGTCACAATGACGAGCGTCGTGCCGAGCTTCTTGTTCAGCCGCCAAAGCAGCTCGTGAATCTGCGCGCCCGTCTTCTCGTCGAGGTTGCCCGTCGGCTCGTCGCAAAAGACGACGGCCGGCTGGTTGATGAGGGCGCGCGCGATGGCGACTCGCTGCTTTTCACCGCCAGAGAGCTTCGCGGGCTTGTGCGACGCTCGGTCGGCAAGGCCGACTTCGTCGAGCACACGGAGCGCCCGTTCGCGCACATCCGCCTGCCGCGCCGCCCAGCTCAGCCAGCTCGCCGGCACCATTGCCGGCAGCA
>CAZBRH010000067.1:4800-12267 GCA_964494245.1 uncultured Planctomycetota bacterium | reverse complement strand
AAGCTCGGCGCCCCGATATGTTACTGACCCCGACGTTGGCGTGTCAAGCAATCCGAGAATATGCAGGAGCGTGCTTTTCCCGACGCCAGACGGCCCCGTGATGGCGAGAATCTCGCCCTCTTTCACCGTCAGGGCAAGCCCAGCAAGCACCACGAGCGCCCGACCCACCTCCGGGTATTCCTTCACGATATTGGTTGCAACGATGAGGTCACTCATACCGGAGCGCCTCGACCGGGTCCAGCCGCGCGGCCTTGATGGCTGGCCAGACCGCCGCGACCAAGCTCACCACCACCGCGATGAGCGCCATCAGCACAAACTGCCCGGGACTCTCCTCGTGCGGGAGCTTGTCCAGATAGTAAATGTCCGGCGGGAACGCGCGCCACCCCGTCCAATCGTAGATGCGGTCCTCGATCCAGTTCAGGTTCGCCGAGATAATCCATCCAGCCGCCAGGCCGAGCGCCGCGCCCGAAAGCCCGATAAGGAAGCCATTGAGGAGGAAGATGCGGACGATCCCGCCGCGCGTCGCGCCGAGCGACATCAGAATCCCGATGTCCCGCGTCTTCTCCTTCACCATCAGCCAAAGGATCGCAAGGATGCCGAACCCGGCGATGACAACCATCAGCCCCATGATGATGACCTGTATCACCCGCTCAACGTCCACCGCCCGCAGAAATTGGCTTTGCTTGTCATACCATGTCTTGACGGAGACGCTGCGGGTGTCCTCGAACCGCAGGTTGGCGAACTCGATGGGGCCGTTGTGGACCTCGATTTCGATGCGGTCGAGCTGCGTCGGCTCTATGACGTCAAGCCCGTCCTCCGAAACGAAGTTCGCCAGTTCCCGCGAGACGGCGACTTTTTCGACACGATCCGTTGTCGGCGGCGACCAACTCCGCAGCCGCGAGTCGGCGTCGGCGTAGTAGCGCCGCCCATCAGCATCGACCATGCAAAGCTGGAACCATGGCGGGACGGTCTCGCCGGCCGGCTCGGACGGACGACGAACATCGAACGACAGCGCCGTTGGCTGGTCGGCCCGGCGGAACACCGCCGGGACTTCCGAAATCACGAGCACCGCCCGGTTCGACGAATGTGCTCGGGACGGCTCGACGCGTATCCACGCGATATCTTTCTCACGCTTGACCGTGAACTTCCCGATGCCGGACGCGAGAGCGATCCGCCGCAAGTCCGCCTCGCTGCCGAGCTCAATCACGGGCGTCGCATTGCGGATCGCCTCCTGAATCGCCCGCTTGGCGGCGTCCCGGCGGCGGATGTCGCGCAGCCGCACGCTGATGGACGTGACACGCTGCGGCAAGCCGACAAGGTCCTGCGCGACGTCAAGGGGGACGTAGACAAGCTGGCTGTCATACGTGTAGTGGCCGCAGCGAAACCCGCCGACGACCTCGAAGTCCCTCGCTTGGAACGTCAGGATGGTGGTGGGCGACGTGACGCTAATCACGTCTCCCGGCCGCAGACCCATCGCCGCGGCCAGCGCGAATCCGACGAGGCCGCCGGGCTGCGCCGGCATCCGCCCGCTCTCATGGTGGAAGTCGAGATGCGTCTTTATCAGCGCCTTCGAGACGAGGTATTCATATCGTTCGCGTCGGGCGGCCTCGCTCAGGGATCGAGCCGGCATCCCGGCCAGTTCCGCTGCGTGCTCCCGCTCCAATTTCGCCACGTAATCACGGAGCGCGGTCAGGTAGGATTCGATCTCGCTCGTCTTCCGCTCGCGTTCGAGGTCAATGCCGCGTATCTGCACAAACCGCGTCTCCTTGCCGACGCGGATGAGCGCGAACGGGCACTCGACGAGCGGCGCACACGCCTCCACCTCCGGAACCTTTTCGACCCGCTCGATAATCCGCTCATAGTCGTCGATGCCGACGAGCTCTGCTCCTTCGATGACGATGTGCGACATGATTCCACGGAGACGGTCCTGGATGTCCCGCGCGAAGCCGTCCATCACCGACGTGACGATGATGAGCGCCGCCACGCCCAGCATCACCGCCACGATCGCCGCCAGGTTCACCTTCCGCGACCGCAGATACCGCTTACTGAGGAGGACCTGGTATTTCTTCATCGGTTCGCGGGACCGGCCCAGTGATGGGTCTGTTGCACGAGGAAAGGGATGTCTTTGAGTTCGCTTAGGCGGCCGTTCAAGCCGCAGACTTCGGTCACGAGGCGCGGGCAGACGTGGGCGACGAACGCGAGGACATCGTTCGACAACACCTTGTCCAGTCGGGCAGGATCGAACTCGTTGGTGACAAAGATGCAGGGGAGTTGGATGCCCAGACGCATTGCGGCGGAGCGATAAGAAATCGACTCGTCGATCACATCCGCGAGCCGATCGTGGCGTATGCTCCACTTCGTTGATATCAGAGCGACGGGGCTGCCCGATCGCAATGCCACAATGTCGATACTCGGGCGCTTGCTTCTGCTCTGCAATTGAACTCCGGGGAAAAGCTCTCCGGCGGGAACCTCGGTGCGGTATTCGAGCGCCGCTGCCCCAAATCTGTAGAGAATGTGCCGAATAAGTTCAGCAAAAGCGATACCCAAGGGGTTCTGCCGCTGCACGCCCAGATATCCGGTGCTCCGCATAAGCCGGTCGACCAGACCAGGCAACGCCTCCGACGAGCAGCCGATTGTTTCTGCGAGGTGGCATTTCACCTTCCGAGCACGCTCAACCCACTTGGCGCTGCGAGGGCTGCCCGTTGCCGACGGGCGCAACTTGTCCGTGTCAATGATGTGGGGCAACGAACCGCTTCCATGCACGACCTCACACCAGAGGAGAACTTGATAAATCCCCAACCACGCTGTTTCCGGCTGTAGTCCCTGGGGATACACGGCGCGCTCGAAGAGTTCTCTCACTCGTTCGGCCGTTTCCCGGCGCGTTGGCAAGGCAGCTCCCTCGCTCAGTTCTTGTAGAGTCCGATTACAGCTTCTTCCGACATCCGCTCTTCGATCCCAGTCTGCGCTTTGCCGCGAGCTCGCATAGGCATCATCCGTTTGTCTCTGTCGATGCGTCGTGTTCCGATTCCCACGACATCCCATCCGGCTTGTTCGGCTGCTTCTGCAAGCCCAACAGGTGTCTGCACATCGATCCCGCGCATTGTTGATGAACCAACAACAACGACAGCGCAGCGTTTGCTTTTCGTCACTCGATACATTTCCAAGAGAACGTCAAACATGTCGTGGAAGTATCGAGAGAGAACCTTTCCCTTCTTGACGTCCTTCGCTGAAAGTTCGCGAAGAACGGCCTCGGACACAGGGCCAAAGCCGCAAACGGGAACATTACTCGTTCGCTCCGATCCTATATAGGTCGATCGCAAGGATGTGAGCTCGCCCATGCGCATACCGAGCCAAACCAAGGAGAACTTATGGGCGCGCACGTAGTCAATCGCGTTGGCATAGGGGGGCGAGGTTACGATCAAGTCCACGGTGTTGTCAGCCAATGGCAAGGCCCGTGCGTCTGCTCTGTGAAGTTGCACATCCGCCGCCGGAATTCCAGGAGCCAGTCCACACAGGTTCCTTCGGACGCGCTTCTCAAATTCCACGAGAGCGTCCCTCGGCGCCTTGCCCACCACCTTATGGGGGCGGGAGTGAGCCAAATCCATCGCCAGAGACACGCCCCCGCTCTTCGTAACGATGATCGCGGAGAATGCCACCTCTAAGAAGGCGCGCACCACTGTGTCCGCCACAGTCTGTATGGACGTTCGAAGCGCATAGAGTTCGCGCTGTGTTGCCGGCAGAAACCAGTAGTCAATGAACGCTCTTGTTGTCTCGTCAAACGTGGACGCGATCTCTTCGTCAAGCTTGTCAGGATTCTGCATGGCCTCACGAGCAGCTTGGATCACTTTCTTGCTGTGCAGAAATACTTGCTCTGGCGCCACCGCAAGCGTTTTGATTCTGGACAAGCGTACCGCAAGCGGGTCAAGGTCGAACCCCGCGGCGCGTCGTCCCTCAAGAACCGCCTCGAGTATAGCCGTCCCCGATCCCATCATCGGGTCAAGAACAAGTTCCCCCGGTTCTGTTAGCGCCCCGATGAAGAACTTCGGAAGCTGGGGAGGAAATTTTGCCGGAAATGCGTGGAAGTTATGCCGCGAATAGGATGTATCCTCGCCGCGAAAGTCTAGGTTCCTTTCAAGAAGCTCAGCCAGAAGGCCGCGCAGATTTTCCCCTTGGAGCTTCCTGCTCCGCTGCTCCCGCGGCCGCGCGGCGGTCCACATCAGCAACTGCTGGCGAACCACAGATGGTGTTTCATCAAGTAGAACGCTGTATGTTGTCATGCAGTGGAAAACCTGCTCCAGAGAATGCTCCAGTTCTTGTCGGGGATTATAGGATGACCGCGCGGTGAAAGCAAGCGTGCGCGCGGGCCAAGTCTACGACGGGACTTTCTCGTTGTCCGCCTGTGGCTCTGGTTCGGCCTTGCGAACGCCCGAATCGGCCGTCTCGGGCCGCATGAGGGGAAAGAGGATAACGTCGCGGAGCGAGGTTTTTTCGAGAAGGATCATGAGGAGGCGGTCGATGCCGACGCCCAGCCCGCCAGCGGGCGGCATGCCGTGCTCCAGCGCGAGCAGGAACTCTTCGTCGATGCGGCCGACCGTCCCCTCGTCCCGCCGTTCCAGTTGACTTTCGAGCTCACGCCGCTGGACGACAGGGTCGTTCAGTTCGGTGTATGCGTTCCCCAGCTCGAATCCCGCAACGAACACCTCGAACCGCTCGGAGACGTCGGGGGCATCGGCGCTGCGGCGGCAGAGGGGCGCAAGCGCCGCTGGATGGTGGGTCAGGAAGACCGGGCCGGTAAGGTGCGGTTCGGCCGTGTGCTTGAAGACTTCGTCGAGCAACACGGCGCAATGGGCGGTGTCCGCATGGTCGATCCCAAGGGATTTGGCCTTCGCACGGACGGCGCGCTCGTCGCGCATATCAATGCCCGCATGCTTCTCGATCGCTTCAGCGAAGCGCATCCGTGGCCACGGCGGCGAGAGGTCGATTTCCAACTCGCCGAACCGGAACGTGAGCCGCCCCATCACTTCGCGGGCAACCGTCGTCACCATGTCCTCGACAAGGCGCATCATCACTTCGTAGTCGGCGTAGGCCTGGTAAACTTCGAGCATGGTGAACTCGGGGTTGTGCTTGAACGAGACGCCCTCGTTGCGGAAGTTTCGGTTGATTTCGAAGACCCGTTCCATTCCGCCGCAGAGGAGCCGCTTCAGGTAAAGCTCCGGCGCGATGCGGAGATAAAGGTCGATGTCGAGCGCGTTGTGGTGGGTGATGAATGGGCGGGCGGCCGCGCCGCCGGGGATGGGCTGCATCATCGGCGTTTCGACTTCGACAAAACCGCGGCTGCCGAGAAAGTCCCGAATGGCGCGGAGGATGGCCGAGCGCTTCAGGGCTTGCTCCATCGATTCGGGGTTGGCGATGAGGTCGAGTGTGCGATGCCGCGACCGCAGCTCGATGTCCCGAAGCCCGTGGAACTTTTCGGGCAGCGGCAGGAGCGCCTTCGAAAGCATTGTGAGCCGGTCGGCGAAGACCGTCACTTCGCCAGCGCGGGTCTTGCCGAGCGTCCCATCAACGCCGACGATGTCGCCCAGGTCGAGCAAGCGAACAAGGCCGTATTGTTCCTCGCCGACCCTGCCAAGCCCGATATGAACCTGTATCTTGCCGGTCCAGTCGCGGAGGTCAGCGAACGTGGATTTGCCGTGGCCGCGGATCGCCATCAGACGGCCAGCAACGCGGACAGGAGAGCCGTCCTTTTCGGCGGAATACGAGCGGACGAGTTCGCCAGCCGGGGCGGTGCCGGGGAAGGCGCCGCCGTAGGGATCGATGCCCATCGCCCGCATCTGTTCCAGCTTGGCGAGGCGGTCCTGCTTGAACTTCGACATTCGCCGCTCCTTCGGGGCCATGTCGCCGCGGCATCATAGCGCGAACACCGTGGCCAATCAAGCGCGGTGCCGGTGCGGCGGATATCGGGCGACTTCTCTCCATCCGGATTACGCTCGCGGACATCGTCATCGGCCATGTGGTCGGCTTCATTCTCGCGTTACCTTCAGATCGCCGAGAGGTTGCGGGCGGCTTCGATACCGGCGAACGAAGCGCAGAAAAAATCCACGCCCAGCGTGCGTGGGGAAGGCAGAATTCCCGCCCTCGTGCAAGCAGTTCTTAAGAACACAACGCCGCAACTTCTTGCCGAATAGTCGCTTATAGAAGGAGCGCAATCACGCCTTGTTTCTTGGCACGATGTGTGCTCTCTTCGAACTGGGTTCTTGTTGACTGGTTCGTGCCAAAAGACTGGTTTGCGATGCGGCTTCGGTTTCCGATTTTGGTTGTGCTTTCCTGCGCGATTGCCGTCGTTTCGGTTTGTCTTCCGCTCGCCTGTTCCAAACGAAGCGGACCGTTTGAACCGAAGCCCGGCACATCCTACGATGCGACCACCGGCCCGCCGATGGAGATCATCTCCCGCACGGACGGCGCCGAGATGGTCCTGGTTCCTGCTGGCTCCTTTTACCTCGGTGATCCCGACTCCCTGCCCCGCATGGTCTCTCTCAAGGCATTCTACATCGACAAGTTCGAGGTGACGAACCGGCGCTACGAGGCGTTCTTGTCCGCAACGGGCCAACGCGGACCGACAATTGCCACGGCCGATTCCGTGGGACTCGACTGGCCGGACGGGCGTTGCCCCAAGGGCAGAGAGGACTGCCCTGTTGTCCTGGTGTCCTACGAAGATGCCGCTGCATTTGCCGCTTGGGCCGGAAAGCGCCTCCCCACGCAAGAGCAATGGGAATACGCCGCCCGGGGACCAAAGAGCACGGTGTATCCTCGGGGCAATTCGAAACTCTCTTGGGACAAGTGCAATCTGGCCGACCGCCTCGCCGGTGAGGAAATTATCGGACGCGCCGCATGGGACGACTGGTATAGCCGGTGGTCGAGACAGGACCCCGTGAAGCGGAATGCCGAGGCGGTAGCCCCCGTCGGCTTGTTCCCGGATGACGTCTCGGTTTTTGGCTGCCGCGACATGGGCGGCAGCGTCCGCGAATGGTGCGTGAAAAAGGCGCGGCCTAATGGATACGGCCTCAATTCGGACCACATGGAACCCGTGCCATCCGACAGCCCAGTGGTTTGCGGCGGCTCGTGGCTCGTGGACGCTGGACGAGCGCAATCCTGGCGGCACGAAGCCACAGCTCCCGGCCGCTATGCCGACGTAGGATTCCGGTGCGTCGTTCCGGCGGACCACCCGGCCATCCGCGCGTTGGCCCGCCCCCAGCAGTAGGCGCTGCTCGGCCTGCGCGCTCATTCCCCCGATGGAACCCAGCGAGCCATCGGATTGAACAGGCCCGTCGTCCTTACCGACCAGGATTTATCGGCGAGCGCTTTGACGCCGGGACCGGCCTTCGGGAACGTCACGAAGAAGCAAAGCACAAGCCAGCAGATAAGAGCGGCCTTGACGATGTTGAGAGCTGCTCCCCAGTAGCGGCTCGC
>CAZBRH010000067.1:3504-4727 GCA_964494245.1 uncultured Planctomycetota bacterium | reverse complement strand
ACAGACGCGCACTCCGACACAGAGCACTGCGCCGACCACGAGCGCCACTCCGAGCTTGACCCACACAGCGGATGATGCGCTCCAGTTTCCGCCCTGCGCCATGGCGTTGCCGACCGCCCCTCCGACAGGCAGCGCAATCACGATGAATAGAACGACCATCAGCAAACTAAAGCCCTCCACGAAGACACCTCGCTGCCACCCGATCAACGCAAAACAAAGAAGCGTTGCCAAACAAAGAATGTCGATAATCATCCGCTGTCCTCCACGCCGGCCAGCTGCCGGCTACTTCTCCAAGAGCTTTTGTATCTGCTCCCTCTGGTCGGGGTTGTCCGTGCGGCCGAGAACCTCGTTGACGGCATCCCTAGCGTTTGCCGGCTTATCGAGTTTGCCCGAATGCACGCAGAGGTCGGCGATGGCCCGTGCGCAGCGATAGCCGTTATACCATCCCGTAGACCTGCGCAGAGCGGTCTCGTAGTCGAGCAACGCCATCGCGTATTGTTCCCGGCGTTCGCGCACGGTTCCGCGGCCGAGGTATCCGCGCCAAGCATACTCCTTATATGGCGAACGCGGCTCGATCAGCCGCTCGAAGAACCGGGTTGCTGCATCGTAGTGCTTCTGGGCGGCCTCGTCGTCCCCATCGCGGGCGGCCACGTCGCCCGCGCGGACAGACTCTTCCCCCGACAGCAGGCAGAACCGGGCGGGAAAATCGTCCACCCCGCGGTATTCGCTCATGAGCGTCGTGGCCTGCTGAATGACAAAGAGGCGAAGCGGCGGGACCTGGTCGGCGCTGCGAAGATAGGCATGGAGCCGCTCGAACTCGGCCTGGCCGGACATGCTTTTCGACGTGGCTCGGCGCGCGCGCAGGAAGTCGCTCAACATCAGGATCGCCATCGCGTTGCCGCCTTCGCCCGTGTTGCAGAAGTCCCGCGCGGCGTCAATCTCCGTCCAACCGCAGTGTTCGCGCTCTTTTTTCCAGTAAGTAAACACGGCGTTGTAGCGAGCAAGCCGAACATCGACATCCCGGATGTATTCCCACCGCTCTCCATGCCGCACCCGGACGGCGTATATCCGCTGCTGCTCGGCGTCGGCACGGCTGTCCACAGGAATGGCAAAAATCGCCGCATACCGTTCCGCGCGAAGAGCGACGCCTTTGTTCTCGTGTTCCTTCAGTGCGGCGAGGGCGGAACCTTGCCACGGCCGCGTCGCAAAAACCTTCTGGAACA
>CAZBRH010000067.1:333-3484 GCA_964494245.1 uncultured Planctomycetota bacterium | reverse complement strand
CAGATACAGATTGCCGAACCGGACGAGCGATTCGACGTTCCGGCGCCGCGGGCCGGCGAGCGGGGCGATTTTTTCTGTCTCGGCAAGAACGGTGCTGAGCTTCGAGACAATCGCGTCCCACTCTCCCGCCTCGATGTGCTGAAAAATGGATGCTCCCGCCCGAACGCGAACAATCGCGTCGGAGAGATCGGACGCGAGCGACCGCAGCTTCTCTTCGTTCTTCCGGGCGCATTCGGTGTCGCCGTAGTCCGTCTTGAACTGCATCCATGCGGCGACGGCGCGGTCGAACGCGGACGGGCTTGTAGTCGCCTGAATGGCGGCGGCGAGCCGCCCCAGCGCCGCCTCGGCCTCCGCCTCGCGGAAGCGCGCGAGCAGTTCACGGGCCGACCCGATCAAAGCGGCGCGGCCGGGAAGTTCCTCGTCCGCTTTCTTCTCAGCCAGAGCGACGGCGGTCTGAAGCAGCATCTTCGCCTGCGCAGGGTCGCGGTCGATGAGGCACGCCCCAAGGTAGTAGAGGCCGCTCGGGTCATCATCGGCGACCAGCCGCAACTCGCCACGCGCCAGTTCGCGGAGTTCCCGATGCCCCAAAAGCGGCCAAGCGACCTCCATCGTGCTCTCGCCGACGCGAAAGCGGAGCTCTATCTCCGAGGCATCGACAATGCTGCACAACACCGGGTCCTTCCCTTCCTCCAGGCGAAGCTTCAGTTCCGCCGTCGGGAGCTGCCGCTGCTTCAGGGCGGCCGCCATGATCCGAGCGAGGCCATAGACGGGGCCCAGCGCCTGACGGAGCGAAACGGCGCGCCGCTGCTGGCCAGCCGTGATGCCCGGCTCCACAAGCAGTGCCCCGATGGCCTTCTCGGCGGCGCCGAACTTCGCCGCAGCGTCCGCACGCTTGCCTTCTTTCTCAAGCCGTTTCCCCTCGCTCACAAGCTCCTCGGCGGCGGCCAGCATCCCCTCCACGCGGTTTTCTGCGAGGAACGCCTTCACAACCTCGTCGTATCGGCGGAGCCGATGGCCAACATATTCATTCCCGCCAAACTCTTTCTGAATCGCCAGGGCTGCTTCCGCAAGGGCGCGAGGGTCCGGCGGTGGTTCCTGCGAGGCGAGATCATCGAGTTGTCGCAACTTTTCCGTGAACTTCTCCGCCTCGACGACCAGTTCAGAGAGCTCCCGCACCCGGTCGGCGAACTCCGGCACATCGAGCTCCTTTTCCAACTCGCGGACGTAGCCGCGCGCAAGGTCGATCCGGTCCCGGTCGAGCGACTGCCAGACCCAATCTTTGCGTTCGGCAAAATGGCGCGAGGCGAGTTCGAGGATGGCAGCGACGCGCTTTTCGAGGATATCCCGCAGGCGCGGAGTGGCCAGGTCCGCCGGCACCAGGGAGCGCAGCCGCCGGATCGCCTCGCCAAACTGCTCCTCTTTGATGAGGGGAGCGACCGATTTCTCGTGCCGGTCGAGAATCTGGTCTGCATGCCGATCTAGCACGTCCGCGATTTCCCGCTTGGCGCGGTCCGCTTCCGACGCAATCTCGGCGTCCGGAGCCGATACAAGAACGGCATCCGCCCAACGCATCTGCTCGGGAACAGTCAACGGGTCAACCGTCGCACGCTGCACCGCTTGAGACAAGAGGTCGCGCGCCAGCGAGCGGATATGGCGGCGGATGCCCTCACCGTATGGCGGGTCCTTGGGGGCCGATGCGGCCAGCGCAGCGAGGCCGCGGGTGGCCGCCCTCCAGTCTTCGGGACTGTTCGCCGCTTTTTCCACAAGCCGCCCGAACGTTTCGGCCGTTTGCAGGATCGCCGTGGCGGCCTCGGCACGCGGCCCGTCTGGTTGGACCTCCAAGCACCGCCGCGCGCTGTCAGCAATGGCACGGAAGTTCGCCGGACTTTTCTCGACCAGTTCGGCGGCCCTTCGGTAGCACGTTTCGTGTTCGTCGGCGGCGCTGTGCGAATGGGAACGGGGGCCGAGCGCGAGAACGAGCAGGAACCCGAGCGCCAATGCAGCGGCGACCGAGCCAATCACGATCGCGGTGGACAGTTTGGCGCGCCGGGACCGTGTCGGGGCGTCCTCCACGCGCCGGCGCGCGACCGGCGATTCGATCGCCGCGGCCGGTTGCTCGCCTCGAGCGACACGCTCGAGGTCTACAACGAGTTCGGCTGGAGTCTGGTAGCGCTGGTCCGGCTTCTTCGCCATCATCTTTTGGATCACGCGGGAGAAGCGCAGCGAGACCTGCGGATTGCGCACGTGCGGCGGTTCGAGCGGCGTGGACATGTGATGGCTGAGAACAATGGGAGCCGAGTCGCCCCGGAAGGGCAAAGTCCCCGTCGCCACGTGATAGAGCGTCGCCCCCAGCGAATAGATGTCGCTGCGAATGTCGATATTCTCCTCCCCACGGGCTTGCTCCGGGCTAATGTAGTTTGGCGTTCCAACAGCGACGCCTGTCTGGGTGACGGAGGTGTCCATCCGCTCGGCGGGCCTGACGAGGCCGAAGTCGGTGAGCTTGGCGATGCCCGTGCCGTGTTCCAGCATGATGTTTTCGGGCTTGATGTCGCGGTGGACGAAGCCGAGTTTCGCCGCGTGGTCGAGCGCCTGCGCGATCTGGAGACCGATGCGGATGCAGCGGTCTTCGGGCAGCATCCCTTCGCGGTCGATAGCGCGGCGCAGCGTCTCGCCGTCGATAAACTCCATCGCAAAGTAGTAGTAGCCCTTGTCCTGCCCGGCGTCGATGCCCTGGACGATGTTGGGGTGGCTCAGGCGGGCGATGGCGCGGGCTTCGCGCAGGAAGCGCTCAAGGTGGCGGCGGTCGCGGGCCAACTTCGGCTTCATCAGTTTGAGCGCGACGTTGCGGCCGATGCTGAGCTGCGTCGCGCGATAGACGCTCCCCATTCCGCCCTGCCCGATTTTCTCGCGCAGTTCGAACCCGCCGATGAGGATTCGTTCGGCGCCAGAGCGGATGGCGGCGAGGTGCGCGAGTTCGCGCAGTTTGTCGCGGTCGCCGTATCCGCCTTCGATGAGGATTTCGAGCAGGTCACGCGGCGGGCCAGCGGCGCCGCTGCCTTGCAATCCCTTTGCCTCAGCGAGTTTTTCCGGCGCGACAAGCCCCTTGTCGAGGATCAACTGCTCGAAGATGCGTTGCGTCTCTGTGTTCATT
>CAZBRH010000067.1:0-323 GCA_964494245.1 uncultured Planctomycetota bacterium | reverse complement strand
GTTTGTGTGGAGGTAACGAATTGCAACCGCATTTCATTCGCCGCCTGCCGAATCTCGCCCGTTGCTGCATCGCCTGCCATTGGGCATGGCGCGCAATGAATCGTTCCCTTGTTGCTTCATAGCATTATACCGTCGCAGTCCAAGCGGGCAAACCGCCTGCACCGTAACGTTTTGTATGGTTCGGTGGCTCCCCGACCTTCAGGCGCGCAACTCGGCGCCGAACGCTTCCTTGAGAGCGCGGGCGACGCGCCCGGCCGCTTCGTCGGCTTCCTCGCCGGTCAGCGTCCGGTTCTCCGCCCGACAGATCAATGCAAGTGCGATGG
>CAZBRH010000066.1:11188-17046 GCA_964494245.1 uncultured Planctomycetota bacterium | reverse complement strand
GGGCGTTTCGTCGCGGAGCAGGCGTTCCAACAAGGTGGCGGCGCGGCGGTATTGCCATTTGCTCGTCACGCCGAGCGACGCCACATCGGCCCCAGCATCGCCCAGTTGCCCGACAAGGGCTCCCTGTTCGCCACGCACGTCAAGGATCGAGCAAACGGAGCACCGATAGCGCTCCCGATCGAGACGGGCGACGAGGTTGAGGACGACTTGTTCGGCGCCACCACGGCCGAGACCAGTGATGAGTTGCAGAATCCGCATTCTGCCCTCATTCTTGGGCGTTTGCCCGGCCGCGCTTGCGGCGGAAGAATTCGGAGAGGATTTCGCCGCATTCGGCTTCGAGAACCCCGGATGTCACGTCCACAGTGTGGTTGAGACGTGGGTCGCGTGGGATATCGTAGAGCGACCCGACGGCTCCGGCCTTGGGGTCGGAGGCGCCGAAGACGAGCCGCGGGAGCCGGGCAAGGACAATGGCGCCGGCACACATCGCGCACGGTTCGAGCGTGACGTACATAGTGCAGCCGTCCAGCCGCCAGCTGCCAACATATTCGGCGGCCTGGGTGATGGCAATCATCTCCGCGTGACCTGTCGGGTCGCGGAGCATCTCGCGCTGGTTGTGGGCGCGGGCGATCGTGCGGCCCTCATAGACGATGATGGCACCGACGGGGACCTCGTCGGCTTCGAGCGCGCGTTCGGCCTCGCGCAGGGCCTCGGCCATGTATTCGGCGTCGCTTTTCTGTGTGTGCACGGGCAGACCGTCTGCTGTTACGAACTCGCTTCTACGTAGCGCATACGAAGATCGTATAGTGCGTCTTCGAGCATCTTTGACTCGTCCTCGCTCAGGTTGCCCTTGGTCTTATCGGCGAGGACTTGCAGCAGGTCGATGCTGAACTTGGCGGCGGCGAGGTCGGGCCTCCGTTGGCCGTCGAGTGGGTTTTCGATGTCGCCGAGTGCGATCAATGCCTGTGCAACAAAGGAGGAGACAATGAGCGCGAACGATGCCTCCGCTGGCTCGCGCGGCTCCTGCGGCTCTCTGGAAAGTTGTTCCTTCTCCTCACGAGCGCGTTTCTTCCACTCCTGGTCCACCTTCTTGTCGCTCATGGCCTACTTCCTCCTCGTGGGACTTTCAGGGCGGTGACCTTCTCGACGCGAGTCATTGTATCAGGTCAATCGGCGGTAAGGAACGGATTGGTTTCCTTCTCGGAGCTGACGGTGGTCGTTGGCCCGTGTCCCGGCAGAACGAGCGTGTCGTCTGGCAGCGTGAGTAGCTTTGTGCGGATGCCTTCGAGCAATTCCTTCTCGTCGCCGCCGGGAAAGTCCGTGCGGCCGATGCCGCCGGCGAAGAGGGTGTCGCCGCTGAAAAGCATTCCGGCGACCGAATTCGTCCCCGGCCAGTATAAAGCGACGCCGCCACGCGTGTGTCCGGGCAGGGCGATGACACGGAAGGCGTTCTGGCCGAGCCGGAGTTCGTCATCCTCGTTCAGCACGCGGTCGGCCGGTGGGGACTTTACCGGTGTGCCGAGGAACGCGGAAAGGTTCTTTACGGGTTTGAGCAGCAGTTCGGCATCGGCGGGGTGGATGCAGATTTCTGCGTCGGGGCATTCCTCCTTGAGCCGGGCGTTTGCTGCGATGTGGTCGGCGTGGCCGTGCGTGTTCACGATGTATTTGATGCTGACGCCTGCCATACGGACAGATTCGACAATGTTGGCCGGGTCGCCGCCGGGGTCGATCACCATCGTCTCGTCGGTCGCTTTGTCGGTCACGACGTAGCAGTTTGTCTGCATCGGGCCGACGGTAAGGATATCGACCTGAAGCGGGCGTTGTCGCTCTTCTACGGTCATTTGCGCTGCCTCCGAGGTTTATGGTGCGGCCTATTGTGCCCGCTTCTCAGGAAAATGCAACTACTGCTTTCTCTTCCTCCACTCTTGTCTTATACTTCTGGTATGGGTGAGCTCGGGTCCCAGAACTTGCGGATTCGCGAGGCGGCAAAGCTGACACTGAAGAAGTTTCGCCGACAGACCGGCCACATGCTGATTGAGGGGGCGCGGCTGGTCGCCGACGCCCTCGGTGCCGGGGCAAAGGTTGAGCGGCTTTTCGCTACCTCGGCGTTTCTCGAATCGGATCACGGCAAGGCGATTCGTGTCTGCTCCGGTTGCGAGTGTGAACGCATTACCGAAGCCGCCGCGGCGAAACTCTCAGACACACGGACCCCGCAGGGGATATTCGCGGTGGTCGAGTTCCAAACGGCCTCGCTTGCGGACGCCTTGCCGAAGGAGCGGAAAAGCCCCCTCGTCCTCGTCGCTGATGGCATCACTGACCCTGGAAATCTCGGCACGATGATTCGTTCGGCGGCTGCCCTTGGCGCCGACTGCGTGGTCGCGTCGGGTGATACGTGCGACGTGACGAACCCCAAATGCGTTCGCGCGGCGATGGGGGCAATCTTCCGCCTGCCTGTCGTCGCTGACATCGCATTTGACAGTGCTTTTTGCGAGTTGCGGTCGTGCGGGCTCCAGATTGTGGCCGGCATGCCGCGCGGCGGAAAAGCGCCGTGGTCGCTCGATTTGACCGGGCCGACTGCGCTGCTCATCGGCTCGGAGGCAGAGGGGCTGCCAGAATCCGTGTGCGCCGCCGCCGACGCACTCGCCACGGTCCCCTTGCGTTCCGGTGTCGAGTCTCTCAACGCCGCCGCCTGCGCGGCCGCGCTCCTCTACGAAGCGGCTCGTCAGCGTGCCACATCGCCCTGACATACCGCGAATCAGCGGATTCCGCCCATCGACCGCCCTGTGCTGGAGACGGCTTTGACGCCTTCCACCGCGCGGATGCAGCCCGCTGTGGCGGAAACGGCGCCAGAGACCGAGAGTTGGCGCTTCCACGCAGGTGGGGCTTCCGTGTAAGGACGTGCTGCGTCGATGGGGCGGGAAGTTGACTTGAGAGCGCGGGATGCTAGAATCCCGCAGCCGGGCTGGTTGCCCGGGGTTGTCTTACCTGAGTGGTCGATGGCGCAAGTCAAGCAGTGGACGCGCTTCGGGTGGCAGGGGGTCTTGTTCGAGGTGCCCTCGGACTGGGACCTGACGCGGTTCCACGGAAACCGAAAAAAGGGCTACGCGCGACTGTCGGATCCGGACACTCCCCGGATGGAGGTTCGGTGGGAGATGCCGCGTCGTGGTGTTCCCTTCAGGGCAATCGCCGACCGCGCGATCCGGCAGCTATCGAAAAGCCGCGGGGCCGAAATCGAGCGGCACACGGGCATGGTCGAGTTGGACGCGAGGGACACGGAGACCTTCACATGCAGGGCAGAGGGAGCGGGGTCGTTATGCTCGTATAACCTGCTTTCAGCGTGCAGGGAATGTGGGCGGATCGTCATGGCGCGGATTGTGTTTCGTCCTGGGGAGAATATCAAGGCAGTCGCCCGGCGGGTCTTCAGCTCCGTTCGAGACCATTCTTACGACGGTGCGGATGTATGGGTCGCTTACGGCATCGAGTTCGCTGTTCCGGAAACGGTGGAGTTGGATGAGGCGCTGATTTATCCGGGCAGCTTGGATTTCCGCTTTCGGGCTGGCGCCGACTGGATCGGGATCGGGCGGATTGCGCTTGGTTCGATGATCCTTGAGCGGCAGAAGATGCCGGACTGGTTTCGAGCATTCGCCCGCAGGCGGTTCAAGCGGATACGTTTTGAGACGCGCGAGGCGCGGATCCGCGGGCACCAGGGCATGGAAGCGACGGGGCGGCTTCGTGGGGCCGGGGCGCTTATCCCCCGGCTGGTGCGGCGCCAGCGCTTCGCCTGCCGCTTGTGGCACTGCGATGTATCTGATAAGTTGTATTTTTACGCAGTGCTCGCGGGCGCAAGGAATTTTGGGCTCTTCGCGCCTTACGGCGAGCGCGTCGCATGCCATTCATGAGCGGTGGCGGACCGTTGGCTGGGACGACCAGGCAAGAACCAAAGCTATCGAAGCCAGAGGCGCTTGACGCCGTGCCGGTCCGGAACCATCTTTGCAAGGAGGAGGAGACGGCGGGCGGCGGGTTGCTCGTGCTGGTGCCCGTGCGGCAGAGCGGGTGGGCGCGGTTTATGAAGAGGTTGACATATGTGCCCCGATACAGGAAGATAGAACTCGATGAGATCGGGGCGTTCGTCTGGAAGCAATGCGACGGACGGACAAGCGTCCGTGTGCTCATCGACCGTTTGTGCAAGCGGTTCAAGCTCAGTTACCGCGAAGGCGAGGTTTCGTTGACGCAGTATCTGCGGTCTCTCGCAAAGCGGAATCTCATCGGCATGGCGGTGAACCGTGCGGACCGAGCAAAGGCGAAATGAACGCGGAAGGAGTCCGCAACGTGCCGAACGATGGCCGGGTAGTTGACGCAGCCGAGATGAGAAGGGTCGGCCGGCAAATTCAACTGCCCTGGTCGAAGGCCGTTGAGATCGCCGTCAAGAGCATGAAGGTGCGGTTCGGCCGGTCGCTCGTCACGACGGCCAGCATCGTCCTTGCCATTGCGTTTCTTATGTCGATCCTGACGAGCACGACGCTGGTGACGTCGCTGAAGACAGAGCCGGGGCGGCGGATCCTGCGGTTGCGGGAGCAGGCAGCGGCGGCGAAGCGCGGTGAAACCGCAGGGGAAGCTTTTCCATCGGTGTCGCTCGAATCCACACTGGCGGAAATCCAAACATTGGAGAAGGAATTCGACGCTGCCAAGGCGGACCCGCTTGCACGACGACTGCTTCGAGCACGTATCGACGAGGCGACGGCGCGAAGGGACGTGCTCCGCAGTCCCGACGCCGCCGAGCTCATGGCCGAGTGGCGTGTCCGCCGCGTCCGCGTGCAGTTGGTCGAGGCCGAGAACGAGTGGCAGCTTCTTTGCCGTAAGCTCCAGAGCGAGGGCTACACTGACGTGGAGCCGGAGGTCTCGGCGGAGAACGTCCCGCCACGGATGCCGTTCGTCCAGATGGTGCTCCGGCAGATGGATCCGCGCGACAAGTGGCTTGCGGTGCTGGCCGCGTTGGTCTGCTTTGTGGGGATATGGAATGCGATGCTCATGTCGGTGCACGAGCGGTTCCGAGAAATTGGAACGATGAAGTGCCTCGGTGCGCTCGAATCATTCATCATCAAACTCTATTTCCTCGAATCGGCATTTGTCGGGCTGGCTGGAACCCTCTTGGGGATCGTTGCGGGATTCTTGCTGTCGATGTTTCGGGCCGTGTGGGCGTTTGGCTTCGGGCCGGTGTTCGGGTATTTCGATTGGGCCGGGGCGCTCCAGTCCGCGCTCGGAACGCTGCTCATCGGGTCGCTCCTTTCGGTCGGGGCGGCAATATTCCCAGCGAGGTCCGCGGCTAAGATGGACCCCGTTGTCGCAATGCGGGTGGACGAATAACCGCCGTGGAGGAGACAAGACGTTGCAAAACACAATTGTGAGAACACGCGGGGTGACGCGCGTTTACCGGATGGGCGACACGGAGGTGCACGCCCTGCGCGGCGTGGACCTCGAAATCTACGCGGGCGAGTATATCTCGATTATGGGGCCATCCGGCTCGGGCAAGACGACGCTCTTCAACATGGTCGGCGGTCTCGACAAGCCCACCACGGGCAAAGTGTATATTGATGAGGTGGATGTTGCCCAGCTCGACGCCTACGAACTCGCTTGGCTCCGCTGCCGCAAGATCGGATACATTTTCCAGACGTTCAACATCATCCCTGTGATGACGGCGCTGGAAAACGTCACACTTCCGATGACGTTCGCCGGCCTTACGTCAGACGAGGCGCGCGAGAAGGGCGCCTACCTGCTGGCGAAGGTCGGGCTCGGCGACCGGCTCCACCACAAACCTTTCGAGCTTTCGGGCGGCCAGCAACAACGCGTCGCCATTGCCCGCT
>CAZBRH010000066.1:10800-11176 GCA_964494245.1 uncultured Planctomycetota bacterium | reverse complement strand
GAACGACCCCGCCATCCTGCTCGCCGACGAGCCCACCGGAAACCTTGACCTCCGCACCGGCTCGGAAATCATCGACTTGCTTAAGGAAATGAACGAGACGTCGAAAGTCACCGTCATTACCGCAACACACGACCACAAGATGCTCGCCGCGTCCGACCGCATTATCTGGATTCGAGACGGCCGCATTGACCGGATCGAGCGCCGCGAAGACCTCGATATTCGCGAAGGCACCATCGGCGGGCAAACGGAGTAACCCCCCGAAAAACTTCTCTGCGGAGGTTGTCCTATGATTCGTTGCGCTTTCCTCGGAAAGCTGGGGCATGCCTACAACGCGCTCAACGTTCTGCCGAAGCTGAGTGACGCCGAACTTGTCGCC
>CAZBRH010000066.1:10557-10783 GCA_964494245.1 uncultured Planctomycetota bacterium | reverse complement strand
CGATTCCGCCTGAAGAAGAATCCCTCGCCGTGTTCAGCGGCTGGAAGGCGCAGATGGGGAACGCCCGCGGCTACGAGTCGTATGAAGACCTGATCGAAAAGGAAAGGCCCGACCTCGTGCAGGTGTCTGGGGCGTTCTATCGCAACGGCGAGGTCGCCGCCTATGCTGCCGCACGCGGCTGCCATGTGGTTGTCGAAAAGCCGATCGCCACCGAGATTGGTCTCTT
>CAZBRH010000066.1:10241-10494 GCA_964494245.1 uncultured Planctomycetota bacterium | reverse complement strand
GCTGGGCTCTCGTCTCGCGCCGACGTTTGCGGCCGCGAAGAAGGCCGTTGCCGAGGGCGCCATCGGCGAACCCGTCCAAGTGTTTGCCCAGAAATCCTACCGGTTCGGAACGAGCCGGCCCGCCTACTATAAGGACCGTCGGAAATACGGGGGCACCATCCCCTGGGTCGCCATCCACGCGATCGACTGGATTTACTTCATTTTGGGCGACCTGTTTGTGCAGGTGATTGCCCGACACCGCAACTTCACGCTC
>CAZBRH010000066.1:1807-10221 GCA_964494245.1 uncultured Planctomycetota bacterium | reverse complement strand
CGGCAGCGATGCTTTTCGACCTTGCGAACGGCGGAACCGCGTTTGTCAATGCCGACTACCTCCGACCCGCTGGCGCGAAAAGCCACGGCGACGACCGCCTCCGCATCGCGGGCACAACCGGCGTCATCGAGGTGATAGGCAACCAGAATCGCGTCGTGCTCATCGATGAGAAAGGCGAACGCGACCTGCCCGTCGAAGGGGCGGAAGGCAGCATATTTGCCAGTTTTGTCCGGCATTTGGCCGCCGGAACGCCGCATCCGATCAGCACACTGGAATCATTCCGGCTGACCGAAATCGCGCTCAAGGCCCGTCAGGCCGCCGATACCGGCCGGCCCGTCGGGCTCGCGGAGTCGCCATACAAGCTGGGCTGAGAGGTTGGGCCGGGGGGATGACGAGGCGCGAGGTCGTCAAGTGGGCGCCTGACTGGAAGCCCGTCCCGTACGTTCCATGGCAGTTCGGCTTCACACACGAAGCCCACGCGAAGCTCGCACGGCATTTCAGCACCGTTCAGTTCTACCGGACGACGTCCGAAGGGAGACCGCACGTCTGTTGGACATGGGCAAACAAGGCGGCTACATCTTCGCCCCCGCGCACGCCGTCGAGGGCGACGTGCCGCTCGAAAACACGCTCGCCTTCATCGAAACTGTCCAGGGCCAGCCCGGCTTTGACGGATCTGAAATATGATTGTTTGTTTGTGCGAGAAAGACGGACGGACGCGCACGTGTGAGACAGTGCCAATATGCCGGATTCCGTCAACGCGGCGGCTGGCTTCTCAAGAGTTTGATCCTTTCTGGGGGCTTTCCGAGAAATCGTCTAGGTCTTCGCCCTGAATGCATTTGAGCACGGGGGACAGCGTGGCTATAATGAAGCGTGATGCAGTTGTTGAGCGCGGCCGCTTATCGCGGGACGTCTGGTAATCGTTTCTTCCGTTGCGGGGGATGAATGGATAAGCTCAAGACCGTAGCCGCCGTGTTCGTGGTGCTGTTCGCGTTTACGGTGTTCCAGGTGATTGCGAACTACGCACTGCGGCGGGCCGTCCGCTCGGAAGTGCAAGAGCAGATCGAACGGGCGCGTTCGGCCGAGGCAGAACTGGTCCGCGTCCAGAAACGCGTCGCCGAGTTGGTGGCGCAACTCGACGGGATCGCCGCTCGACTCGGCGAGTTGGAGCAGCGATCCGCCTCCGTCAAGGAAAGCGGAACAGTGCTTGAAGGACTGCTGAACGGTCTGGCGGACATCATGAAGCAGATTACGGCGGAACTCAAGGCGGCGCAGGCCAAGCCCGACCCGGGCAAGGCCGGAAAGGAAGGCCCATGAAGAAGCGGCATTTCACCGAAGTCCCCGCAACCCCGGTGCTCGCGCCAGCTTCGGGCGTCACCATACGCTGGCTGATTGACGAGGGCCTTGGCGCTCCGAACTTCGCGATGCGATATTTCGAGATTGCCCCCGGCGGTTCGACTCCGCTGCACGCACACACATGGGAGCACGAGGTCTTCATCCTCTCGGGTTCCGGCGTCGTTGTCTGCGGCAACGGCGACGAGGCGTTCGGTCCGGGCGACGCCATCTTCGTTCCGCAGAGCGAGCAACATTGCTTCCGCAATACGGGAGCGAAACCGGTGGCGATGCTCTGCCTCGTTCCGACGAGCGCCGCGAAATGCTGACACGCTTGGGCAGAAGGTGTGTGGCGGTGAACAGATTTCGAGGAATCGCAGTCCTTGCGTTCTTGGGCGTGCTGGCGGCGTCGGCTCGCGCAGCGTTGGCGGCGTCGCCGGAAGATATGCTAGGTAGCGGCGACGGGTTCTTTCTCCGCAAAGAATACGAGTTCGCCATCGAGGAATATGCGGCGTTCTTGGCAAAGTTCGGGACGCACGACGAGGCGCCGCGGGCGCGGTTTCAGCTTGGCGAATGCCGCTACCGGCTGAAGCAATACAAGGAGGCAGCGGCAGCGTTCGACGATCTCGTGGCGAAAACTCCTCCCGAAGCTCTCCTTGTCAAGGGGCTTTACCGGCTCGGCGAATGCGAATCGCAGTTGGGACACTGGGAAAAGGCGGCGGCGGCCTATGGGAAGCTGGTTGCCGTGGCCCCCAAGGACCCGCTGGCTCCTGCGGCGCTCTCGGCACAGGCCGAGGCGCTTTATAACCTGAAGAAGTTCGCCGAGGCGGCCGCCGCCTGTGAAAAGCTCATCCGGGATTATCCGGACAGCGAGAAATATGTCCCGGTGGCGTGGTATTCGCTCGGTTGGGCGCGATTCGAGCAGCGCGACTACGCGGGCGCCGCCCAGGCATTCGGAACGGTCGTCGCGCGGTTCCCGAAGGAACCGACAGCGCCCCAGTCGCAACTCAAGATCGGCGAGTGCCTCTTCGAGTTGAAAGATTACCGAAAGGCGCTCGCAGCATACAACGATGTTGTCGCGAAGTTCCCCGGCGAGTGGAGCGATGAGGCGCGGATGGGTGTGGGGAGCTGCCACTTCGCATTGAAGGAATACGATGCTGCCGGACGAGCATTCGAAAGCGTGGCCGAAAACCACCCGAAAGAGCCGAGCGCTCCGTTGGCGCTCCTGAATGCCGCGAACTCCTATCTGGCGGCGGAGAAGCCGGAGCAGGCCATTGCCGTCGCCGACAAGTTTGTCGCCGCGTTCGCCAACGCGCCCGTGGCTGCGCGCGTGGCCGCTGCGCGGGCGCGAGCGCTGCTCAAGCTCCAGAAATACGCCGAGGCCGCGAAGCATTTTGCGGATGCGATTGGCGCGGACCTGCCAGCGGTCGAGCAGGCGACGGCTTATTTCGGGCTGGGCGAGGCGCTTTTCGGCGCCAAGAAGTTCCGCGATGCCCTGACGGCCTACGCCGAAGTGATGACGAAGTTCAGGGAAGATAACCTCGCCGAGGACGCGGCCTATGCGGCGATTTTCTGCCACGCGGAACTTGGCGAGACAGACAAGGCCGTCGCCGCCTGCCAGGAGTTCGAGAAGACATACCCTGCCAGCCGCCTGCTCGCGTCTGTCAAACAGGTGGAGGGCGAATACCAGTATCGTCTGAAGAACTACGTCGCGGCACGGGACGCCTGCCTGGCGTCGCTGCGGCTCGATGCGAAGGGACCTCACGCCGATGATGCGCTATACAAGTTAGCGTGGTCCTACCGCCAGCTTGGCGACAACGAAAACGCGGAAAAGCGGTTCCTTGAACTGGCCTCGACGTTCGCGGAGAGCCCGTTTGCGGCGGAGGCCCTTTACATGGCGGGCGAGGCAGCGGCGAGTTTGAAGAAGGACGTCGAAGCCGTCGCGCACTTCGAGGCGTGCCGCCAGAAGTTCGCAACCTCCGATTTCGCCGCCAACGCAGCATACCGCCTCGCGGTGATCCCATACGACCGGCGGGATTTCAACGCGGCGCGCGAACGCTTTGCGGAGTTTCTCAAGAAGCACGCGAAACATCCGCTTGCCGCGCAGGCGCTCGTCTATGCTGGCGAATCCGAATTCCAGTCCGGCAACTATGCGAGCGCGCGCGAATACTACGAGCGCCAGCTCAAGGAATACCCCGAGGATGGTCGGCAATGGGCGGACATCGCCGCTTACGGGCTGGCGTGGTGCGACCGCAAAGAGAACAAGCTGACGGCGGCCGCCGAGCGCTTCAGGCAGGTTGTCGCCCAGTATCCCGCGAGCAAGCTCGCGCCGGAAAGTTCCTTCTGGGCGGCTCGATGCCTCGAAGACGACAAGAAGTTCGCCCAGGCGATTGCGGAATTCAGGTCGTTCGTCACCGCACACCCGAAGCACGAACTGGCCGAAGAAGCGGCGTTTCGCATTGGCGACGCAAATTGCGAGGCCGGGAACTACGACGATGCCATCCCCGTTCTTCAGGCCTTCGTCCAGACCAGCCCGAAATCGCCGTTTGCAGACAATGCTCTTTACGACCTCGCGTGGTGTTTCAGGAAACGGAACGATCCCGACAAGGCGGCGGCAACATATGAGCAACTCATTGCGCGGTATCCCGAGAGCGACGTGCTTGCGCCGGCGCTGTTCGAACTTGGGAACGTGCTCTTTGACGCGAAGAAGTTCAGGCCCGCGATCGAGCGCTACGAGGCCGCCGCAGCAAAAGGGCCGAAGGACCTGCTCGACAAGGTTTACTACAAACTGGGGCTGGCGCAGATGCAGGACAATGCAGCGGCCGCCGCGGCGGACACCTTCTCGAAGCTCCTCCGCGAGTGTCCCGAAAGTTCGTTGGCCCCCGAAGCCCACTATCGATTAGGGCGAGCGCTTCAGGCGCAGGGCAAACACGCCGAAGCGGTGAGCGCCTTCGAGCGGGCGATTGCGGCCAAGCCCGGCGACCAACTCACCGAGCTTGCGATGTTCCACATCGGCGAATGCCACGTCGCCGAAAAGCAGTGGGCAAAGGGGCTGGCCGCTTATCGCGCCGCCGCAGCAAAATTTCCCCAAAGTCCGTGGATCAATGAGATGCGATACGGCGTCGGCTTTTGCTCCCAGCAGCTTGGCGCCTACGCGGACGCCCTTGACGCCTACGAAGCTGTCATCGCTGCCGTGAAGACCGAAACGGCCGCCCGGGCGCAGTACGGCATCGCCGAATGCCGCATGCTTCAAGGCCAACTCCGCGAAGCGATTCGGGAATTCCTGAAGATTGACAACCTCTATGGCTACGATGAATGGCGCGCCGCCGGACTTTACATGGCAGGCCAATGCGCCGAAAAGATGAAAGATATCGAGCGAGCGCGGAACTATTACGGAGAGGTTGTGCAGAAGGAGGCGTTCAAGGCAACCCCATATGGGCCCAAGGCGGAGGCGGCCTTGAAGCAACTCGACCAAGCACCGAAATGAAGCCAAACCTTCGCGGCATCACCATCCTCGAACAGGTCGGCAACGGTGCCGGCAGCATCGTCTTTCGCGCAAAAGACGAGCGCACGGGCGAAGACCTCGCGGTCAAGAGCGTCACGCCCGAAATCGTCCTCGAAATCCAGGAGCACGACCCCTCGCCCGAATACGGCGGCAACCTCCGCAAGGTCATCCGTGTCTATCTTGCCCAGGTCCGCAATGAATGGCGGCTCGGCCACCGGCTGACAAACCTTGCCGGCGGGCACGTCGGCATCCCACGCATGCACAAACTCAAGCGCGAGCGCGACTTGCTCATGCGCACGCGCGGCTTGCACCTCGTAATGGATTTCGTAGAAGGAGTCAACCTTCGTTTGCGACGTGACTACCCGCTAAGCAAGATGGTGGACATTTACCGGCAGGCCGCCGACATCCTCCGGTTCATGCACCAGAACAACGTTGTCCACGCCGATATGAAGCCGCAGCACATCATCGTTTGCCCCGACGGCCGGGTTCAGCTTATCGACTTAGGTCTCGCGTGCCGACGCGAAGGCCACATGTCCCAGGTTGTCGGCAGCCCGAACTACATGGCGCCCGAACAGCTTGCTGGGGCGGGGGTGGATGAGTGGACGGATGTCTTCGGGCTGGGGGCGACGATGTTCTGGGCGCTTACCGGCCGCACCATTCGGCCCAATATCGGCGGCGCGGCGGCGATGGGAACGATGGACCGCCAGGTACGGTCGTTCGAGACCTCCGTGCGTCAATACAACCCCGAGGTTCCTCTCGCGCTGGAGAAGGTTGTCCTGCGTTCCTGTGCCCCTTCGCGCCACGCCCGCCTCACGCTCACCGAGGTCATCAACCGGCTCGACCGGCTGGCGTAGTGCGGGTGTTCAGAAACTAATTCGACGACTCCGCCGCGGGTGCGATGGTGACGAGCGCGCGCTTGGTGAGGTATTTCTGCGCGGCACGGAGCACGTCCTCACGCGTCACCGCCTTCACGCGGTCGGCGAACTTCTCGGCGGCGTCGAAGCCGAGGCCGTAGAGTTCGTCAAGCGCCGCCCCGGCTCCCAGCGCAGCGTTCGTTTGGCGCTCCAGTAACTCGACCGTGATGGCCATCTTCTTTGCTCGCTCGAATTCGTCTTCGGGCACTAACTCCGTCGTTGCCCGCTTGACGGCGGCCTCAATGACCGCGATAACCTCGTCCACCTTCTCGGGTTGCGTGAGCGCGTAGATGCCAAAATAGCCGGGCGTACGGAAGCCGAGGAAGTTGTAGGCGTGGACGACGTAAACGAGGCCCCTGCCGCGCAGTTCGTCGTGGAGCCATCCGCCCGGCCAGCCGATACCGGACATCACACCGTCGAGGACGAGCAGCGGATACCGGTCGGCGTCGTTGATCGTGGCTGCCGGATACGCTGCGCAGACGACTGCGGTCCCCGGCCTGCCAGTCTGGCGGCTGGCGCGGACGTCTTCGGTCAGCGGCTTGTCCGCTGCGACTTCCCGCGGCGGCCCGCCGGGCGCGGCTGGCAGTTTTCCGAGCAGCCGCGTGACGAGGGCCTTGACCTTGTCGGGGTCCACATCGCCGAATACCGCGACGACGCCGTTCGATCCGCAACAAGCGTCGCGATGGCGCTGTCGGAGCAGCGCGGGCGTGATCGCGTTGACCGACTGCTCAGTGCCGAGCCGATTCAGCCGGTAAGGAGAAACCTTGTAGAGCGTCGAACGAAGGAAGTCGAGTGCCGATGCCTCCCAGTCATCGTGCTGGCGCTCCAGTGCGTTGAGCGTCAGTTGCTTCACCTTTGCCAATTCATCTTCGGGGAAGGTAGGGTTTAAGAGACAGTCGGCGAAGACCTCGAAGGCGCGCGCGAAGTCCTCGGAAAGGACTTCGGCGCTGAGGAAAACGGTGTGGTTGCCGGAACCGCCGTTGATGCTGCCAGCCATTTCATCGAACGTGCGGGCGATGTCCAGCGCCGTGCGGGACTTCGTGCCGCGGGTCAGCATCTGGCCGAGGACGTGCGACACGCCTGCGGTGGTTTCGTCCTCCGTGATGACGCCGGCAAGAAAATACGCTTGCATCGAGACCAGCGGCACGCCGGGGTTGCGGCGAACGAGCAGCCGGAGGCCGTTCGGGAGCACGACCTTCTGTGTTTCGCAAAGTTCCGCCCGGCTTGTCTCTGCATCGCGGGAGGTCTCGTTTTTCGGGCCGACGACCGCAACGGCCAGGTTATCTTCGACGAGATATTTCGCGGCTGCCGCGCGAATCTCTTCCGCGCGCACCGCGCGGATGCCACGGAGATAGACCTGCTGGTCATAGAATGGGTTGCCTGTTGCCAGGTAGTTGCCGCCAAGCGACGCGGCCTGTTGCTCAATGGTTTGGTTCCAGAGCACATCGTCGGCGACCTTCTGCTTCTTCGCACGGGCAAGCTCCGCCTCCGACACGCGCTCGCGCTTCAGCGGCTCAAGCTCCTCAATGACGACACGCTTTGCCTTCTCAATGTTCTCTGGCTTCAGCACCATGCTGACCACGAAGCGGCCAGCGCCATACCAGGGTGTGTCGGACCATGTGTCGACCTCATCGACGAGTTGGTCCTGCTCGCGGAGCCGCTGGACAAGCCGCGAGCTGTCGCCCTTCGAGAGTACGTAGGACATTACGTCGAGTGCGTAGAGGTCGGGGTGGCTCAGCGGCACGGTGCGGAAGGACATGAGCACATATGCCGACTTGACATCCATTTCGACCGTTGCGGTGCGGAGACCTTGCTGCGGCGGGTCTTCTTCGGGGATGCGGGGTGCTCGTCCGCTGCGTTCGGCTTTTTGAAAAAGCTCGGCGATGCGGTCGGCGGTTCGCGCGGCGTCGAAATCGCCCACGGCAACAACGACCATGTTGTCGGGCGTATACATGCGGCGGTAGTAGTTCAGTGCGTCGTCGCGGGTCAACTTCTGGAATCGGTCCTTGTGGCCGATGACGGGGTGCCGAGCGGGATGGAGAAGGTAGGTTGTTCGAGCGGAGAGGTTCCAGAGGACCCGATCAGGTTCCGTCAGGCCCTTCTCAATCTCGCGCTGGATCACCTCGCGTTCTCGGTCAAATTCCTCCTGCCTGAAGGTCGCGTTTTGCATCCAGTCGGCGAGGAGTTGGAGCGCCGTGTCGAAGTTCTCGCCTGCGGTCGTGCGGATGAAATACGTCGTCCGGTCGAGGGATGTGTAGGCGTTGTTTGCACCACCGAGTTCGTCGAGGATTTTCCGGCATTCCCCTTCGCGGCGGGTAGCTGTCGAGCCGCCGGACACGATGTGTTCACAGAGATGCGAGATGCCGCTGCCGAGATATTCATCTTCGAAAATGCTGCCGGCGCGGACAAAGACCTGCGCAACGGCGAGCGGCGCCGTGTGGTTCTCTTGGCAGAGGATGACGAGGCCGTTCTCGAGCGTCCGCTGCACAAGCCCCCGCGGCCGATTCTGCTCAAAGGATACCGTTGCTCCCCGTTCAGGCGCCGCACAGCCTGTGACCAGAGCGATGAGCACATACAACGCTAACAGCTGGTGAAGTCCTTTCATTTGGCGTCCTCTCTATCGGGCATTGGGTCGTGCATGACCACCGGCCACATTATACCGGCAG
>CAZBRH010000066.1:0-1797 GCA_964494245.1 uncultured Planctomycetota bacterium | reverse complement strand
CGCCGCAGACGCCTCTTCTTTGTTCGTCCTTGACGCGGGCGCGAGGCAGCATACAATACCCTTGTGAGCTGCCTTCGGCCCACACGAGGATTCTCATGCTGCGAGTCCGGGCTTATCCTGATCCAGTCCTGAAGCGCCGCGCGGCCCCAGTCCAGCGGATCGACCAAGAATTGCTCCGCCTGGCGGAAGAGATGTTCAGGACGATGTATGAGGAGCAGGGCATCGGCCTCGCGGCCCCGCAGGTCGGCGAGAGCGTTCGGCTGTGTGTCCTCAATGTGTCCGGGAAGGAGAACGGCGAACTCGTGCTCATCAATCCGGTTATCGTCGAAGCGCGAGGCGAAGAGACGGGCGAGGAGGGCTGTTTGAGCGTTCCCGGCGTTCGCTCGAAGGTGACGCGCTCGGCGGAAGTTGTCGTGCGCGCTTACGACCAGAACGGGAACGAGATTGAGATGAAGGCGGACGGTCTTCAGGCGCGGTGCCTTCAGCACGAGATCGACCATCTGAACGGGTGCCTGTTCATCGAGCGGTTGGGGGAGGCCGCCCGACAGGTCATCCGCCCCGGTTTGAAGGCGCTGGAGGAGGAGTTCCGGAAGCGGACTGCCTGAGCGCGTGGCCTTGTCGGGTGAGTGGGGCCTATCCTATAATCTCTGGCGTGACGCGGCTCGACATAGCTCCGAACACCGAGCTCCTGTTGGCTGAGCGATCGCTGGTTGTCCCAGCGGTCGTGGTCGGCGTAGCGGCGGGGCTGAATGTATTCTTCTGGCTGCGGGTCCGCTACGGTGTCGGGTCGCTTTTGGGGCGGGCAGCGCTGTTCGTGGGGACGCTCTGCGGCGGGGCCGTCGTCGTAGGTGGGCTGGTTGTCATCGTGGGCCTTGCGGTTCCGCTGCTCGGGTGGGTGCTGGCGGCGACTTCCCTTGCGGGCGTTGTCGTTGCATCATACGTTTTGGGTGCACGGGGCGCTGCGTCCGGTAGTTCGACAGCGTTGCTGCTGCTCCGTTTGGCTGCCATCGCGACGCTTGTCCTCCTCTATTTCGAGCCAACGTTGAAGTTCGTAAAGCGGGACGTGCGGCGTTCGAAGCTACTCGTGCTCGTGGACGCTTCGGGAAGCATGAAGATTACGGACGGCCCGCGGGGGTTGAGCCGTCTGGCCTGGGTGAAAGAGGAAATTCTAGGTCGCAGGGGCGCTCTTGCCAAACTCGAAGAGGATTTCGAGCTAGAACTCTATTCGTTTTCGGACCGATTGACGGCGGAGACGTCGGGGTTTGCTGCGGTCGAGCCAGTGGGCACATCGACGGCGTTTGCGCCAACCGTTGGCGAGGCCTGCCGGAAATGCGACAAGTTGGCCACGATGGGGGCCCTCGTGTTCACCGATGGCATCGACAATTCGGGGCACGACCCGGTGCGCGAGATCGCCGCCGCCGGCCTGCCAGTTTTCCCTGTGGCCGTTGGCACCAAGCTTCGTGAGAAGGGCGACTTCAAGGATATCTCTATTGCGAGGGTGGATTACGAGCGGCTTCTCGCGGCCAACAATAAGACGATGGTGACGGCGCACATCGACGCTCTCGGATTGAGCGGCCGCCGTGTTGCCGTGCGGCTCCTGTTCGATGGCAAAGAATCTCAGGCCAACACGCGTGCCGGGCTCAAACTCCACCAGCACATCGACATCGCTGTCGGGGCGGAAATCATCTCGCAGCACCGATCCGAACAGAGCGAGCTTGCGGATGCCATGACGCCGACATAGCTCGGCAATCTGCTCGGTTGGAATGGGAATATGCGACATGGCTTCGCTCGATTCAG